>DATKUK010000001.1:0-24385 GCA_035530655.1 Phycisphaerae bacterium
TGCGAAGCTGGAGCAAGCCCGAGAACGACTGGAGCGTCGTGCGCAGGAGCGTGCCAAGTCCGAACAAGCCGAATACGAGAGGAAGGTTGGCGCCCGGGACCAACGCAACGGTAGCCGCAAAGGTCCCAAACCCAAGCCGCCTGAAGCCATGGGTGGTTCCCGCTGCGCGCACCGAAACAGGGTAAGCAAAGCGGTTTTTCGGCCCCACTTGAATCCCGGCGGTCCCGGGTTTGCGAGAAGGCCGTGTTCCCCACGGGGCACGATACCCATCTCTGGCCCGTCATGGTCGAAATCCGGCAAGCCAAGTCCGACAGACTCCTAGGACCCCGCAAGCCGTACGCGCGCTACCGCTGACAGATTGCGCTGGATGAACCGGCGCTTGATGGGCTCAAGTTCTCTCAGCAATTCGTTGACCGCTTCGGCTGCCGCCCGGTCACCGTGCGTCAGCACGTCCGACAAAAACAGCGGATCGATCTGAAGCCAACTCGGCACCTCGTGCAGCAACGCCGTCGGCTTGCACAGACACAGCGCCCAACCCGCTTCATGTACCGTGGGCAACAGCCGTCGGTACTCGCCGGCGGCTGGTGCGTGCTTGTATAGGAGGCGAGTGAATACATCCGCCAGCGACGGATCTCGCAGCCTTCCCAACGCCCGGATCAACTGCGACCGTGCCGGCTCGTTGGCCAGTCGAGTGTCCGACAGCAGCGCAAGCAACGTCTCACGCGCCTCGGGAATCGCGACCTCGCTCGCGGTTGCCAATGACACGTCGAAAGCCGGCGAGGTCGAATCACGCAGTGCCGCAGCCACCAGACCGCGCAGTTGCCCCACTGCCGGATCCCGCAGGCGCCCGTGCCAACGCACGAGGATCCCCGATAGCGTCTGCGGTCGCGGGCTCGGCCTCAGTCGCCTGCTGCTCAGCCAGACACTGAACGTGCGCAGCGGCGACAGCAGGGCTTGCAGCCCCCGCGACCACGGATCGCGCTGCTCGCATGCCTCGCGCACGCGCCGCCACCAACCCCGGCACCACATGAATCGATTCCCTGCTCTCTGCCGGCCTGGCGGGCGCTGGTCAGCCGACGTCGGCCTCCTGCGCTGCCGTTGACGTGGCCCCTCCTAGAGCTTGCTCAGGTGACACGGATGTCTGCGGACTTGCTCCTCGATACCGTCGGCATACCGCTGCATCACCTCAGCGAGCACGGCCGGCTCGTCCTGTTCCGTATCCGGGTCGACCAGCGGCCCGGATATGACCAAGTGGAAGTAGTAATTCCTCCTGGAAATCAAAAACCCCTGCAAGACGGTCGCGCCGCATCGCAGGGCGATCTGCATCGTCCCGGTAAGAAACTGCCGTGGTTGCCCGTACATGTTGACCGTGGCCGTCCGCAGGTTCGCGCCCCGCTGACGATCCACGTCCAGCGCCGCGCCGACCACGTAGTTGGCCATCAAGCACCGATACAGGTCGCGCGGGAACGCGTCGGCGAACAGCACTTTCACCGCCTGAAACTCCGGGAAGCTTTCGGCGTAGCGCTGCTGCATGTACCGCCTCAAGGCCCCCTCGTTGCGGTCACGAACGCCTGCCACGCGGTAGCCCGCCAGCGCCATCAGCAGACCCGACACGTGGTGCGACCCGAAGTGGGCCATGGTCACGAACACGCCCTTGCCGCGAGCCATCGCTGCATCCAGATGTTCGCGTCCGTGGAACCGGATGCGACGGACGATCTTCTCTCGCGGAAGTTTGTCGAAAATCAGATAGACCATCTTGTCGCAGCGGACGCGGCGGAAGTAACGTAGCGTATGACGGCGCGCCATCGCCGGCGTGAGATCGTCGCCGAAGATCGTCCGCAGACGCTGCCGAAAGCGCCGGCGCGACTTGCGATCGATCAGCCACTCGCAGGTCCCGAAGAACTGCCCAAATAGGTACAAGCCCTTCAGCGAGAAGCATTTCATCCAGGCTGTGAGAAACCCGCGAGCCAGACCGAACTTGAACCGGTCCACCAGCCCGAGGGTGGGCTCTTTCGTCGCGCCCGCCTCCGCCTGAAACTCCGCCACCAACTGCTGACTGCCCATAACACTGTTAGTATAGGCCGAAGACCGGTTCCTGGCCAGCAACACCCCCGCTTGTCGCTACGCTTCACCCTCTCTAAAATCGCGTGATGATGGGCAAAAGACACACGCCGACCAGCCGACGCCTCAGCCAACCGACCCTTGCCTTTGTTGCCTTGGGCTGCCCCAAGGCCTTGGTCGATGCCGAGCGCATGCTCGCCGACCTGGGCCAAGCCGGCTTCGTGCTGACCGATCGGGCCGACCAGGCCGACGTCATCGTCGTGAATACGTGTGGGTTCCTCGACGTCGCCCGGCAGGAGGCCTTGAACGAGATACGAAATGTCGCACGCTATAGGCGCTCTGGACGATGCCAGCGGTTGATCGTAACGGGCTGCCTCGTCGAGCGCGACGGCGAACGCCTCCGTCGCACCGTGCCCCAGATCGACTCGCTGGTCAGTGTCCACAACCGCGAGCAGATCGTACGCGCCGCGCTCGATGGCGAGCCGGCGTACATGCGACCCGCGCCCGCTGCCGCCGAGACCGACGCGCCGCGCCTCCGCCTCACCCCCCGCCACTACGCCTATCTGCGGGTCAGCGAAGGGTGCAGCCAGCATTGCACCTTCTGCACCATACCCGCCATTCGCGGCCCGATCCGCAGCAAGCCCGCCGAGACAATCCTTCGCGAGGCCCGCGAACTCATCGACGACGGCGCGATCGAGCTGGTCCTCATTGGACAGGAGACCACCAGCTACGGGCGCGACATCGGTTACGAGCCAGGCCTGGCGGGGTTGCTCCGCCAGCTCGACTCACTTGACGGCCTGCTGTGGCTGCGGCTGATGTACGCCTATCCGCTCACGTTTACCGACGAGGTCATCGACGCCGTCGCCGAGTGCCCGCGGGTCGCCAAGTACGTCGATCTGCCCGTCCAGCACATCAGCGATCCCATCCTCAAGGCCATGGGTCGCCGGATGGGTTGCCACCAGACCGAGAAGCTGCTCCACCGCCTGCGCGAGCGCGTACCCGGCGTGTCTGTCCGCACGACCATGCTGGTGGGCTTTCCGGGTGAGAGTGAGCGGCATTTTGAGGAGCTTCTCGACTTCGTCAAAGCGTTCCGGTTCGACGCCTTGGGCGCCTTTGCGTTTTCTTCCGAGCCCGGGACCCCCGCCGCCGACATGCCCAACCCAGTGCCCGAGCCGGTCAAGCAAGAGCGGCTCGATCGACTCATGCTCGCCCAGCAGCAGATCGCCTTCGACTTGGCCCGATCTCGCCGAGGCGAGCGTTTTGAGGTGCTGGTTGACGCCGCCGACCAGCCCACCCGGTCGGTCGCCCGCCACCAGGGCCAGGCGCCCGAGATCGACAGCGTCACCCTCGTCGAGGACAGCGACCTGCGACCGGGCGACCGGCTTGAGGTCACCTGCGTCGACGCCGACCAATACGATTTGATCGCCCACCCTGCCGGCGATACGCTGTGACGGTGCGCAAAGCGGTGGTGAGTCTCTTCGGTCTGGGGTACCTGCCCGTCGCGCCCGGCACGTGGGGCTCAGCGGGGGCAGCCGCCGTCGCCTTGCTGGTGTGCCTGATTTTCGGCGCGGGCAGCGCGTTCCACTTGTCCATGATCGTCCTGGCGATTGCCGCGTCCGCGGCGGGTGTCGCGTGCGGCCCGTGGGCGGTCGGCTTCTACAACACGGACGATCCCAAGCCGGTCGTCATCGACGAGGCCGCCGGGCAATGGTTGGCTCTGTTGTGGATGCCGATCGGACAGGCCGGCTGGGTTGGGGTGCTGGGCATCGTGGGGCTACAATTCTTCCTGTTCCGCATCGCTGATATCGTCAAGCCGCCGCCCGCACGACAGTTCGAACGCCTGCCTCACGGATGGGGGATCGTGGCTGACGACTTGGCCGCTGCCGTCTATGCGAACCTGGTCGGTCAGATCATCTGTCGCTTCGTGTTGGGAATGCACGTATGACGTGGCTGCAAGCGGTGCTGCTGGGTGCGATTCAGGGCCTCACCGAGTTCCTGCCGGTCAGCAGCAGCGGGCATCTGGCGCTCGGGCAGCATGTGCTCCGCCGCTTGGGCTCACCGCTGCCGCCGTCCGAGTCGCCCGGCATGCTGCTGTTCGACTTGTGCACCCATCTGGGCACGCTGGTGGCGATTGCCGTGGTCTTCCTGCCGGTCTTTCGGCGGTATGTGCACTCCTTGGCCCGTGACTTGCCGCGCTGCCGGTTGCTTGTCAGCAACAAGCCGCCCGCCGCCTTGTACGTGACGCTGCTGGGCGTGGTCGCGTGCGTGCCGACGGCCGTGATCGGGCTGGCGTTTGAAGACCGGATGAAGGCGGCCTTCGGTCAGCCCGCGACGATCGGCGTGGCTCTGCTGATTACCGGATGCCTGCTATGGGCTTCGGAACTTCGCGGTCGTCCGCGTCGGGGCTGGCGCAAGTTCAGTGTGGGTGCTGCCCTGCTGGTCGGTGTGGCGCAAGGGCTGGCGATCACCCCGGGCATTTCGCGCAGCGGTTCGACCGTGTCGGTGGCCCTGCTTTGTGGCCTGCGACGGCGATGGGCTGGGCAGTTCAGCTTCCTGATCTTCATTCCCCCCGTGCTGGCCGGTTCGGTCAAACAGGCGGCCGAGGTGTTCGCCCAGCCGCAGGCATCCGATTTTTGCCTCGCCCCGACACTTGCAGGCACGCTTGTCGCGGCCCTGGTGGGCTACGCCGCGCTCAAGGTTTTCCTGACGGTGATTCAAAAGGCCAAGCTGCGCTACTTCGGTGTCTACTGCTGGCTCGTCGGCCTGGCCGCCATCGCCGCCACATGGTACAGCTAGCCTGAATCGCCCGGACGGGTACCACCGTCGACGCCCCCAAGATCAGAGACGAAGGGCGCGAAACCGATTGCGCGCGCCCGGGCAGCGAAGCTGACATTCTGGCAGTCAAGTTGCCCGCAGCGGCATCACTCGCGACATGGTCGCGGCGACACCAGCATCGCTCTGTTGATACCTCAACGCGCCGAGACTGGAACGCCAGCCTCGTCGGCGAGCGCCAATACGAGGCTTGTAAGCCTTTATACAGCAGCTATTTGCGATGGCATGCCTACACCCTGCGGCTGGGGGAGGGGCTCGAGCCAGCAAGCGCCTTGGCGGCGATGTCGCGCCGACAGTAGGCCCCATCAAAACAGATCATGTCGACCGCTTCGTAGGCCCGCTTTTGGGCGTCGGCCAGGTCGGCACCGAGCGCGGTCACGCCCAGCACGCGCCCGCCGTTGGTGACGACGTGACCGTCGCGTCGTGCGGTGCCGGCGTGGAACGCCTCGACGTCCGATAACTCGGCCACACGGTCCAGCCCCTCGATGACTTTGCCCTTCTCGTACTTGCCGGGATAGCCGCCCGACGCCATCACCACGCAGACAGCCGGTCGCGGATCGTAGTCGATTTCGACCTGGTCCAGCGTACCGGCCATGGCGTGCTCGATCACCTCCACGAGGTCGCCGCGCAGGCGCATGAGAATGGGCTGGGCCTCGGGGTCGCCGAAGCGGCAGTTAAATTCGAGCACCTTCGGCCCGGCTGTGGTGACCATCAGTCCGGCGTAGAGCACGCCGCGGTAGAGCACATCGCGGCGGGTCAGACCGTCGACGATGGGTATGAGGATCTCTCGCTCGATCTGGGCCATGACCGCGTCGGTGACGATGGGCACGGGTGTGTAAGCGCCCATGCCGCCGGTGTTTGGGCCTGTGTCGCCGTCACCGATGGGCTTGTGGTCTTGCGAGGCTTCAAGCACGTAGAGGTTGCGGCCGTCGACGAACGCCAGGATCGATAGCTCTTGGCCGGTGAGCTTTTCCTCGACGACCACGGTGTCGCCGGCGTCGCCGAAGGCGCGGTCTTTCATGACGCGTTCGAGGGCGAGCAGCCCGTCGGCCGGTTCGTCGCAGACGATGACGCCCTTGCCCTCGGCCAAGCCGGCTGCTTTGATGACCACGCCCTGGTCGCGCGAGGCCACATAGGCGTAGGCGGCTTCGTATTCGGTGAAGATGCGGGCCTCGGCAGTGGGTACGGCCTGTTCACGCATGAGGCGCTTGGCGTAGGCCTTGTCGGCCTCGATGCGTGCGGCCTGGGCCGTGGGTCCGAAGATGGGCAGGCCCTCGGCCTGGAACCGATCGACGATGCCGGCGGCCAGCGGCGCCTCCGGGCCGACCACGGTCAGGTCGATGCTCTGCTGGCGGGCCAGGTCGACCAGATGGTCCAGCTCGGTTGGCGCGATGGCGACGTTCTCGGCCAGTTGGGCCGTCCCGGCGTTACCCGGTGTGCAATAGATCTTGGTGACGCGATCGGATTGGGCGAGCTTCCAGGTTAGGGCGTGCTCTCTGCCGCCGCCGCCGACTACGAGCAGTCTCATCTTCGGCTCTCCGTGTGGGCTTGTGGTATCGAGGCAACCGCGCTTAGGGATGCGATTCTAGCGGGTCACGCCTGCCCCGCCAATTCCGGTCGCTATCGACCCGCTGGCGGTGGCCCGCGAGGGGGTGTTGATGTCCGTGTTGGCGCGGACCCCGGAGGAGGAGGCGCCTCGGCCTTGGTTCCCGCTGGTTGGCCGAACGGTCTTGACAAGAGCCGGCCAGGCCTCTACGTATATGTAGGAAACCTGATGCGGGGTAGAGCAGCTGGTAGCTCGTCGGGCTCATAACCCGGAGGTCGCAGGTTCGAATCCTGCCCCCGCTAATAGGCGTAACCAAAGCAGGATCAGGAGGTTGCAACCTGGTCCTGCTTTTTTGGGCGCGATGGGGGGTGACCAAAAGGTGCCCATCGCATGCAGGGCCATCCGATGTGCCGGGCGAGCGGTGGCCGACACTCATCGAGGTGGTCGAAGCCCTGCGGTCGCAACACCAGCGGCTGCGAGCGATTGTCGCTACGTTGACCGCCGAGCAGTTGGCGGCACCGCCGTCGGGCGCGGCGCAAGGCTCGGTTCGACATCGCATCGTGCACGCCCTGCACGACGAAACCAGCCACGGTGGCGAGATCTGGCCACTGTGCAAGATGCAGAATGCAGGCAAAGGATGAGTCGCATCGATACGACGCTCGGACATCGATGCGAGCGCGGAGGAACGGGCAGTGGGCAAGCTTCATGGCGAGGCGTCACGCGCTGTCGTGAGGTCCTTGTGATTGGCTACCGGGCCGCATGCAGTTTGGCATGTCACACCGGATGTTCGGCGACTGAGGGGGCGCGTGCGACCCTCCGCCGGCCCGGCATGAGATACGGTCTAGCTAGGACCCGGCGTGACCGTCGTGTGAGGCCTTGTCGTCGTGCTTGGGTGGGGCCTTGGTGTCGCCCGCAGCGGCTTTGCCGATCTGCTTTCGATGCATGCCGCATTTCGGGCAGTCGCTGGCCTTGAGAGCCCCGGTGTCCTTGTCCTGCTGCATCGGACAGATGTAGAAGCTATCAAGGTTGGCGCCATACTTGGCGGGGTTCTCCTGAAACTTGCCGACGCACTTCTTGCAGCAGAAGTAGACTCGCTGATCCGGCGCCAGGTCCACGTACACGGCCGGATCGATCGGATCCCCCATGACCGGGCAGCGCGTCTGTGTGGTAAACGCACGGTAGAAATTCTTCATGTACTGATCGGGCGCTTTGCTGAATAGCTCCTGGCACGGCTGGGAGCAGAACTGGACCGCGTGGTCGCCGTGCTCGACGGATATCTTCGGATCGACCGGCTTGCCGTCGACCGGGCAGGCAACCTGGACGCGCGGCGGCCCGATGATTCCCTGCTGCCGGAAAACCTGTGCAGCATACTTGTCGGGATCGGCCTTGTACTTACTGATGCAGCCCTTGCAGCAGAAGTAAACCCGTCCCGCATCGCTCTCGGTGAACACCTTCTTGTCGACGGGGTCGCCGCTGACGGGACACAGGGCGGGCGCTTTGTCTTTCGCCGCATCGTCGGCCGCCTTGTGGTGTTTTCGGGCCTGTTGGGCGTGCTGGTGTGGGTCGTGGTCCTGCGGGGCCGCGTGGGCCAGCGACCACATACCGAGCCCAATACTCATCGACAGGACAGATAGGTATCTCGCGAGCATCGTGTACTCCTTATTCTTCGTTTTCATGTCGCCTGTATGGCCATCCATCGTGCATCCGACAACCGACTTAGATGCCTGACCCAAGGCGCATCTTTGCGAATAGTCAAGTTTTTCACCCGTCCCGCTGTGAAGTGCCGCAGGCCACCAATGGCCCTAAGTGATAAGACGACAATGGCTTAGCGATCGGAAGGCAGCCAGGGACGGCCGATTCGCGTGCGTCACGATCCGCTGCGGCGCAATGACGCGAGCTTCCAGAAGTAGAAGATGATCGGGTAGGCCACTAGCTCCATCACGAAGCTGGTGATCAGACCGCCCACCATGGGCGCAGCCATTCGCTTCATGACATCGGCGCCGGTCCCGGTGCTCCAGAGGATGGGCACCAGGCCCAACATGGTGGTCATGACGGCCATCGTTTTGGGGCGAATGCGCTGGACGGCCCCTTCGAAGATGGCCGCGCGAAGGTCGTCGCGCGTGTTCAGGCGGCCGTCGCGTCGCCAGGCCTTCCACGAGTGGTCGAGATACATGAGCATGACCACGCCTGTCTCGGCCGCAAGACCGGCCAGGGCGATGATACCCACCCATACGGCGATGCTGAGGTTGTAGTCCAGCCAGTACATGAACCAGAAGCTGCCCACCAGCGAGAACGGCACGGTCAGCAGCACGATGGCCGTCTGGATCCAACTGCGCGTGTTGAGAAACAGCAGCAGGATGATAATCACACCGGTAACCGGCAGAACCAGCGCCAGGCGCTTGTTTGCGCGCTGCATGTACTCATACTGCCCCGACCAGGTCAGCTTGTACCCGGACGGAAGCTCGACGTGTTGGGCTACGGCGGCTTGGGCGGCTGTGACGTAGCTGCCGACGTCGATGCCGCGGATGTCGACGTAGACCCAGCAGTTGGGTCTCGAGTTTTCGCTCTTGATCGCCGGAGCCGCCTGCTTGATCTCGATGCTGGCCAACTGACCGAGCGGTATCTGCTGGCCCCTTGCAGTGGACACGAGCACCGCGCGGAGCGCGTCGAGGTTGTCGCGCAGCTCGCGACTGTACCGCAGGTTCACGGGATAGCGCTCCAGGCCCTCGACGGTTTGAGTAATGTTCATGCCGCCGACGGCCGAGCTGATGACCTCCTGCACGTCGCGCACCGTCAGGCCGAACCGGGCGATCTGCTCGCGATTGATGTCGAAGATCACGTAGTTGCCGCCCATGACGCGTTCGGCGTAGGCGCTGGCGGTGCCGGGCACCCCTCGCACGGCCGCCTCGACCTGTTCGCCCAACTTCTCCAAGACCACCAGGTCCGGGCCGGAGATCTTGATGCCGATGGGAGTTTTGATACCGGTCGAGAGCATGTCGATTCGCGTCTTGATCGGCATGGTCCAGGCGTTGGTGAGACCGGGGAACTTGCACGCGTCGTCCAGGCCCGGCACGTGCGTACCGTCGGGTTCGTCCCAGCCGTAAATCAGTTCGTCCGGTGTGATGTGGCGCTCCAGCGGCCACACCCAGCCGAAGGGCTTGTGCATCCATGACGGCAGCGCCGTCCACCATCGCTGCACTTGCCTGGTGCGCCACTCGCTCTGGGGTCTGAGCGTGATTGTCGTTTCGATCATGCTGAGGGGCGCGGGGTCGGTGGCGGTTTCGGCGCGGCCGATCTTGCCGAATGCGTGGTGGACCTCGGGAAAGGTTTTGATCAGGGCATCGGTCTGTTGGAGCAACTCCCGCGCCTTGGTCACGCTGATACCGGGCAGCGTGGTGGGCATATAGAGCAGGTCGCCTTCGTACAAAGGCGGCATGAACTCGCTGCCGAGTTTGTGAAATGGCCCCACCGTCCATTGCGGTAGCCCCGGAATCGGCGGCATGAACGTGATCACAATCAGCGCCAGCGCCACCAGCAGGATCAGCACCGACAACCAACGCCGACTGAGCACCCCCGAGACAAACGGCGCGTAGCCCCAGATCAATGCCCGGGCGATAGGGTTTTGCTGCTCAGGGAAGATCCGCTGGGGCAAGACCACCAGACCGACAAGCACCACCCATCCGACAGACACCGCCAACCAGTGGGCGTGCAGCCAGCCCAGCAAGCCGCCGTACGTTTGAGCCGAGTGGACATTGGCCCACCACGACAGCACCAGCGCAGGCAGCACTACGACCCCCAACGTGACCGCCAATCTGCGCCATGGACTCCACGAGCCCGGCAGCGTCCGATGACGAACGAGGTAGCCCATCATCACCGGGGTGATCACCACAGCCAGAATCGCCGCGAAGGCCATGGCGTAGCTCTTGGTCAGGGCAAGCGGCTTGAACAGCCGGCCCTCCTGCTGCTCCAGGGTGAAGATCGGCAGGAAGCTGACCGTAATGACCAGAAGCGAAAAGAACAGCGTCGGACCGACTTCGATCGACGCGTCGCGGATGATGTCCCAATGAGGCTTGCTGCCATCGTCCCGCTCGAGGTGCTTGTGGGCGTTCTCGATCATGATGATGGCTGCGTCGACCATGGCTCCTATCGCAATGGCAATGCCGCCTAAGCTCATGATGTTTGCGTTGACGCCCTGAAGCCGCATGACCACCAGACTGCATAGGACGGCCAGGGGCAGCGTCACCACGACCACCAGGCTGCTTCGCAGATGCACAAGGAAGATGACGATCACCACGGCGACGATGGCCATCTCCTCGGCCAAGGTGACGCGCAACGTGTCGATCGACCGCTCGATCAGGGCGCTGCGGTCGTAGCCCACGACGACGTGGATATCTTCCTTGGCGAGCACTTCGGCGAGTTCATCGAGGCGTTGCTTGACGCGCTCGATCACGCTTCGCGTATCGGCCCCGTAGCGCACGACGACGATGCCGCCGACCGTCTCGCCTTGACCGTTCCATTCGGCGATGCCGCGGCGCATCTCGGGTCCGACCTGCACGACGGCCACGTCGGCGAGCCGGATGGGCGTACCGTCGGGCCGCGCGCCCAGCGCTGTCTGCTCCAACTCGCGTGTGGCCTTGCGGGTAACGGCGACGTCGAGGGCAATGCCTCGGCGAACGGCGTCGGCCTTTTCGCTTTCTGTCAGGGTCCCGAGGTATCCGTACGCCCGGAGCATGTACTCGGTTTCGGCCATCTCCATCACGCGGCCGCCGGCTTCAACGTTACTGCGCTGGATCGCCATGCGGACATGCGAAAGGCTCAGACCGTAAGCCCGCAGCTTCTCTGGATCGACCACGACCTGATACTGCTTGACGAACCCCCCGACGCTGGCCACTTCGGCGACACCCTCGAGGCCCGTCAACTCGTACTTGAGAAACCAATCCTGCCTGCTGCGAAGCTCCTGAAGCGTGCGCGTCTTGCTGTGCAGCGAGTACATGAATGCCCAGCCGACACCGGTCGCATCAGGCCCCAACTGCGGTGTGACGCCGGCGGGAAGCTGGCCTTGCATCTGGCTGAGGTATTCCAGCACACGACTGCGGGCCCAGTAGATATCCGTCCCGTCCTCAAAAATGATGTACACGAACGAGTAGTTGAAGAATGAGTAGCCGCGTACGACCTTGGCGTAGGGCACGGCGAGCATCTTGGTGGTCAGCGGATAGGTGACCTGGTCCTCGACGATGCGCGGCGCCTGGCCCGGATACTCGGTGAGAATGATCACCTGCACATCGGACAGGTCGGGGATCGCGTCGACCGGGATCGTGTAGGCGGCCCACAGGCCGGCGCCGATGATGACACCAATCAGCAGAAAGGCAAAGCCTCGATTGGCCAGAGCGAAGCGGATGATCGCGGCAATCAGGCCGTCGCGGCCGCTGTCGCCGGGCGAACTCATTGATGTCCCCCTGTGTGGTCGTGCTGGTGCTCGGGGGCGTGGTCCATGTCCGGGCGTGCGGCCTTGTTGTCGGCCGACACTTTGTCGCGGTACACCTGAATGGCCTTGGCGGCATGGCCAACTTGCTCGATCGGCACCAGCGCCATGCCGCACTTCGGGCAGCGCCCAGGCTGGTCCGTGGTTACGTCCACGTCCTCTTCCATCGGACAGGTGTACAAATCCGGCAGCTCAGCAGGCTCTGGCCCGCGTCGCTCGGGCTGCTCGGAGGGTTCGCGGACGGGTATGAGCGTCATGCTGCACAAGGGGCACTTGCCCGGTGCGTCCTCGTGAACCGAGTTGTGCTCGGGCATGGGACAGGTCCAGTATTTCACCGGTCCGGGCAGTCGCTTGCCGGCCGTCTGGGCGACGGGCACCGTTGCCATGCCGCAGATAGGGCATTGGCCGGGCTGCTCGTAGAGAACTCCCGCGTGCTCGGGCATGGGGCATGTCCAGTAGGTGCGCCCGGCCGTTGGCTGTGTACTAACGCCCTGCTCTCGCGGCGTCGACGGGCGCCACTCAACCACGCCGAATTCGGCCGTGGCTTGCCCGGGTTCGACTGCCTTCATGGTGGCCTCGCGCAGGCGGCTCTCCGAATCCAGCATGAACTGGCCGCTGACGACGACCCGCTCTGCCCCCGCCAGGCCGCTCAGTACCTCGAACTGATTGTCGCCGCTGCGAAGCCCTACCGAAACTTTCCTTGGCTGGAACGTGCCGTCCCCCTCGTCCACGAATACGAGCTGTCGTGTGCCGGTCTGGATCACAGCCGAATCCGGTACGAGGATCGCATCCTCTTTGAGCAAACTGTCGATCTCAACCGAGGCGTACATTCCCGGCTTCAACAGATAGCCGGGGTTGTGAAACTCGGCGCGGATGGGTACCTCGCGTGTCTCGGCTTCCAGGTATGGATAGACATACGTGATTCGCCCCGTATAGCGCACGCCCGGCTCGTAGGCCAGTTGCATCAGCACCTCCTGACCTAGACGGACGTACGGAAGATCCTGCTCGTAGATCTTGGCCTTGACCCAGACGGTGCTGAGATCGGCAATTTGGTAGCACACGGTGCCGGGTTCGATCCGCTGGCCTTGGACGACGTTTTTGCGGCTGACAATGCCGGTAGCCGGCGAACGAATCACCAGCGCCTTGGTGATCTGGCCCGTTGCAGCCAGGCGATCGACCTGTTCCTCTGAGATGTCGAAATACTCCAGCTTGGTTCGAGCGGCCTCGATGAGTCGCCGGGCGTCTTCGCGGGCTATGGTCGATGTGCTGCGCTCCAGGGCGTGGAGGCTTCTGGTCGCAGCGAGATACTCTTCCTGGGCCGTGTACAGCGCCGGCGAGTACAACTCGAAGAGCGGGTCGCCCTGGTGAATCTGCTGTCCGGTCTGGTCGACGTACAGCTTCTCCACCCACCCGCCGACCTTCGTGGTGACTTCGGCGAGCGTTGTCTCGTCATAGTCGACATAGGCCACTGCACGGATGGTCTTTCGCAGCGGGCCGCGAACCACCTCGGCCGTCCGAATCCCCATGTTCTGGCGCAGGACCGGGTCAATCTTGATCTTGCCGCCGCCGGCTAGCTCGTCCTCATAGACCGGCACCAGATCCATTCCCATCGCGCTCTTGCCGGGCCGATCGTAGATCTCCGCAGGATTCATCGGCGCCCGCCAGTAGACGACCTTCCGTGTCCCTTTGACTTGCTCAACGGTCTCCTGCTCGCGAACCGGGGTGAGCTTCATCTGGCAGATGGGGCAGTTCCCCGGATGGTCCTGCCGCACCTGGGGGTGCATGCCGCAGGTGTACCAGGTTTTCGGCTTGGCGGCCTCGGTCTCTGTGCTGCTTCGCCGAGTCTGAAACCATATGCCTGCGGCGACACCGACCGACAGTGCTGCGACTACTGCCACCATGGTGATCGCCACGCGACCGTGGGCTCGAGCTTGATCGTGTTTCATGGGGTGACTCCGCTGGCCTCGTCCGCAGGCTCGCCTGGGTGCGCCGTACCGGGCACAGCAAGAGGCGACTCGATAGCCGGTGTGGCTGTGCCCCCATCGCCGGATGCTGCTACGATGGTGGTCGCAAGCGCCTCCTCCAGATCGGCCAGGCTCCGCTGAAACTGGCCCACCGCCCGATGGTACTGAATCGCAAAGGTCAGCCACTTTCGCCAGTTGTCGATGGCGGCCTGGAAATCCTCGGAGCCGGCTGCGTAGTCAGCCAGCGACACATCGTAGGCCTGTTTGGCCTGTGGGATGATCGTGTCAGCGAAGATCTCGGCCAGCTCGCGCTGGGCTTGAACGCGGGCCAGAGCGTCTTGCATCTGGTAATCAACGGTGTCCTGCATCGATTGGTATCGCTGCTGTGTCGCCAACAGCCGGGCCCGCGCCTCGCGGATGCCGGCCTCGATCTTGTTAAACCAGATCGGAAGGTTCAGGCTGGCGGTGATGGCCCAGTTATCGCTCGCCTCCTCGCTAAGCATCGGCGCCGGCGGGCGCCGCCCGGTCTGCGGATTGATGGGCGGCTTAAAGGCGGTACGCGGGGCCATGGTGATCCACTCAAAGCCCACCGTCAGGTCGGGCCAGTACGCCAGCCTCGCCAGCCTGACGGCCTGGCGGTCGCGCTCGACCATGTGCTCCAGCGCCGCCAGTCGTGGGTTGTTGCGGCGGGCATGCGCGAGCAACCTCTCCAGATCGAAATCACACTTGCGGATGTCCAGTTCCGGTGCGATTTCGACGGGTGTCGTGTGGGGGCGGCTCAAGAGCCTGTTGACCTGCGCCTGGATGGTACTGCGCTGCTGCCGCAACTCGACGAGCTGACTCTCCAGTTCCGAGAACGCCACCTGGGCACGAAGTACGTCCTGTTGCGACCGCCTGCCCGCGACCAGTTGCCCGCGGGCTACGTCAATCAGGCCCCGCAGCAGGCCCTGGTTCTCGCCGAGAACCTGCGCGGTTCGATCGATGACGTAAAGCCCGAAGTAGGCGCGTTTGACCTCTGCGATTACGCGGAGTCGCTGCTGATCAAGGTTGGCGATCGCCTCGCGGGCCTGCTCCAACGCCATGCGGCCGCGACGATCCAGCTTTTCGGGAAAGGGAAACGTCTGGCGGACGCCGAGGACGAAATAATTGTCGCCCTCGGCCGTGCGAATCGGCTCGGGCAGGACCTTGGTCGACAGCACGGGGTCCGGTAGAGCCGTGACTTGAGGGACGCGTGCGGCCATACTCTGCGCCGTTTCGGCCGCCGCCTGGATGTCCGGATTGCGCTCCAGCGCCAGCAGGATGAGCGCCGCCAGTGGCTGGCGCATGCCGGCTTGACCCTCACCTCCAGCGGTGGCAGGGGCATCCTGCGTGACCGGGGCATCGTTGCCGACGGGCTCGGCAGCGCCCGTACCGTAGGCCGCCGCGTCGGCGGATCGGTGCCTCTCGTGCCGCTCCAGGGCTGCCGACACCTCCTGGGCTGCGATTCGGTCCCACGTGCATCCCATGCATGCCAGCAGAAGCGCCGACGCGCCCGTGGCGGCAAGGCCCCGCCCGACACGCAAGTGACGTTTTCGGGATATCTCCATTCCATCGCTCCGAGGTATGAGGCCGCCCGTCCGATTCGTGAGAGGTGCACAAGAGAATATGCCAGCGGGACGGCGTGTCAAGGAGCATGCCTCCACCCAGTAAGGCAGCGCAGCCCTGCACCGTTCCAGCGGACTCAGTTGATGAGGCGGCGCCGGCCGGTGCCCGCCCAATTCGACCCCACGAGACTGACTGGCATCGGGTCGCCCGCGACGATTCCAGTACACATCGGTCATGACAGGTGGTCAAGTCCGAGGAATAAGCTTCCCCCCACGTAGTCCGGGGAGGTGTCTATACCACTCCTCCTCCAGCCAGGTGCACGCCGACATAACCTAGTAGTGTACCCCCGGCAGATCCACATAACTCCATTGCGACTCACCGGGTGCGCGGACGTAACGACGGCTCTCGATCCGACCATCCTTGTCGATCAGAACCAGCGTGCGCTGCCTGAGCTGCACCGACTTGTCGCCGAGGATCTTGACACGCAAGGGCACACCGTACTTCCTGGCGATCCGCCCGTCCGGATCCGTCACCTTCACCATGGCCAGGTCGTCGCGGGCCTCGAAGGTCTGCGGCGGTTTGGCCGGCTCTTCTGCGACCGCAATGATCTCCCGCCCCTCCTGCTTGAGCTGCCTCAGCTGCTCGCGGAACCGGCCGGCTTCGGAGAGGTGGCCCGGGGTCTCGCCCTTAGGATAAAAGTAGAGCGCTACGGGTAACTCTCCGCGCAACTCACTCAGCTTGAAGGACTTGCCCTCAGCCGACCGGGCCGTAAAGTCCAGGGCCAGATCGCCGGCACGAGGCGCCGTTTGACATCCCGTCACACCGGCCCATAGCAGCACGCCCGATACGATGATTCCCATTCTCGTCATCACGCCTGGTGCTCCTCATGGCAGAGTCACGACACTGGACTTTAGGCCGCCTTGTTAACGTGTTGGATGCCCGAGCGCAGCAGTCTCTTCGAGGCCAATCGCATCTACATTGAAGATGGTGTGTTTTCTGGCCGTGCGGCGGGTGCGGGCGGTCCAGCGGACGGCGAACAGCTTCACCCGGTGCCGCCTGGGCCTGCTCAGCCTGCGCCGCATCCCCAAATTATCCCACCCGCGCCACGGGCTCTGGCGACCGGGAGTTATGCTTGGCAGGGCGGGTCGCTTTGCCGTCGACGTGCCTTTCTCGGACGACGTAACGGTGGTAATCTTTTAGCGAGAGGAGCGGGCGGGCTGACTGTCCAAACGGCGCAGGTCCCGCGCTAGTTGGCGGATCGTGACCGAGAACCAGATCGTCGAGGCGTGCCGTCGAGGAGACCGTCAGGCTCAACGGGAACTTTATGCGCGCACGTGCGATCGCGTGTACCGCGTTGTGCTCCGCATGCTCCGCAATCACGACGATACGTCCGATGTGGCGCAGGACACCTACCTCCGTGCCTTCGGGGCCATCGGCAAGTTCGACGGCTCGTCGAGCGTCGACACCTGGCTTTACAGGATTGCGGTAAACGAGGCGTTGCAGTTCCTGCGGCGCCGAAAACGACAAAGCCGGCTGCTGCGCGAACACCGTGACCATTCGGAGCGGGGCCCCAGGCAGCAGCCAAACGACGCAAGGCTCGACGTGGAAGAGGCGGTGGCCAGGCTGCCCGAAGCCGAGCGCGCCCTGATTGTGCTCCGCTACTACGAGGGGCTCAGCTACGCCCAAATGGCAGAGGTGCTGAACAAGCCCGCCGGGACCATCGCCTCAGGGCTGAATCGGGCCCGCGCCATGCTGAAAGAATGCCTCGAGCCGCGACCCGGGCAGGCGCCGTGAAGAAATGCTGCTTCGTCGGCATCCAAAAGATGTGCCCCGTGCAAAGCAGCACATGGAATCGGCCGGCTGGTTGCTGCGTCGCACGCAATGGTGAGGGAACGAACGATGGACTGCCAAGTGGCCCGAGAGAAGATCGGCCCCTATCTCGACGGCGAACTGCCGGTTGAGCAGCAGCGGGCGCTGCAACTGCATCTCGACGGTTGCGCCCGATGTGCAGCCGAACTTGAAGAGTTCCGCGAGGTAGTGGGACGACTCGCCGATGCCGCCGGCCCATCGAAGGTCGAAGCGCCCCCCGGGCTCTGGGACCGGATCGAGCAGCGGATGGACCGCCCGCCAGGCGGTCGCACGACGGCGCGCGTCATTCGGCTCTTGAGGCCGCCGGCGGCCTTGGCGGCGAGTGTGGCTATCCTCGTCGGTGTAGGCACCTTTGTGGCTCTGTGGCTCAGCTCCGGGGCCACCACCGTCCAGGCAGCCGAGATTGACTACAGCGCGCTGCTTGACGGCGTGACGGGGGATGTGGACGTCGCCTTCCGGCGTTTCGTTGAGCAATATGGAGGGCAGCCCATCGACCCGAGCGAAGCGCACGCCGCGGCTTCAGGGCTCTCGTTCGCCGTTCCGCCCGAACTGCCGGGCGGTTACCGCCTCGAACAGGTCCATCGACTACGATTCGGCTCGGCCACGGGAATTGCCGCCTGCTACCGGCTTGATCAGCAGCCGCTGCTGGTTTTCTTCCATCCGCCAGCCGACAAAATGTACCTGGGCATCCACACCGCATCGCCATGTCGCATCGGGCAGTGGCGAGGGTCTCAGGTAGAGGTCGGGCGCTGGCGCCTCGTGCACTTCACCGATCCGACGACCTGTCACTGTGTGCTGAGTACGCTTGACCTTCAGAGCGAGCTGCCTGCCGTTCTGGCCGCGCTGGCACCACGGTTTGACGCCCCCGGGTCGTAGCGGTGCGGCGAGCGATCGGTCAGGTCCCGGAACCTGTCCGCGCCTGGGGACTCATTCACGAACGGGTTCGCCGTGTGACTGCTGCTGCACCGAGGATCAACAGGAAAAGCGTGGCCGGCTCGGGAACGGCTGTATAGCCCCATACGTCGCCGGCCGCATAGGTGTCCGTGCCGACGCGCGCCATCCACGTCAGCGTCACGTCCAGCCCGTCCACCTCGCCCAGCAGATAGCCGTACTGCTTATCGTGGTAGATCTGCGTCAACGTCATGCCGCTATTGACCCCGTTGTAGGGCGGCGACCAGTCGCGAAGCGGCGCCCCGGCCGTACCGACGATGTACTGATGGATGTCGTTGCTCGGATCCCCGTCGCCATCCACGCTGGCATGATCGTAGAAATGGTCGTGGCCGGCGAAATAGGTCCGAGCACCGGCCTGCTCCAGGCTGAGCCAAAACGCGTCGCGATTGATCGGGTAGTCGTCAAGACAGTCGGTGTGCTGTGCCGCAAAGGCCGGTTCGTGCCCGAAGGCGAAGACATGCGGACTGGTGGTCGCCGCCAACTGATCGTCGATCCACGCCTGATTCACCCGCCCCGAAGTCACGTACTGATCGAGCCCGAGGATCAGCGCGTTCTTGTGCGTGACCGAATAGGTCAGGTTTTCTTCGCCGGCGGGTCCGTTTGCGGGCAGGGCGAACGGGCCGCTGAACACGTTGTTCCACGCCAGCACGCTGTCTTCATCATGATTGCCGCGAACCGGATACACGCCAATGCCCGCGTCGTACACCGGCTGCATCGTATTTCGCCATGTTGTCAACTGACTCTGAAGTACGGCTGTGTCGGTCGAGCCCGTAACCAGATCGCCGGGGAACAACACGAAGTCGACGCCCTGATTCACGATCTGACCGGCCAGCTCGCCCAGAATCACCGTATTGACGCCGTTGTCACCGTCTCGGCTGTCTCCGGTGACGATGAAACTCCAAGGGGTCTCCGCCAGAGTGGGGGAGCAAAAGGCAGCAAACAGGAAGCTCGCAACGATGATCGATACGCCGGGCCTGGTCTTCATTCCCATCCTCTCCTCCTCCCCCGTTTCGCCAGTGTGCGTCAAGAACGCCATACGCAACCGCCGCCTACCTCGGCGGCGACACCGACAACACAGGCCCGCACCGCGAACGCTGGAGGCGACCTAACTCAAGATGAGCAACAGGGAGGCGAAAACAGAATCGCTCCTCTCCGCTCTCCTGGTACACGGCACGGGGCCGGAAACACCTCACCCGACACGTATAACCTATCGCTTCGCCCATCGAGATGCAACCGACCACGCCAGGCTCGAACGCGGCCTTGGGTGGCGAGTAGCCGCCCAATCGTCACAACGGCCACATGCCCGGTTGCCACCGACGAGGATTCTCAATACATTCTCGGCCAATACCTGCCGGCTGGGACGGGCCGAGGTGGCGTGGCGACGCGGTGGCAGAGCAGCCGGTGGCCCTGAAGTGGACCTAAAGACGTTCCGCCGAGGCGGCGCGAATCGCACCCCAGGAGGCCCTTATGGACTACCGCAAGTTCGTGGACGACCAGATCACTGAGCTGACCCGGACGGTGGGCAGTGGACTGGCCATCAATGCCCTCAGCGGCGGCGTGGACAGCTCGGTGGTCACCGCTCTTGGCCATCGCGCGCTGGGTGATCGGCTCAAGACTGTTTTCATCGACAATGCGTTGATGCGCGAGGGCGAGCCCCTGCTTGTGGTCGAGACCTTCGCGAAGCTGGGCATCCCGGTGGAGCTGGTCGACGCCCGGTCGGAGTTTCTCGCAGCGCTGGCCGGCCTTACCGACCCGGAACAGAAGCGCCAGGCGATCACGGATACCTTCTACAAGGAGGTCTTCGGTCGGCTCGTGCGGCAGACGGGCGCCAAGCATCTGCTGCACGGCACGATCCTGACCGACATCGAGGAGACGGTCGCGGGCATTAAACGCCAGCACAATATCCTGGCGCAGCTCGGGATCGACCCGCAGACCGAATACGGCTACGCGGTGCTCGAGCCGCTCAAGACGCTGCGGAAGGACGGCGTTCGCGAGCTGGCCGGCGTGTTGGGTTTGCCCAAGGACATCGTCGATCGCATCCCGTTCCCCGGACCCGCGCTGGCGACGCGCATCGTCGGCGAGGTGACCGAAGAGGCCCTGGCCACGGTCCGGGAGGCAACCGCAATTGTCGAGCAGGAACTCGCCGACAGCGGCGCCTTTCAGTACTTTGCCGTTCTGTTGGGTGACCGCGCCACCGGCATCCGCAATCAGAAGCGTGAGTTCGGCCAGATCGTGGTTGTCCGGTGCATCGACAGCACCGACGCCCGGACGGCGACGGCCGTGGCTTTGCCGTGGGACAAGCTTACACGCATCTGCCAGCGGATTACCGAGATAAAAGGCGTTAACCGTTGCCTTTACGATCTCACCCCCAAGCCGCCCGCGACGGTTGAGTACGTCTGACCGGGCGAGAGTCGTTGCGAACCGACGCGGCACCGGCCGCACAAACGCGAAACGCCAAGAGGTTGTCTTGCCATGCCCAGACGCCAGGACATACGTAAGGTAATGATCATCGGCTCGGGGCCGATCGTGATCGGTCAGGCCTGCGAGTTTGACTACTCCGGCACGCAGGCGTGCAAGGCGCTGCACGGGCTGGGCTACGAGATCGTTTTGGTCAACTCGAACCCGGCTACGATCATGACCGACCCGGGTATGGCCGACGTCACCTACATCGAGCCGCTGACCCTCGAGGCCGTGACTCGCATCATCGAGAAGGAGCGCCCCGACGCCCTGCTGCCCAATCTCGGCGGCCAGTCGGGACTCAACCTGGCAGCCGAGCTGCACCGCGCCGGCGCGCTGGACAAGTACGGGGTCAAAGTCATCGGCGTGCAGGTCGACGCCATCGAGCGCGGCGAGGACCGCACCGCCTTCAAGAACACGATGAACAGCCTCGGCATCGACATGCCGCGCAGCCAGGCGGTCCACAGTGTCGAGGACGCTGAAAAAGTGGCCGCCGAACTGGGCTACCCGGTGGTGATCCGACCGGCCTACACGCTGGGCGGCACGGGCGGCGGACTCGTCTACAACGTGGAGGAACTCCAGGTTGTGGCCGCCCGCGGCATCGCAGCCAGCCTCATCGGGCAGATCCTGGTGGAAGAGTCGGTGCTCGGATGGGAGGAGCTGGAACTCGAGGTCGTCCGCGACGCCAAAAACCAGATGATCACCGTATGCTTCATCGAAAACGTCGACGCCATGGGTGTGCATACGGGCGACTCCTACTGCACGGCGCCCATGCTGACCATCGCCCCGGAGCTTCAGCAGCGCCTCCAGAAGCATTCGTACGATATTGTCGAGGCGATCCAGGTCATCGGCGGCACGAACATCCAGTTCGCCCACGACCCCAAGACCGGACGCGTGGTCGTCATCGAAATCAATCCGCGAACGTCGCGATCGAGTGCCCTGGCGTCCAAGGCCACCGGCTTCCCGATTGCGTTGGTCTCCTCGAAGCTGGCGGCCGGCCTGAACCTCGATGAGATTCCCTACTGGCGCGACGGAACGCTTGAGAAGTACACCCCCTCGGGCGACTACGTGGTCGTGAAGTTTGCCCGCTGGGGGTTCGAGAAGTTCAAGGGCGTCCAGGACAAGCTCGGCACCCAGATGCGCGCCGTCGGCGAGGTAATGAGCATCGGCAAGACGTACAAGGAGGCCTTCCAGAAATCCATTCGTTCGCTCGAGAACGGCCGATACGGCCTGGGCTTCGCCAAGGACTTCCGTCAGCGCCCCCTCGGCGAGCTGCTGGACATGCTTCGGGAACCGACCAGCGAGCGCCAATTCGTCATGTATGAGGCCCTGCGCAAGGGGGCAACCGTCCAGCAGCTCTACGAACTGACCTACATCAAGCCGTGGTTCATTGAGCAAATGAAGGAACTCGTCCAACTCGAAGAGCAGCTTCTGAAATTCAAAGGCAAGCTCCCGCCCGATGAACTGCTGACCCGCGCCAAGAAGGACGGGTTCGCCGACCGCTATCTGGCCCAGATCCTCGGCGTCAAGGAGACCGATGTTCGCAGCCGGCGGACGCGCCTCGGCGTCGTCGAGGCGTGGGATCGCGTGCCCGTAAGCGGAGTGGAAAACGCTGCGTACTACTACTCGACCTACAACGGTACGGACAAGGTCCCCACCAGCAACCGCCGGAAGGTGATGGTGTTGGGCGGCGGACCCAACCGCATCGGTCAGGGAATCGAGTTCGACTACTGCTGCGTTCACGCGGCCTTCGCCCTGCGCGACGAGGGCTACGAAACCATCATGGTCAACTGCAACCCCGAGACCGTCTCGACCGACTACGACACGTCCGACAAACTCTACTTCGAGCCGCTTACCGTCGAAGACGTGCTTAGCATCTACCAGAAGGAAAAGCCCGAGGGCGTCATCGTTCAGTTCGGCGGACAGACTCCCCTCAACATCGCGCAGGAGTTGGCCGCCGCAGGCGTCAAGATCCTCGGCACCAGTCCCGACGCCATCGACCTGGCCGAAGATCGCGACCGCTTCCGCGGCATGATGGACAAGCTCGGCATCCCCATGCCCGCCTCCGGTATGGCCAGCACGCTGGAAGAAGCCCTCCGGATCGCCGAACGCATCGGTTATCCGCTCATGGTGCGCCCTTCCTACGTGCTCGGTGGCCGCGGCATGGAGGTCGTGCACGACGAGCAGATGCTCGAACAGTATGTCACCGCCGCCGTGGGCGTTACGCCCGAGCGTCCCATCCTGATCGACAAGTTCCTCGAGGAGGCCATCGAGGCCGAGGCCGACGCCATCGCCGACGGTACCGACGCCTTCGTGCCCGCCGTCATGGAGCACATCGAGCTGGCCGGCGTTCACTCGGGCGACTCGGCCTGCGTGATTCCGCCCATCAGCATCCCGCCCAAGCACCTTGAGACCATCCGCGAATACACCCGCAGGATCGCCCGCGAACTCAACGTCGTCGGCCTGATGAACATGCAATACGCCATCGCCAACGACGTCGTCTACGTGCTCGAAGCCAACCCGCGGGCGTCGCGAACCGTCCCGCTCGTCTCGAAGGTCTGCGCCATTTCGATGGCCCGCGCAGCCACGCAGGTGATGCTGGGCAAGACGCTGGCCGATCTGGACCTGACCAACCGGACCATCCCCCACTACGGTGTGAAGGAAGCCGTCTTCCCCTTCAACATGTTTCCCGAGGTCGACCCCGTGCTCGGGCCCGAGATGCGATCGACCGGCGAGGTGCTGGGTATGGCCGACTCATTCGGCCTGGCCTTCTACAAAGCCGAAGAGGCCGCCAAGCAACTGCTCCCCACCGAAGGCACCGTGCTGATCTCCGTCGCCGTGGTGGATCGGCCGGCCGTGCTCAAACCCGCTCGCCGCTTCCACGAACTCGGCTTCAAGATCAAAGCCACCGTCGGCACGCAGGCCTTCCTTGCCGAACACGGCATCGAGGCCGAACCGATCAAGAAGCTGCACGAGGGCCGCCCGAATATCGCCGACGCCATCAAGAACGGTGAGATCCAATTGGTGGTCAACACGCCGGTCGGCAAGCTCAGCCAGTACGACGATTCCTACATTCGCAAGTCGGCCATCAAATACAGAATTCCCTACATCACCACCGTGAGCGCCGCCTTTGCGGCCGCCGAGGGCATCGCCGCCTACCGCCGCGGACGCTACGACGTAAAGTCGCTTCAGGCCTATCACGCCGATATCAGATAGGCGAGATGCACTTTCTTCAGTAAACGCCAATTGGTGAGATGCCCAAGCCGCGGTTGCGGGGGCAACAGCTATCGACCCGGTTGTGCGGTCTGAGTGTCCAGACGAACAGGCCCTGGCAAGTGCCCCTTCCGGCGAGCTACCCGGGGAATGGGCCGCCCTTTACGAGGCGGCCCACTCCACTTCAACCTGCAGATTGGCCGCGCGCAACCTGATCAACAGGGCCGAAACCACGGCGTTCCTGCTCACCCATGCGGCCACGCCATCCCCAGCTCGCCCCCTCGCCCCGGCAGCCAGGCAGCAGGGAGCCGACCTCCTCGAGCAACTGCGCGAATTGCGATCCGAGACCGGCGCGCTCTACGGCGGCATCCTCAAGCCAATACGACGCGAACTGGTCATCGACTGGCTCTACCGGTCCATCGAGCA
>DATKUK010000002.1:0-2461 GCA_035530655.1 Phycisphaerae bacterium
GACAAGCCGAACCCCACGTTCACCGGCCCCGCCAACGGCGACGCTTCGGGGCGCAAAACGACCGTCGATGCCGTTGTCGGCGCGGACGTGGACGCCACGGACACGGCAACGCATGTGGCGCTGACGGATACCGGCAACAGCAAGCTACTGTACGTGACCGAGCTTGCGGCCCCACAGGCGGTGACCGCCGGCAACACGTTCAGCCTGGCCGCCTGGGACATCGAGATCGCCGACCCGACGTAGCGCGGCGGTGGCGACCATTCAAGAGGGGAAAGAATAAATGGCGAGTTACGTAGAATTGCGACAACTGTTCGGAAACGGCGACCTGCGAAACAAGATCGAGGTGGCGTGTATTGTGGCCGCTGAGGCGATCCGCACGGAGGACGCTGGGACCGCGAACCATGCCAACCGCCTGATTTGGGCGAAGAAGGCATTTTCCAGCCCGAACGGCATCCGCGACGAGATGCTGATGGCGCTGCTGGCCGCCAACAAGGACTCGACGGTGCAGGACATTACTGGCGTGACGGACGAGCCCCTCCAAACGCTCGTCAACGCCGCCGTGGACGTGTTCGCAGACGGGAGCTAGGCGATGGCCAACAAAACGCTATGGGTGCCGGAATCGGCGGCTGACCTGCTGACCACAGAACTGAACAATATGGGCGACACCACGACGGTCGTGGATGGCGCCGACTACGACAACGCGACGAACAAGTTCCGCTGGGCAGACTTCTTCTTCTTCGGCACGTTCGACGCGGCGTGTAATGCCGGTGCCTACGCCGAGCTGCACATCTTCTACAAGCTCGACGGCACCCATTACGGGGACGGAGAAGACGGTGACGTGGCCGGCGTGCAGCCGAACGCCAACACGCTGCACGGAGCGTTCGTGATCGGGGCCCAGGCCGACGCATACGCCCAGTTGCTGGGGATTCCGTTACGACCGTTCGCGTTCCGCGCCGGGCTGAAGCTCGCCACCGGCCAAGACCTAACTGCCGTGGACACCCACTGGGTGAAAATGTATCCCTATAACGAGGAATTGCAGTAGTGCTTTCTCGCCCGCATAATTTCCGCCTCAATCCGAGAAGCCCGTTTGCTCGCGGGCTGGTGTTCGCCGGGCTGGGGCAGGGGTGCGCGGGTACGCCACGATTTTACGATTCGTGTGCAGGTGTGATACATGCCGGCAACCACGGCCTGCTGACCAACATGGACCCGGCGTCGGACTGGGTGTTCTCGCCGGAGCTGGGCCAATCGGGCTTGGCATTCGCGGGCGGCGGTGCCGACGAGCATGTGCTGGTGCCTCGGGCCGTAGTCACTGCTGCTCCCGTAACGATTACAGGTTGGGTGATTCCTGGCTCCGTCAGTGGTTATCATACCATCGTAATGCTAGGTGACACTAACGCGCACTCCTTTTTCTGGCTCGCCTGGCATGACACAAAGATACGAGCGCAAATACGGTTGGGGGTGACAAACAAATACATTGAGGTCGGGTCTCTGGCGGTTGGGACTCCTGTATTTGCGGCAGCGGTGTTTTCCGGAAGCTCTATTACGGTCTGGTGTAATAGGACCAGTGGTACGCTAGCGGATTGGGTCACTCCGACAGATCTGGACAACACAGCAGTAGGCGCGAGCGTTTTTGCGTCTAGTGTAGAGTACGACTGCACTGGCCAGATATTCAGCCCCACAATCTGGTCGCGGATGCTTTCCGATGCTGAACTATCCGCCCTCGCCGACCCCTCCAACGTGATGCTCGAAGTCGGCGGCGTGCCGCTCTTGCTGCCGGAGGGGCGTAGATGGCTGCCGGTGGCCGTGGCGGGAGGTGAAACGTACAATCTCACCGCCAACGACTCCACCCACGCCCATGCGGCCGACACGCCGGCGATCACGCAGGTCCACGCCCTGGCCGCGGCCCACGCGACGCACGGGCAGCCCGCGGACGAACCGGCACTGACTCAGGTACATGTTCTCGCCGCCGATCACTGCACCCATGCCCACGCCGCCGAATCGCCAGCGATTACCCAGGTGCATTCGCTCGCCGCCGACGATGCGACGCACGCCCACGACTGCGATTCCTCGGCGATTACTCAGTTCCACGCCCTGATGGGCGATGACTGCGCGCACGCTCACGCCGTTGACTCGCCGGCCCTCACGCAGCTCCACAAGATGGTTGCCGCAGCGTGTACGCACTCGCACTCAGCGGACTCACCGACGCTGGGTCTGCCGTTACGACTGCCATGCCGTATCGTGGCGGTCGATGTGTTTTGCGCGGGCGTTGAATCGGGAGTCGTGTTCACCCCGGGTGTCACGGCGGGTGACGTATTCCGGGCGGGCGTCGATGCAGGACAAGTATTGGGAGCCTGACCATGGATCTCGTGATCGAGAAAAGCATCCGCGAAAACACGTCCCCGGTGATCCTGGCCCGCGTGCTGGACTCCACCGGCGAGGCGGCAGACGCCGATTCGTTCGC
>DATKUK010000003.1:0-23849 GCA_035530655.1 Phycisphaerae bacterium
ATTCGAGGACAACGTGCTGGCGAAGTTGAGCGAAGGGCGCAACGGCGTGCTGGCCGGGCCGTCGCCCAACGACCCGCTGCTCACCGGCAAGCTGGGCGAGTTCCGCGGCCTGCCGCTGGACGCCGAGAAGCTCAAACGCACGCGGAACTGGCGGCTGGCCCAGCCGCGGGCCGACGGGCCGTTGGAGGTCTACATCGAGGGCCAGCACGCCCGGGTGATCCTCGCCCGCCACGGCGTGCACGACACGCTGGACGGGCACACGGCGTTCTCGGCCCACAGCTACATGCCGGCCGACGCCGGACAGATCGCCGCCAACGTCGTGCTGTATGCGATGATGGACAAGCCCAGACCCCCGCGGCCGGCGCCGACAGTGGTCCCGCCGACCCCGCCGGACGCGGCCTCGCCGGACAGCCCTGCGCTGGACGCGACCCCGCCGGCCGCTCCCCCGCCGGGCGCGCCCTCAGTTGGCTGAGGCCCTGGACAATCCGGGCCGATTCGGTATGATCTGTGTCGGCCGACTGCGTGCCGTTCGCGGGCGTAATTCAGTGGTAGAATGCCAGCTTCCCAAGCTGGACGTCGTGGGTTCGAATCCCATCGCCCGCTTTTTCGAGGAGGGGGTACCAGTCGAGGCAGGGCAAATGGTGACAACCAAGGGGGCTCAAGAGAGGCCATGTAGGACGGTGCCGTTTCCGACGGACATCTTTGCGGTGCGTCGAGTCCGAGGCGAAGCGCAGGCACGACCAGAGGATTAGGTTCTCGTAATGGGGATGGTTGGGCGTCGGCACGGCACGACGGGGCCGGCCTCCCGCATCAGAACGGCTGCTGGCCCTGCCAGATCGCCCAGTCCCGCGGCGGACGCCACTGCGGATAGCGTTGCACGGCAACTTTCGCGAGATCCCGGAAGAGCGATCTCATTTCGGCTTCGCAGTTAGCAAGGTTCGAGCAGTCGTCCTGCCGCAGGATCATTGATTCTAACCGCTGCACAAAGGCGTCTGGAAGCACCTCGAGGTCCTGGCAGTAGTGTCTCAGTTTTCTGACCCCCGGGTACCAGTTCCTGTTCAGAGCGTACAGCGCAGAAACGAGCGTCTCGACCATCTGCGATTCTGCTTTCTGATAGGCCACCACATCCTCGCGCCGCGCACATTTCGCCAGCACTCCCCATTCGCACAGAAACCACCGTGTCCGGCCGAGAAGTCCGCCGGCTTTCTTCAGGGCTCTGTCGACCGAGTATTCAGGAAGGTTCCGCACCATCTTTGCCAAGACGTCTTGAGGATCCCACAAGGACCGGCACGGATGGAGAAGCTTCGCTGCTGTCTCCCGCTGCTCAAGATCCCCCGGCAGCCGATCGATCACGCGCTTCAGTTCATCAGTGCGAATCCAAAGCACGTCGCACTTGACGTCAGTCACTCGAAGCCAATCGACCACGGCCGAGTTGTTGTGCGGCGGGTCTTCGAATTCCGCTCCCACAGGGTTATCCAGGAGACCGGCGCTCCCCGCTTCGATTGACTCATAGGCGCGTTTACGCTCTTCTATGCCAGGAATGTCGGCGGATACGTAGCACTGCATGTCAATGTCGGAGTACTCATCGTCTGTGCCGGTCGCGAGAGACCCCGCAAGACTAACGGCCTTCACGCCGTCGATGCTCGTAAGACCGCTCAGTACTTTCCTGATGGGAGTCTTGTCCACACAGAGATCCATAACAGAAGCTCACCGGAGCCCTTCGAAATCCAATTGTGGGCTTATTGTATGGGTGCCCCGAAAAGATCGCAACCTTCCGCGGTCGTCCGCGAACTGTAAGCAAGCGCAGGTGAACACTCGACCTCCTCAAGGCGGCTGGCTCGCATCCGCGCGAGGATCCCAGCAACCAACGGATCGATTCTGGCACGAAGTAAACGGACAATCGCCACCCGCCGCCCGGAGGAAGCAACTTTGGCGGTTCGGCGAGGACCCCTTAATGGCTCCGTTGCCGAACCAGCGGTGCCAGACTGCCGGTGTCAGAGATCTTGTAACGGCCACACGCCCGGAGTGCGGCCCTTACCTGCAGGGCATTCTTGTGAAGCGATCGTATTCGCGGGCAATTCGCTCGGCGCAGTCGAGCGGGCGTTTGGGTAGAATGGGAAGACACAGCACGCGAGCCGACACCCATTTGGTGAGCGGCAACTCGCGAGGTCTCGGCGCACCACCATTGCTGTAGCATGGGTGTTCGTGCACGGGCGGATGGAAGTAGGGACGGGCCCCAATCCCGTCCAGACGAAGCGCCTCGGCCAGTTCACTCCGTGACAGCCCGAACTCCGACGGCTCGATCAACACACCGTAGAGTGTATAATTCGTTACGCAATCAGTCGGGACTGCCTGGGGTCTGACTCCCGGAATATCCGCCAGCATGGATGTGTATACTTCGCCCCACATCCGACCATGCCCAATCCGCAAGCCTGTCGCAGAAGCTCACGGCATACAGCCACTGAGACACGCTGTCACCACCTGCTTGAGGGTGGGACTTGCGCGCCGAATGATGCAAACGAGGTTGTCGGGGCGCGTCGCCTCTGACAGCCTCCGCTTCGTCGGTCTTGATTGCTCAGGGCGAGCCCACAGACCCGCCGAATCGACTACCTCCTGCCGGTCCTGAAGCTCCAGACCACGCCAGCGGGCGTCTGACTGGGAACGTCGCGCGCCCATGCCGGCAGAACGCCTTGATTGCGAAGGCATTACCGACGTGAATGCCCTTACTTGCCCAGCAACGACCGCTGAACCAGCACACAGCCCGCCCTCAGTCGGGTCGGATGCCATTCTCGGTAGGGACACCGGCATATCACCTGCCCGCAAGCCCATCCTCATGCCCAGCCGAATAATGGCACCGTACGCCTACCCCCTACGGGGTGCCCTCGCTGAGATGCGCTCTATCCAGCTACAGGAGTCACAGGCTCATCGACACATCGCGAGCGCTCGTATAGGGCGAGCGTCAGCCCGAACCCGAGTATGCCCAAGGTACAGAGTCCGAAGTTGCGACTGGCTGACTCCAACCAGGCCACCCCGAAGTTGTACCAGAGAAGTTGAGGAAAGTGGTTAGCGAATGGGATCTTGCCTAGCAAAAGAGCACACGCGACGAGTTCCAATAACAGCATGGGAACCAAGGCCACAAATCCGAAAGCCACGACCGCTATCCATCGCAGACAACTCTTGAGGAAATGATACTCCTTGCGCGGTCGCTGGCGCTGAACCTGATAACTGAATATCTGCCCCGCATACATAAACCCGACCATCAGCAAGAACAGACCTATAAACATGGTTACTCCACCGAGACACCGCATAGGGAGTGAGTCGGTCTCAGGTGTGAGAACGCCGGACAGGATTGAGAAGAACCCGGAAAACGCGAATGGCAGCCAGATCTGACGACGCACCTCAGTAACTGCCCGACGCCGATCTGCCACGCGCTGCTGTCGGCGGAGCTGCTTGCGGATGATCGCTGGCGATCCGAATTCGGCAAGCACCGTTTCGACTGCCTGCTCATCGGATAGTCCGGTTTCACGCTTCCTCGCGATGCTTTGTTCAAAATGCTCGCGTAGCTCCTCGACTATCTCGCTTCGCCGATCCGCGGGCAGGCCGCTGCCGACCAAGACATCTGCGATCCGGTTCTCAATTCTGGCATTGTTACACATGAGCGGGCACTCCCAGAATCAGGGCCATTCCATGAACCAGAGACTTCCACTCTTCGCTGCGCTGGGTAAGCTGCTTCTTCCCGCGAGGCGTGATGCGATAGACGCGTTTTCGTCGCTCACCGCTGCCAGCTTCCCACTTGCCTGAGATCAAACCCTTTCCCTCAAGCTTGTACAGCAACGGATAGAGCGTACCCTCGCCAAGCTCGAAAATGCCCTCGCTGCGCTGCCGCAAACGCTCGACCAATTCATAGCCGTGGGAAGGAGCGTTCTGCAAGACGGCCAGGATGAGCGTTTCCGTCGTTCCTTTGAGCAGTTCCCTCTGGAATCTCATGGCACATACCTCGTGTCACTATACCTCGTCTAGCAAGGTATAGCCCATATTCGCCCCGTCGTCAATAGTGGATTCGAAGGATTTCCGCACGAGGCGGGTGACGAGCACTCACGATTCTCCTCGTGAAGCCCGTACGGTGCCATTACTCGGCCGACACGGATTCTCCGCGCCCCGCAGGCGGTGGACCAGCACAGAGACAGTGATTCCGGACCGTCCCCCGAGGGCGCTTGAATGGGCACGCCAGCGCCCCCATGCCGGCAAAGCGTCTTGATTGCGAAGGCATTATCGACGTGACTGCCTTTCTTGCCCAACGGCGACCACTGGTTCAGCACACAGTCCGCTCTCAACCGGGGCAGACGACATTTTCGGTAGGGACACCTCGATGTTCAGGGGTTCATCGCCCGGCCGGTTGCCCCAGGCGACGTTCAACTGAACCGTATTGAAGCCCAGGGTCTTGAGGCGAGCGATGTTCTCGGCTGACCAGTCAACGGGGACGGTGAACTGGCCGTCGTGTAACGAGTTCGGCGCGCCGAAGAAGCCGAGTGTGCATAGCAGATCCGAATTCTCCATGAACTGACATCTCCCGGATAAACCACCCCGATTACGCGACTGCCTACGAATTGGCCTTGACGTAGGCGATCAGTTCGTCAACCTGCGTGTAGGCCACGCCGACCACGGTATCCGCACAACCGTAGTAAATCGCGATCCGGCCCGTCGCGCTGTCGTTGACCGTGGCAACGGGGAAGACCACATCGCCGACGAAACCGGTCGTCTCGTAGATCTCCTCAGGCGCGATCAGCGGCACCGTGCAGCGAGAGCGGATTTTCCAAGGTCTATCAATGTCCAGCAACGCCGCACCGAAGCTGTACACGAAGCCGTCGCAGGTGTCCGCCACGCCGTGATAGAACATCAGCCAGCCTTCCGTAGTCTCGATCGGCACCGGACCTGCGCCGACCTTGACGCGCTCCCACTTGCGCGGGCCGCGAGTGAGCACCACACGATGCTTGCCCCAGTAGCAAAGATCGGGGCTCTCGCTATAGAAGATATCGCCGTAGTCGACGACCGCACCCAGACCGCTCGGCCGGCTCAGCATGGCGTATTTGCCGCTGATCTTGCGAGGGAAAAGCACACCGTTGCGATTGTACGGCAAAAAGGCGTTTTCCATCTGATTGAACGTCTTGAAATCCTTTGTCCACGCCAAGCCAATCGTCGGGCCGTGGTACGTATTGCACCAGATCACATAGTACTTGTCATCAATCTTGCAGAGCCGCGGATCATACGCGAAATTCATCTCCGCAATGTCTGGCTCCGGGCACAGAAACTTGATGCGTTCTTCCTCGAGCTCCCACTTCAGGCCGTCCTTGCTGCGCCCCAGGTGCAGATTGGGCGTCATGCAACGGTAATCCACGCGAAATACGCCGATAAAGCCGCCTTCGTATGGCACCACGGAACTATTGTACACCGTCCACGCCTTCGGGAAGGGCCGCAATCCAATGATGGGGTTCTCGGAATGTCGCCAGACCACTTCCTTGCAGCCGGCGGGGCGATCCTGCCATGGAATGTTGGGGACTGTGCCGCCAATGATCGTTTGAGTCGTTGCCATTTGGTTCTCCGTTTTCCTTGATCATGGATTCTTCAAGCAGGCGACTGATCCGGTCAATGCCCAATCAGAGACACTTCCCCCCCCAGTCATCTTACGAGATCCCACGTTAGTCTCGAACGTTTCGAAGGCAGTCACGATGATTCATATTGGCCCCTCCATTCATAGACGGATCGCATCGTCTCGGCGGCCGGATCTGACTGTCGAGATGCACAGCTCGCGGCGTGATGCCCGCGATGGATACTCTCCAGACACCGTCGGCCTATTTGCCCTCCAACTGCGGGAGGTCTAACGATTGGATCAGGTTGCCGTTGAGCAACTGGATCGGCACGAGCATGACGGTCGGCCGGCCTTCGATGGTGATCTCCAGGACCGCGCGATTCATGGGGCGTTCGACCTTCGGCGCGGTAAACGTGAAGTCGCCACCGACCGGCTGGTACTGCCGGCTGCGGAGGCTCATCAGCGCGCCGTCCCTGGCTGGGGACACTTCCCAGCCGTCGGGCAGATACCAGTGCAGCGCCAGGTTTGCCTGGAGGCCGTACGTGTTATGGATGGCGATGCGGATGGTCTTCGGCTCGCCCGAGCGAATCAGCGGCGACTTGCAGTAGTCGACAGCCACGTCGAAGAAGTCGAACTTGTATATCGGGCCGCTGTGGTAATAGAGCGAGGCGCCTTGGTCTGCGGCCTTGAGACTCTCGACCGTGGCAGCGGCAATATTGGTGGGGACGTTGTCCTTAATGGCGACCGCACGGCCACGGCCCCTGGCCAGGACCTGGACAGCGATGTGCTCGGCGCGCTCGGTCAGGTTGTCGACATCCTCAGCCACTCGGCCCTGCAGATCGCCGCAATTGATGGCGATGGTCTTAATGCCGCGGCCGATGGGGTCGATCCACTTCTGCGGGATGGCCTCGGTGCCGCGCATGATGCCGAAGATCGAACCGGCCGTAGCGCCGGTGCAGTCAGTGTCTTCACCGCAGTTGACGGTGGTGCAAATCATTTTGTCGAAGTTATCCCCGCCGTAGAGCAGGCCGAGGATGGTGATGCCGATGTTGGAGGGCACATCGTAGCCTAGGGCGCCCGTCTCGAAGCCCTTTTCCCGGTCGGCTGCGTCGTTTGCCTTGTACCTGCCCCGGTGGTGCCGCAGGATCTCGTCGCGGGCCTCTCTCCAGGTCAGCCCCTTGTCAAAGGCTTCGACGGTGGTACGCACAGCCGCGGCCACCCCGCACTGGGTGGGGATGTACGAAAGGCCGATATTGATGAGCTGACGCAGGTCGGAGTTGACAAAGGCGGCACTTTCCAGGGCGGCGATGAAGATCGATGCGTAGGTGCCCTCCCCGTCGCCGTGGTCGAGGATGGCGTCCTGGTAGGCGTACTGGGCGGCCAGCCGGGGCAGGCCCGGCGCGATGCAGGCCCAGATCTCCGTGCGGATGAACGAGCCGCAGCTGTGCTTGTGGTCATTGAAAATCGACCCGCAAATAGGCGGTACCAGCCCGCGGCGCATGTTGATCTTGGCGTTGCCGTATTCGGACCAATGAGGGGTGACGTAGTAGCACCAATAGTCAGCCAGGGTCTTGGCGTCCACATCAACGCCATGGTTTTCCAGGGCGATCAGCCACAGGAGCTGGATGTCGAGGTCATCGTTGGGCAAGGGCTCGCCGGTGAGTGTTTGCGTGTAGAAGGTGACGTTGTTGGTCTGGCGCTTCCACTCGAACGGTGCGCCCAGAGTCCCGCCGATGTTCTTGCCCAGCCAGCATGCCAGGACCTTGTCACGGTACTCCTGCCGATTGAGGATGATTTCCGCCATTGCGTTCTCCGCTTGTCCTTTGCCTGCATGCCCGGGTATTTCCCAGATAGCCTATCTCGACTACGCTCCCGGAGCGGTAACGGCTCATTGTATAGAGTTCCCTCCCCGTTGCGCCAAGACCTTGATGCTTTGTCTGCGGCGATTGGGGCTCGCCGGAGGTCGTCAGGCCATTCTTGTTGCTTTCCGGCAGCCTGTGTATATACTTTCCGGAAGTTTCGTGACTTGATTACCGTAAACAATGCTGCTTAATAGCGCCGAGGTTGGCTAGGCAGGACATTGGAGGCGACGGAAGCCGCCGGGAGACACCGACATTTCCAGGACGCGTCCAGAAACCGAAGAAGCCTCTGCTCCGCGTGCCGCTGCCGCAATGTCGCAGTTCAAGACGGCATCGCTGGGCTTCTCGTGCTTTTCCGGGCCCATGACACTGCACACAGGACACCGTCACAACGAGGTGGAACTGGTGGTCTTCGACAGGCACCCGATCACCCTCTTGTATGGCGGGAACGAGGTGACCATGCCGCCCGGACGATTGGCTGTTTTCTGGGGTGTGATGCCACATCTGCCGTTGCAAGTGGTTCCGGGCACAGAAGGCTTCGGGCTGCGACTCCCGCTGCCCTGGCTGCTGGAGTGGAACCTGCCACAGACGCTGACCAGGCGTCTGCTCAGGCTGGAGGTGCTGGCTGACGACTCCCCTCACGATCTGGGGCGGATGAAGGACTGGGTCCAACTGGCCGCTTCGGGTGATGCCCCCCGGCGAGAGATCGTTCTGCTGGAGGTGCAGGCGCGATTACGGCGATTGGCGATAACCAGCTCGGGCCGCAGCCGGCGCCCTGGTCAACAGCGACGGCGAGATCGTTCCGTTTCGTCGGCGTTCGACGGCATGGTGGAGTTCATAGCCGCCCGCTACATGCGGGATATCAACGTCGACGATGTGGCCGGCGCGGGCGGCATCACTCGCATCCATGCCATGCGTGTTTTCCGCAACGCTGCGGGCGTGACCATCCACAAGTACATTACCCAGCAGCGCGTTTGCCATGCCCAGCAAATGCTGGCGACCACGCAGATTGGCATGGACGAAGTGTCTCGGCAGAGCGGCTTCAGTTCGCTCACCCGGTTCTACTCCAGCTTCAAGAAGGTCGTTGGTCAGAGCCCGGCCCAGTACCGCCGGGCTTTACGAATTGGCGGCACGCAGGAGCGGCCTGGGCAAGGCCGCCGGAGAAGAATCTCATGATGCCCAGTCTGGCGGAATGTATCTCCAGCACGCAGGTGTCGCAACGAAGCGTCATGCTGTGGTGGCTGGGGCAGGCAGGATTTGCGCTGAAAACGCCGGCCGGCGAGGTTGTGCTGGTCGATCCCTATCTGAGCGATTCCTGCGAACGGGAGCATGGACTCAAACGCTTGTCGCCTCCGCCGCTGGGGCCGGGCGATGTGCGCGCGGACTGGGTGCTTTTCACGCACGAGCACACGGACCATCTAGATCCCGACACGGTTGAAGCCGTCGCCCGCAACTGCCCGAACTGCCGCTTTGCCGGGCCTGCCGGCTGCCGCGAGCCGCTGGCGGCGCTGGGAATAGCGTCTGAGCAGTTCACGCTGCTGACGGCGAGTGCGACGCACGACTTCGGGGGCTTTACGGTTGACACCGTGCCGGCGGATCACGGCGGCTACTCTTCTTCCGCCCTGACGCTGCTGGTGGAGGCTCACGACGTGCGCATCCTGTTCACCGGAGATACTTCGCTGCGGCCGGATCTGCTGAAGCCGCTGCTGGATCGCAAGATTGATCTCCTGTTGCCGTGCATCAATGGGGGTTTCGGCAACATGGGGCATATTGACGCAGCGCGGCTGGTCCAGGCGGCAAAGCCCAGGTACGCCATTCCATGCCACTTCTGGACGTTCGCCGAGCAGGGGGCGGCCGACCCCTGGGGTTTCATCCAGGCGTGCAGGTTCCTGTGTCCGGATGTATCAGCCCCGCTGCTTAAGCCGGGCGAACCGTTTCTCCTGGAGGCACGATGAGCAACGCGAACCTGTTCGACATTCGAGGCAAGGTCGCACTGGTGACAGGCGGCCGGCGCGGGCTGGGTCTGGCAATGGCTGAGGGACTGGCCCGATGCGGGGCCAGAATCGCCGTTGCCGGCGCCGCTGAGGATTGCAGCGAACTGGCCAGGCGAATGAAGGCGATCGGCGCCGAGATGGAATACTTCCGCGTCAATCTGGTTGATCGCACGCAGCGCGGCGATCTGGTGGCTCGCGCGGTCAAGCGCTTCGGCGGCCTGGACATACTGGTCAATAGCGCGGGCATCCAGCACCGTCAGCCGTCGATGGAGTTCGACCTGGCCAAGTGGGACGAGATCATCAGCCTGATGCTGACGGCCGTGTTCGAGTTGTCGCAACAGGCCGCCCGGGTAATGGACAGGCAGGGCGGCGGAAAGATCATCAACATCGCGTCCGTGGCGAGCTTCCAGGGGGGCTGGACGATACCGGCGTACGCAGCCGCCAAACATGGTGTGGCCGGACTGACCAAGGCCCTGGCCAACGAGTGGGCAAACAAGAACATCAACGTCAACGCGATCGCTCCAGGCTACTTCGACACCGACATGTGCGCCGCGATCGTGAACGATCCGGTCCGCGAGCCGAAGATCCGGGAACGCATCCCAGCCAATCGATGGGGGAAACCGGAGGATCTGGTGGGCCCGCTTCTTTTCCTGGCAAGCGACGCGAGCCGGTACGTTCACGGCCACGTACTGGTCGTGGATGGTGGATGGATGGGACGTTAAGGCGATGGAAGGATAAGGTCATGCTTCGGTTGCACGGAAAGACCGTTGTGATCACTGCCGGGTACGGGGACATAGGCCGGGCCACCTGCCGCCGCTTCTGCCAGGAAGGCGCCAGGGTGATCATGACCGGACGCAAACCGGTCGCGGAAGGCGCCGCCATCGCAAAGGCGGCTCAGGACGAGGCGCACCGGCAGCAGGCGGAGCGTCTTGCCGCGCTGGGCGTTCCTAAGTTATCGAGCACGGGCCGCATCGAATACTTGGTTTGCGACAGCGCCGACCGCGGGTCGATCGACGCGATGTTCGTCGAAGTGTGCCGGCGCCATCGGCGAATCGACGTCGTGATCGGTAACGCCGCCCTGGTCTACAACGAACCGTTCCTCGATCTGGACCCCGGGCATTGGCAGGCCACGATGGATCTGAACCTGACCGGTCAGTTTCACGTGGGCCAGGCCGCGGCCCGCATCATGGTCAAGCAGGAACCTGTTCGCACGCCCGGCTGCGAGCGCGGCATGCGCGGTAAGATCCTCTTCAACGGCTCGTGGGTGGGCCCAATGCCCTGGGCCGAGGGCTGCAGTTACGCCGTGGCCAAGGCCGGTCTGTCCACCATGGTCAAGGCCATGGCCAACGAGCTGGCCGTGCACGGCATCCGCGTGAACGTCATGGCGCCCGGCATCGTCATGGCCGGTTTGTCCAAGCAGTGCTACGAGACGGATCCGAAGTTTGGCCCGCGGACACAGTCGGTCATCCCGCTGCGGGAATTCGGAACGGTGGAACAATGCGCCGATGCGTTCCTGTTCCTGGCCAGCGACGAATCCGACTACATCACCGGCACCACGTTGCTGGTCGACGGCGGGGCCAGCATCCCCAGGAGAGACTGACGTGCCCAAGTTCGCCTATGTGCTGCCGGACCCGCTTTCGTACACGGATTGGGTTGAGTTCGAGGAAGACCTGGCTTGCGTGAAACAGGCCGGCTATGGTGCCGTGGAGCTTCAGATCGCCGATCCGGCTGCCATAGATGAGCCTGCCCTCCGGAGCAGTCTCGGGAAAGCCGGTCTTCCAATGTGCGCATTCCAGACCGGCAGTTCGTACTCAAGCTGCGGCAACTGCCTGTGCACACCGGATGCCGCAATTCGTAACCGCACCGTCAAACTGCTCAAGTCTTTCGTGGATTTCGCGTCGCGGCTCAATGCGGTCATTGTGTTCGGTTCGCTCCAGGGCCGCACAACAGATGAACCCGACACCACTGCCGGCCGGAAACGGATCGTCGAGGCAATCGGTGAAGTCTGTCGTTATGCCACGAAAAGAGGTGTCACCGTCTGCATGGAACCGGTCAACCATCTTGAAACCGCATATCACAATACCATCCGGGAGGTGGAAAGGCTTGTGCGTTCGCTGAACACGCCCAGCGCCAGGATGATGATCGACACGTTTCACATGAACATAGAGGAAAAGGATATGACCGGCCCGATCGCACCGGTTGCCGATATTCTGGCCCATGTCCATCTCTCTGACACCAACCGCGACGTCCTCGGGGCCGGACATTGGGATACAGCCGCCTTCTTGAGGGACCTGCGGAGCGCCGGATATGCCGGATACTGTTCTGTCGGCGTTTACAATACGAGGCAATCACGAAAAGAGTGCATGCGGCTCTGTATGAAAGCGCTAAAGCAAGCCAACCTCTCTGAAAGTGGAAGGCGGCGGAGCTAGAACCATGATGGCTAACACACCGACGACGATGACGCAACGTGAACGGTTCCTCGCCACGGCCCGGTTTCAAACCGTGGACCGGGCGTTCCTGCTCCACCCCTGGTGCTGGACGCAGACCCTGGCCCGCTGGCGCAAGGAAGGACTGCCAGCGAACGCCCGTCTTGGGCAGTACTTCGGCACCGACGCCGAAGCCGGCGCGCCGGTGGCCATGCAAGGGCCGTACGGGCCGCACCTGCTGCCGCCGTTGGAGCGGCAGGTGCTGGACGAGACGAACGACCACATCGTCGTACGCGACGAGGAAGGCAACACCGTCCGCCTGTTCAGGGACGATCCGCAACAATCCATGCCCGAGTGGCTCGCTTATCCCATGAAGGGCCGGGCGGACTGGGAAACGATCGTCAAGCCGCGTCTGAACGCGCACGTGCCGGGCCGTTGTCCGCAGGGGGAGGAGCTGACGTCCTATGCCGATAGCGTTCGTCAGCGCGATTACCCGCTCGGCCTCTGGGCCGGATCCTTCTACGGCTGGCCGCGCAGTCTGCTGGGCGTCGAGGCCATCTCCGTCCTGTTCTACGACGACCCGGCGCTGATCCGTGAGATGTGCGAGCACATCGCCGACTTCGTCGTGGAGGCCATCACGCCGGTCCTGAAAAAGGTTTCGTTCGACTTCGCCTACATCTGGGAGGACATGGCCGGCAAGTCCGGCCCCCTGTGTTCGCCGGCAACGTATCGGGAATTCTGTTTCGCTCCCCTCAAGCGCGTCACGGATCTGCTCCACCAGCACGGGATCGACATCATCATCGTGGATAGTGACGGCAACAACGACGTACTGATCCCGCTGTGGCTGGAGGCTGGGGTGACCGGGCTGCGTCCCTTCGAGGTCGCCGCTGGCTGCGACCCAGTGGCTATCCGACGCCAGTACGGCAAGAAACTGGTCATCCAGGGAGGCATCGACAAACGCGCACTGGCAAAGGACAAGGAGACGATCGAGCGCGAGGTGCTCTCCAAGGTGCCGTGGCTCTGCCTGAAGGGCGGCTACTTTCCGCAGGTGGACCACCTTGTGCCTCCGGATGTGTCGCTTGAAAACTACCGGCACTACTCGCACTTCCTGCGGCAGGTTGTGGAAGATCCGGGGCGATACCTGCAAGAGGCTCGCCGGAAAGGCGTTTGGCAGGATTGAGCAAACGGAGACAAGAACACATGGCTCCTCGACACAAATCCACTAACACTTTAGGCAGTCCATCAGTTGTCTTTCGTCCAGGCGACAGGCCGGGCGCTCGATACATGTCGGGCCGCGTCGTGCTGGATGAGGCATTCATGAACGGCAGGTTGTGCACTCGGTATTGGAACTCGAACGGACAGGTCTGGCCGGAGATGCACTACGACAAACTGCTATGGCATGCCGATCAGGCGGCAGATGCGCTCCGCCTGGCAGTAAATGGTCAAGACCTTGCCAGCGGGTTCGTGCTGGAATCGACGAATATCGAGGCCGACACTTCAATCTACCGACGGCGCAAGAGTTCGAATGGCAGGTCGCTGCCGTTCTCGCACAGTGTTGTGACACTCGCCCACCAGGACGCCGGCGTTGGCGTGAAGGTCCACACCCGGCTCGACGGCAGTCGCTTCATCATCCGTTGGCTGGAGATCTCGAACAGGAACCGCGAGTCTATTGGCATCACGGAAGCGGCGCCGTTCTCCGGCCTGCTCTGGACCCACCGGTACGAAGAGCATCTGCCGCCTGGATGCGCCAGTCCCTTCGAGCTGGCTTATAACCACACGTTCGAATGGGGTCGCGAAGGCGATTTTTGGTTTGAGCCGTTGCCCGACGGCCGGAAGGTGGTCAACGGAGGCAAGAAGGGACGAAGCGGCTGGGGCCGGCCCGCGTTCTGGGCGCGGAATATCTGCAATGGGGAAACGTTTGTTTGCGAACTGGCATGGGGCGGGAACTACGAGTTCGGACTGGACTGCCGGCTCAAAGCTTCGAACTGGAGCTGGCAACAGGTTCAGCCCACGTCGCGTTCAGCGGAATTGTACTTCCGCATGGGTCTTTCGGGCACTGACAACGTACTCCGTGTCGTGGATCCGGGCGAAACCATCAACACGCCTGCCGTGCACGTGGCGCTCTTCCATGAAGACACCGATGCGATCGTTCAGGCGACGCACGACCACGTTCGGCACGTTGTCATGCCGGCCCAGGTGCCCGGACGGCACGTGGAGATAGAAGCCAACCACCGCGGCTATCTCTGCGATCGCGAGAATGTGCCGGACATCAAGAAGGATATCGATGTTGCCGCTTCGCTTGGGGTTGACATGTATGTCATTGATGCCGGCTGGTACGGCAACGAGCCGAACAAGTGGTGGAACAACGTCGGTGACTGGCACGACGGCAAATGGATGGCGAAAGGCGGCGGGCTGAAGGCGGTGGTCGACCACGCGCACCGGCGCGGCCTCAGGTTCGGCCTTTGGGTTGAGATCGAGGCCGTTGGTGCCAACAGCACGATCAAGAAGGAGCATCCCGATTGGGTCCTCAAACGGAACGGTGAGCCCATTGCACAAGGCCGTGCACTTGACATAACTCAGCCCGCAGTTGCGAAATGGATGGATGGCGAAATCCGTCGCCTCATCAGAACATACAAACTCGACATGTACCGGATTGATCACAACCATTGCATGGCTCCCGCTGGAAACAGGCAATACAAGGGTTTCACCGAAGATCTTACCTGGCGTTACTACGATAACTTCTGCGCGATGTTAGACCGGTTGCGGAATGACTTCCCGAAGGTAGTCTTCCAGAATTGCGCTGGCGGCGGAGGCCGGCTCGACTGGGGAACCATGTCGCGGTTCCACAACACGGAACTGTCCGACTGGATGCGCATGCCCCGGGGCGTGAAAATACTCAACGGCGTCACCATGTCGCTTCCGCCCGAGATCCTGCTCCGCACGTTCGGCACCGAGGTCGGCGAACACGTGCTCGATGGCGACGTTGACACTCAACTACGTCACTGTTTCTGCCGGCTCATCTTCCGTGGAATAGCGCCATCGATGGATGATCTCACGCCATATCTGCGGGAAAGAATCGAACACTACATTGCCTTGTACAGAAAGGTCATACGTCCTGTCATGGCTGACGGCTTGGTGTTCCACCATACGCCATACTTGCCGTTAGCCGGGCACACACCATGGTGCGTGCTTGAGTATTCCGAGAGGAATGCTCGCCGGAGCGTGGCAGCGTTGTTCCACACATCTGCAACAGGGCCTCGCGAGTTCGTCTTGAAACCGCGCGGACTGAACCCCGCATTTGAGTACCAGGTCACACTCGACAACAGCGGCAGGAGTTTCCGGATGTCGGGATGTGAACTCATGAACGCGGGCCTTGCGATTCAGTTGGAGTCGACGCTCCGCTCAGAGTTGATCGTGTTGGAGCGACACAGCGGCAGAACTCGCTAGTTCTTCAGCAACTATGGAATTGGAACTGGATACACAATGAAAACAGAACCAGCCGGCCGAAGATTGCTTACGAGTTCGTCAATCGCTGGTTCTAGCAGCTGCGGAACGGCTGCCAAGGTGAAATGGTGGTGGCCGGTGGTCAGTAGAAGTGATCTACGAGCAAAGAGAATATGAAGGAACGCTTGTGAAATCCAGGGAGCGAGTGCTGACAGCGTTGAATCACGAGGAGCCGGATCGGGTCCCGATCGATCTGGGCGGCACGGTGGTGTCGTCGATTGCCGTGTCCACCTTCGGCGCGCTCCGTGATCATCTCGTCCTGCCGCGTCGCGACATCCGGGTGCTGGAGACGGTTCAGCAGATTGCCGTGGTGGATGAGGACGTGATGGATGTTCTCGGCGCAGACGTGATACCCGTCTTTGCCAACCCGCCGGACACCCCGGCGCCGGCGCTCACCACGAGTCCCGACGGCACCGTGTCATTCAAGGATGACTTTGGCGCCACGCTCAAGAAGCCCGCGGGCTGCTACTACTTTGACTGGCAGGAATTCCCGTTGTCCGAGCCGTCGCTTGCGGCGCTGAAGACTATGCCGTGGCCGGATCCCGCCGATCCCGGCCGGTTCCGCGGGCTGCGCGCCCGGGTGAAGGCCCTGCGCGCAAGCACGGACCGTGCGCTCTTCGGCATGGCGCCATATGGCCACGACCTCCTGAACCAGCTCTTCCGCGTACGCGGCATGGAAGAGGGCATGATGGACCTGGTGGCCGAACCGGAGTTCGCCAAGGCGTTCTTCGACCGGCTGACGGACACCATCTGCACGGCCCAGTCGCTTTTCCTGAAGGAAGTCGGCGACCTGATCGACATCCATTTCACGGCCGACGATCTCTCCGGCCAGTCCAGCCCGATGATCGCCCCCGCACTCTACCGTCGCATGATCAAGCCCCGGTGGGCGCGCATCATCCGGACCATCAAGGCCTACACCCAGGCCAGGATCTTCTACCACAGTTGCGGCGCGCTGGATGAGTTCATCCCGGATCTGATCGAGATCGGCGTGGACATCATCAACCCCGTTCAGGTGTCGGCCGCCGGCATGGACACGACGATGTTGAAGAAGAAGTACGGGAAGAACCTGTCGTTCTGGGCCGGCGGCTGTGACACGCAGAAGGTGCTCAGCCGCGGCACGCCGGCCGAAGTTCGGCAGGAGGTGCGCCGGCGTATCCGGGATCTCGCGCCCGGCGGCGGGTTCGTGTTCAACCCGGTTCACAACATCCAGCCGCTCGTGCCGCCCGCCAATGCGGCGGCGCTGTTCGAAGCGGCGCTGGAGTTCGGGCGGTATCCCATCGTTTGATTGGAGGTACACATGAAAGCGGACCTGTTCGATCTTTCGGGAAAGATTGCAGTGGTAACGGGCGCCGCCCGCGGGCTGGGTCAGGCCGCCGCCGTGGGTCTGGCTGACTATGGCGCCGATGTGGCCGCGATCGACCTCAAGGCCGACTCGTGCGACGAGACGCGTCGCGAAATCGAGAGCGCCGGAAGGATGTGCCGGGCCTACGGCTGCGACGTGGCCGACGAGAACGCCGTGGAACGCGCGGTCGAACAGATCGTCGCGAATTTCGGGCGGATCGACATTCTGGTCAATATCGCCGGCATCACGGCGCGCATACCGACCGCGGAGATCCTGCCCGAGCAGGTCCGGCGCCTCACCGACGTGAACTATTACGGCACCTTCTGGATGTGCCAGGCCGTGGGTAAGCGGATGCTCGCCCAAGGCTGCGGCAATATCGTCAACATGTCAGCCCTGGGCGGCGGGCTGGTCGGAACCGGCCGCGGCAACGCCGCCTACAGCTCCACGAAAGGCGCCATCGCCTCTCTGACCAAGGAACTTGCCTGCGAATGGGGGACGCGAGGCATCCGCGTCAACGCGGTGGCTCCGTGCTGGTTCCAGACCGACATGAACGCGACCAGCATCTTCGCCAACAAGGCCTTCATGGAGCAGGTAATGACCAAGCTGCCGATGAAGCGCATCGGCCGGCCGAATGAACTGGTTGGCCCGATCGTCTTCCTGTGTAGCGAAGCCTCCTCCATGATCACGGGGCTGGTGCTGCCTGTGGACGGCGGCGCGCACTCTACCTGTCCCATCGAGTGGAAACCCGAATGAGCGATCTGCCCTCAAAAGAACTGTTCGAGCGGCACGAAGCGTTTCTGTCCTGCGCCCCCGCAGACAGGCCGCTGATCGGGGCCTGGCTAGGCGGGTACTTCCCGGCCCAGCAGTTCCTCCATGGCACGGCGGGCTGGCGGGAAGGACAGACGCTTTTTGCCCAGGACGTCACCTTGCAGCCTTTCGCGGTCGACTACGAGAACCTCTTCCGCCTTCACCAGGATCTGGAAGACGATTTTGTCTACACGGGCTCGGCGTATTGGGGCATCCCTTGGCTGGAGGCGATCCTGGGCTGCCCGGTCCGCGCGGGCAAGACCACTTGCTGGGCGGGCCCATGTCTGGACCCCTTGTCCGATCTGCCTCGCACGATCGAGAGCCTGGACGACAACGCGTGGCTGCAGTGCCTGCTGCGGTTCACGCAGGATTTGATCTCGCTTGCCGCCGGGCGGTTCCCCGTCTGCGCCCCGCTGCTTCGCGGCCCTGGGGACGTTGCCGGCGCGATGCGCAGCCCCATGCATTTAGTCATGGAATTCCTGGACGATCCGACAGGGGTTCGTCGCGTGCTGGAACACTGCGCAGTGGTGCGGTCGGAAGTCCTCCGCCGGCTTCATCGGATTCTCCCCGCTTGGCATGGCACATACGCTTCTGGAGGATATCCCAGCAGAGTCTGGTCCAAGCGTAGGGTTGCCTATGGCCAAGAGGACTTCCTGGCGCTGCTCAACCCCATCCTGTTCCGGGACTTTCTTGTGCCGCTCCATCAGGACATGTGCTTGACGGCCGAGGTGAACTTCATCCATCTACATTCCGGATGTCTCTGGCCGGTGGACATCCTGCTCGAGGACGGCCGGTACGACGTTCTGGAGGTTAACATCGACCACGAAGGCGCCGGCCCGCCGGTGCACGAACTTATCCCTGTATTTCAGCGAATCCAGGGTGTCGGCAAGCCCCTGTTACTTTGGGGGGAAATCTCACCCGCTGAACATCGGCTGCTCCGCGAGCGACTGAACCCCGCTGGTCTGAGCATTCAACCTATCATCTCCCAGCGGAAGGAATTGGAGCGGTGGATGAGGAGTTGGCGCCTGTGAGCGCTCCTTCCCCCGGCGACGGTGGTCAGCAGTTGGACTACCTCTTCAAAGGGGGCGGTGATGTCCTCGATTCGCCGACCGACCGCCTCTACCTGCGCTTCGAGGAACTTCAGATGCTCGAACAACAGCTGCAGTTGGAAGCGATGGTGGTCATGGACGCGCCCGGCCAGTGCGGAGCGCAGCTGCGGGATCTTCTGCCGCAAGCGGCGACGAGCCAGGTCCGCCAGAACGGTGCGATCTTCTTCACCTCGGATGATCGACTCGATCATCGCTCGTCCCGACACGCCCAACGCATTCGCCGCCACCGACGCGAGCTTGATGTTGGCATCTTCCAAGACCTTGTGAATTCGATTGCCAACCGCGACCTTCTCCTGCACCAGTGTGGCGCGATGGCGCGTGAGGTCACGCAACTCACGGATGGGACGAGAGGGCACAAAGCTGCTGCGCAGCAAGCCGCACTGGAGCAGTTGGGCGATCCACTGGCAATCCTTGATATCTGTCTTGCGCCCGGGCACTTGCTTGATATGCTGAGCATTCACCAGCAGCAACGCGAATTGCCCCTCGATGATGTTGTGAATTGGCTTCCAGTATGCACCGGTCGACTCCATGGCCACGTGGCTCACCTCGGATCGGTGAAGCCAATCGGACAAGTCCAGAAGGTCGCCGGTCATCGTTCCGAACGTGCGCACGTGCTCCTTGATCTTGCCGCCGGGCGCGATGCGACGAACGCATGCAACCACGGTCGCCTTGTGAACGTCCAACCCACACACGCAGTCATACAGTACATCCATGATCCGCCCTCCCGTAACAGCCGGAGGAGGAACATCGCCAGCGAAGTGAATCTACTTCGCGTGCTCCCGGCGACGCGCCGGGGCGACAGTCTTGGGTACCAAGCGATGCTCCGGTCAGACTGCCCCGCGGGCTCCATGCACCACTGTCAAGATCGACCGCCTCCTCCAGGGCTGTCGTCGCGACTCTACTCCATTCTCATCGTCTTTGGGTGATCCCCCAGATCATGGCGACTGCCCCCCAAGAACGAGTCCAGATGGGAGGCGGCTCGATGAAGAAGAGACATTCGGCTGAGCAGATCGTGGCCAACCCATCATCAAGGATGTGCTGAACTTTCCACACGGTGAGATTCGCAGCGTCATCGTCAAGGTGCAGCACAACTGCACGAGTGACCGCAAGCAGTATGGCAAGCTGGAAGACCCGCCAATTCGGCATGAGTACTGCGTGGTGTTCAAGAAGCCGGCGAATGATGTCGCTGAAGCCGCGTCGGATGGCGGAGAATTGGCAGAGGTGAGAGAAGATGTACTTTGAGCGATTCTGCGAAAAGAGTGATGTTCCCGCTATTCGCAAGGTCGAGGTGCAGACTGAGCTGGCGGAGTGGGTCGAGGTCGAGCCGAGGCGCTGGGAGAGGAAGGTGAGGGGGTGGGGACGTGTTCAGTCTTGCCGAACAAGATACAGGTTCCAGCGCAGCCACAGGATACCAGTGGCTTGGCCAAACGACTTTACAATTCGGCGAGTTGACACTCGACGCCGTCCCAGATGTCCGCCCGTTACAGAAGGTTGCACCACGCTGGTGACCTTGCCCTTGCGGGTCAAGGTGTGGCACTCGACGTCGGGGCCGGGTCTGGCGAGAAGAGCTCGTCGGGGAGAGGATCGACAGGCGTGGTTTGCCTCACGCAGTCGCGGGCTTCGTTGGTGAGGCTATTGGCGGCGAGTGCGAAGTAGGTGGTCTGATGTCGCCAAGTCAGGGGCATGGTGACCAACGCGGCGGCGATACTGATCAATCCGGCGACCATGGCGGTTATGGCGAAGGCCTTGACGGCTTGGGCCTGGCTGAGACGACGGTCGGGTGATCGGGTCTTGAAGACGCCGACGACCGTTGCGATCAGCCATATGACCAGTCCTAAGGCGAGTACGGCGGCGGTGGCGATGGCGGCTGCGCTGTCGCCGGAGGCTGAACCGTTGATGACTGCGGCGAGGACAGCGACAGTACAAATGAAGCCAAGCCAGACAGGCGTTCGACGGGGACCGGCGGGGGCGTCGAGCGAGCTGCGGCAGCGCGGCGGGCTCAGGCGTGGCGGCCGACTTGCGGGGACGCAGCGGAAGATAGATCAGTGCGGCTGCGATGGACAGTGCGGTCAGGACGATGGCGGTGTGGGCGTACCACCACGTGAGACCGGTGGCTCGGGTGTAGCCTCGATAGGCGTCATCGTTACGGCCGATGGGGTCGACGGTCGGTTGGTGCAGCCAGCGTGAAACAGCGGAGACCTGTTGCTGTAGGGCGGCGGCGTGGCGGGTGGCTTTCCAGGTTCTGTCGACATCGCCGCGGCGGGACCAAAACTCAGTCAGGTGGTCGGTGACCATGCGGATGCATGCGTGGCCCACCAGGACGTCGAGCATAGTGCGATCGTTAAGGTCGCCATCGGTGAGCTGGCGGCCTAGCGTGTTGGCGTGGCGGTACATGCGCAGGGCCAACTGGTCCTGGCGCCGATCAGCGAGGCGATCGCCCAGGAAGCAGAGCCGCTTGGCCGTGTGCCGCCACCCAGAGAGAGTCCCACCGTCAGCGAACCGCTGAGCGGCTGCGGCAAATTGGGTCAGGCCCTTTGGGACGACCCGGGGCCAATGGTGGGCTATAGCCTTGCGGAGCATCTCTCGGGCGTCTGCTTTGTGCAGACTGAACGCAGCGTCGCGGACATGGTCGGTCAGGGCGGCATCGAGTTGACGGGCTCTGGGCAGCAGGGACTCGGGATCGGTCAGGCGCCAGGTCTGGCCGAGCCGCTCGCTGGGTAGCTGTGGGTCGGTGATGGAATCAGGAGCTTGGTCTTCAGTGATCCACTCGCCGAGGCGTCTGTTGGCTTGTCGATAGACGTAGAGCGTGTTGGTCGGGTCGACGGTCTGTGCCCGGGCGGACAGGTAGTCCTCCCGTTGGGCTTGGAACTGGGCGGATCGCGCTTGGTTGCGCGACAACACGTCCAGCAGTTCAGTGGCGGTCAGAGCAGGCTGTGTGTCGGTGCGGGGTGATGCCGTCAGCGGGATGGTGGCTGCCCAGTAGGCTGGATGCTCGTGGAGCGGCATCGCGTTCTCGAGGTAGAGGACCAAACCATCGAGGCAACGTCTGGTATCATCGTCGTGGGCGGCTGAGAGGGCCATCGACACGTATCGGCGGAAGGCTGGGTCGCGTCGCTGATTGCGGTCCGGTGAGTACGGATCGCCGGTCGCCAAGCCGAGCACCGTGACCGGATCCTTGGCGAGTATGGCCAGGCCGAGGAGCGTTTGCGGGTCGCTCGTCCCCACGGTGGCTGGGTCGGTGTCGAGCAGGTCGCGCACGGGGGGTGTAGGTCGGATCGGCCAGGGGACCTCGATCCAGTCGGTCATCGCCCGGGCGGTGGATTCGTACTAGGCGTCGAGTTTGGACTGATCGGAGTCCGCCCTAGTGTCATGGTAAACGGTGAGGGCCTGGAAATTGAGCGACAACGTGAATGGGTGGATCAAGCCGTACCAGTCGGCGAGGTAGCGCTGGGCGAACAGATCGCACGCTGCGAAGAGCAAGAGGATCAGGACCAGAGCCACCACCCATCTGCGCCATGTGAGTTCCATCACCTAGTTCCTCTTCTCGGTATGCGGGTACCCTCACGCGACATTTACCATTGGGCCTTTGCCAGTCGGCGATGCCGGATTCTTCGGGTTGCAGTCTAACGTCCCGGCCCGGGCAATCCAGGCGTTGGTTGCTCGATTCCTCGACGAACGCCATGCCATCGGGGGCAAGAACGGCAGTCGAGGCGCCGAGCCACAACCGTTGCATCGAGGTACCTCGCGGCCCGCACCGGCTGACGAGAACCCGGCCCCCTTCGGTCGGCTCAGGCGGACCCCAAAGGGATCTTGTATTGATCATGGGCAAGTTTCGCAACCAGTGCTATGCAATGACGTGGGATGCCTGGCATTGGGAGCAAATCAATGGCCGGTGTCTTGCGATGTTGGGGCCCTTGGTTCGCCCGATGCCGTCTTGCCACAAACTGAGCAAGCCGCCATCAGAGCGGTGAGCTGGGGTGAAAGAATGGAAACATGCAGCATATGTGGAACGCCAATCAGCGGAGTGGACTGTGTTGGCGGATGTTGCGCCCGGTGCGACAAGCTCATCGGCGACGCAACCATCGAGGTGCGGGGTGATTGTGATGGGGAGTTTTGAGCGGCCTGCGGCCCAGACGCACCGGGTCGTCGGCTTGGCTTTGTCGAAGCTGACTGGGCAGCTCGAAATGGGCATGAGCGAGAGCTTCAAGACATACTTGACGGCGATGGCACGGTTCCACCGGTACAGCCCGTGTAACGTCCTGCTGATCGCGATGCAGCAGCCGAATGCCACGCGAGTGGCGGGCTATCGAACATGGCGGAAGCTGGGCCGGCAGGTACGGCAAAGTGAGCGGGGCATTCAGATCATGGCGCCGGTCGCCCATCGGGTCCGAGCAGAAGATGAGGACAACAAAGACACAGAGATCATCTCAGGATTCAGGCCTACGTACGTGTTTGATGTCAGCCAGACAGAAGGCAGGCCATTGCCGGAGCCGAGCCGTGTGCAAGGCAACGCCGAGGAGCACTTGAACCGACTGGAGGCATGGGTTGTCCGAAGAGGCATCAAGCTGGAGTACGCGCCGTGGATCGGGCCAGCCGAGGGCATGTCGACCGGCGGCAGGATTCTGCTGTACTCAATGCTAGACGCGAGCCAGGCGTTCTCGGTGCTGGTGCATGAACTGGCTCATGAGATGCTACACCAGGAAGAGAAGCTGCCCAAGACCGTCCGCGAGACCGAGGCAGAGGCAGTGGCGTTCGTGGTGTGCGAGGCCGTTGGCTTGGATTCGGGAAATTCATCAAGCGATTACATCGCTTTGTATCGGGGCGGCAAAGAGATGCTGCTCGGCTCGATGAAGCGGATTCATCAGACGGCTGGAGAGATTATCAGGGGGATTGGGGTTGATGATGGGCGGACGGTTGATGTGACGGAGCCGCTGGAGGCGAAGGTGGGGGTGGCGGCGTGAGTTGAGGGATTGAGCAACAGACGCTTGGATGCGGAGGGGGCAGGGCGTTATACTGGCGCCTGAGGAGTCCGGCATTGCTGCTGGGCAGAAGTCGAATGGGAAGTACCTCCGTATATTACACTAAGAGCGCCTAACAGAATGGCATTGATGTAGCCGATATTGGGCCAGGGGACCTTGTGCATGGAGGCACGGCTATGGCCAAACCGCTGGTAACGGATGAACTATGGGCACTGATCGAACCCTACATTCCGGTCAAACCG
>DATKUK010000004.1:0-61314 GCA_035530655.1 Phycisphaerae bacterium
TGCGAAGCTGGAGCAAGCCCGAGAACGACTGGAGCGTCGTGCGCAGGAGCGTGCCAAGTCCGAACAAGCCGAATACGAGAGGAAGGTTGGCGCCCGGGACCAACGCAACGGTAGCCGCAAAGGTCCCAAACCCAAGCCGCCGAAGGCCACGCCGGATGATCACGAACAGATCAATCTGACCGATCCGGACAGTCGTTTGATGCGCAAGAGCAAGCGAGAAGGCTATACGCAGTCTTACAACGTCCAAGCGGTGGTGGATGCGGACGGTTCACAGTTGATTGTGGGCGGTCATGTAACGACGTGTGCCAGCGATGCGAACGAACTGAAGCCGGGCCTGGACGGTGTGCCCGAAGAGGTAGGGGAGGTTTCGGCGGTTCTGGCGGACAGTGGTTATGTCGATTCAGAGACGTGGGAGTTACTGGAGCAAGGCGGTGTGGATGTTTATGTAACGGTGAGTCGCCAGGAGAATCATTCGCAACGTTGCTACGACTATCGGCCGACGTCATTGCGGGACAAGCCGGAGAACGTGATCAAGGACCCCCGTCTATTGGCCATGCGTGACAAGTTGCGGACAGAGACAGGTCGGCGGCTGTATGCCAGACGCAAGCAGACGGTGGAGCCGGTGTTTGGGATCATCAAAGAGGTATTCGGATTCACGCGATTCTTGCTTCGGGGCCTGGCGAAGGCCGAGGGGGAGTGGTCCCTGGTGCGCCTGGCGTACAACGTCAAGCGGCTTTGGCGGCTTCAAGCAGCCTGAAGCCATGGATGGTTCCCGCTGCGCGCACCGAAACAGGGTAAGCAAAGCGGCTTTTCGGCCCCACTTGAATCCCGGCGGTCCCGGGTTTGCGAGAAGGCCGTGTTCCCCACGGGCCACGATACCCATCTCTGGCCCGTCATGGTCGAAATCCGGCAAGCCAAGTCCGACAGACTCCTAGCGGGCCCCGCGCCGAACGGCGCTCGCCGCGACGTACAACGCGCTGAACCCTACGGGCGGTCACCCACCCACGCCCCGTTGGATTTCGCGCGACGCAACGGACGATGCCTCTGCTATGCCAGCCCTGCCGGGGGACCGCGCCTGGCGAGATAGTCCGCGGGTCAGTTGTCGAGTCTTGCCTAACAGATTCCGTGCAACGACCCGTCAGCATGCGTCACTATAGCCCGACGAACAGCCAGGAATCACCAGCCTTCTTGAGTGTGCCGTCCAGGACGAACGCCTCGCCCTTCGCCAGTGTCGTGCCCTTGATCGTCACAGCTCGCTTCAGGGTCACCTGCCACGCGATCTCACAGCGGCCATCGCTGACGTCTTGCTTCGTGATCGTGATGGCAGCGGTCGGGTCAATGGCATCGAACACCTGTCGCATCGGGTTATTCTTGGGGCCTTCCAGAATCGCTCGCAGGTCCTCCAGGTCATGACTGTCAGCGGCAAAGCAGGCCAACGCCCCGGCCACATCTCCCTGGGCGACGGCCTGAGTGAGAGCCTTGGCCGTTGCTGCCGACGTGCTCAGGTCGAGCTCCTTACTTCGACGCTCCGCCGTCAGGCCGCGAGGGTACATGTGATGCCAGTCGATCCCCTCCATGCCGTGCCAATGTGGCATGTCACCGTCGAAATTGAACTCGAACGCCAGGCTCCCCTCCAATACCGTGCCGTCTTTGAGCGTGAGCTTGTACGGCACGGTGGGCCAGCCAACGCGATCGAGAATGCGCTGCTTGCCCCGGAACATCTGGCCGACTTCGATGGCCGCTATGGGGTTCTCGTGAAAGCTCTTGCACATCCACAGGACGAAGCTCGGCCAGTCGCCGCCGACCATGTAGTACCCGCATGCGGGAAACTTCTGCCAGGCGTCTTCCCACCACCTGCCGGACTGAGCGTCGTAGTGCTCCAAGAACCACTCGTAATCGGCGGATCGGATCTTCTCGAAGAGCGCCACGGCTGACCGGCGGATGTCGGCTGCGTGGTCCTCGGCATGTTCCACCATCCATTGGCCAACCATCCGCTGGAACTCACGCCGAGCCTGTTCGGGACGATCGACACGATCGTTGCCTTCATTGCGCCACTCGCCGTCTTCGAGCCTGAGGTGGCGAACATCGATCGGGCTTGTCAATAGTTGAGATGGGAATTGAGGCATCAGCTTGGCCGTGACCAGCGCAACTTCCCCTTGCCAGACCCAGACTTCCAGAATTCGGGCATTTTCGAGGACCTTGCCCCACGCTGGGTCCACAGGCTGGTTCTCATCGCTGCGGAATGTCTCGCCCAACTCCTTGACGCTCACGCGCCGCCAATTGCTCGAACTGCCCTTTGCGCCAACGCGATTGATCGTCGCATAGGCGGCCTCGGGGGTCGAAAGGTCGAATTCCTCGGGGAAGTCGGAGACGTTGCGGCTGATCTGCCGCCGCTCGACGGCGGGCAGATCAGCGTCCGGATGAACATTCGTAACCTCAACGGAGGTCTGCTTCCCACGTCGGAGCGAGACATTCCGGAACTCGGCAATATAGTACGGCCGAGTGGAGAACTCAAACCGAAAGATGTCGGCGAGGCGGACGCGGAACTTGCACACGGTGTCGGACACAACCAAGCCAGTAACGTAGGTACTGAAAGGAGTGACCGTCCTGCCGTCGCGAGTAATCGCAACCATTCTCGTGGCATCGCCCATGGGCAGGTGTACGAAGGGCAGGACGGTCACGCCATCCTCCTCAGATGGCGGTTTGAACAGTATCTCGTTGCACGTCAGCGCCGGCGTGGGAGAGCCGTCAGCACGATGTGGCTGCCACGTGGCCAGCCGCGACCACGGCCCGGTGGCAAGGGCGTAGCGAGCGGTCGTCGTATCCGGCGCTGCGTCCCCAAATCCGATGTGAACCACGCGCAGCTCGTCCATCGGCTTACCCTGTGCATCTTTGGGCTTTCCCAGGCCAGACGAATGCTCACACCTGGCGCCAATGCTTTCACTGCCATCGACGTCGTCAGAGAGACCGAACACCAACTCGAACTGGTGCTTCGCGTCCGTTCGTTCGGTCCCGGGATAGGGCGGCTCGGCCAGCGGGGTCCCGTCAGGTCGCCACCATCGGCGCGGCCGCTCGTCCAGTCGCGAAACGGCCAACACGCTGACTGTGACGTCATCTGACAAACGGGCCGTGGGGATGTGCTCACCGGCGCCAGACCATCGGGCATGTCGTTGGCCACCGCCTGAGGAGTCAACCGCGGTGACGTTCTCAGTGCCGACCTCGTCTCCAGCGTGGGCCCGACGCGTCGGGACAAGGCCCACAATCAGCGCCGCAACAGCCAACACCGACACAGTCAGAATCGCAGCCGGCGTGGGTCGTGCGCGGAAGATTCGATTGGGCCTCATGATCGCTCGTATCCTCGCCTCGACGTTCTTCGCCGGGCCAGCCACGCTCAGGGCGGGTGTCGCCTGCCCACGTCCATGGATCAGCGAATCCACGATGGCCCGACTGTAGTCCTGCGGCGGGGCAGCCAGAACCGCGATGGCGGCTTCGTCGCAGCAGCTTTCTCGCTCTCGTCGGATCTGCCGATTCGCCCACCACACCAACGGGTGAAAGAAGAACAGTCCCTGCACCAACACCTGAAGGGCATTGACCGCTGCGTCCCACCTGGCCACGTGAGCCAGCTCGTGCGCCAAGATCTTCCTGCGACGGCCCGCGTCCGCAGCCACGGCCGAAGGAAGGTAAACATCGCCCCTGAGCAGGCCCCACACAAACGGCTGCGAGAACCCGTCCACGAGGTAAACGGCCGGCGGCACACGTATCCCCATACGCCGGCAAAGCGCCTCGGCCTCACCTTGTACTGCCGCGTCGGCGAGCTGCCGGCTGAGCTTGAGTCGGCGGTGAATGCGCCATGCCTTCAGGACGGCGTAGAGCAGAAGGGCCGCCGTGCCGATCACCCAGACCACCCCAAGCCATGCCCGAACCGACAGGCTGCGCCTTACCTGCTGCTCGCCGATGTCTCGCACCACGCCACTCGACAGGTGCGAAGCAACTCCTTGCGCACCTGCTTGAGCTGAGGACTCCATAGCCGCATCGGCTTGCACGCCCTCGAAGGCCGGGGCGCCTGGTCGCAGCTCGAAACGAAAGTCTGCGGCATGGGCAGCAACCCACCCGCCACGCTCGCCTGCCGGGCTGAGTACCGCCAGGGCCGCCCCTTCCGACGGCAGAACACCGACCGGCACCCGAACGATCGGCGGCGTCAGGCACTTCACCAGGACGATCAACCACAGCAGGTACCGCCAGTGTGCACTCGATCTGCGAGATAGCCAGCAGATGACGGCAACACCGCCGAAGACGATGGCGATTTGCCAGCTCTGACTCAGCAACAGGTCCGCCAAACTACCTGGTCCCAGCTCCATCATGTCACCCCTTTACGATCACTCGTCTTGCCCGGCGATGAGTCGCCTCAGACGCCGGATATCCTCGTCGCCCAGTTCGGCCTGCTCGGCCAAGTGCAGCATCAACGGCACAGGATCACCGCCGAAAAGCTTCTCGACAAAGTCACCCACAGCGCGTCGGATCACCTTCTCCTGCGCAACGGCCGGGGCAAACACATGGGCCTTCCCCCTCGTCTCGTGGGTGAGGTAGCCCTTGGCCTCCAGGCGGCGCAAGAGGGTCTGGACGGTTGCATACGCGATGCGGCGGCTGCGCGGCAGTTTGCCGCACACCTCCTGCACCGTGGCCTTACCCGACAGCCACACGATCCTCAGCACTTCGGTCTCCGACGGACTCATGGCCGGCAGACGTTTCCTGCCCATCGCGCTCTCCTTGTACATCTGTACAGGTAAGTATCGTACAAATGTACAACTTGTCAAGCAAAAGAACAGATGAAACCCGTACCGGCCCGCAAGCCATTATTTTGAATGACTTTATGGCAGTTTGTGTGACAGCCGAAGCGGCAGCCTGGCGCGGACGGGAATCTAATACTACAACGCTAAGACGGATCCCGGCGTGCCCGTAACATCTTGTCGTATAGAGTGTTAGATCCGCTCAGCGATGTCGGCCAAGCCAGCAGCAGGTGCCCGACACCTCTGCATCGCCGCAAAACACCCTCTGAACGCTTCCCTGGCCGGGTTCTTGAGGATCGACCAGTGTCCCAGGCCGACGTATCTAGCGTTGTAGTACTAACCTATTGGGCAAAACCGTCGGGCAGCACCTCCCGCCCGCCTACGTATCCCCACCACGTACGCTGTTGGATCCGATCCGGCTTGGTCGGCGACTGCCACTTCAGCTTTAGCTCGCCCCGCCGAATCTCACACGCCCGGGCATCGCCTTGGGTTTGCGGGCCGAAGGTGTGCTGCTGGTCCTTCGCCTGCACCTTCAGACCGAACGGCAGGAAGATCGCAGGCGGGCTCAGCCAGTCCCACATCAGCCCGTCGGCGTGGTAGAGCTGGAGGCACTCGACGACTTCGTTACTGCCGGCGCGGTTCGCCCGTTTGACGACGGTCGCGCCGGTCGGCGTCTCGATCACCGCCTCCGTAGCCCCACCGCCGAAGACCCACCGTGTGCCGGCCTCGTCCAGGCGCTGCCACGCGCCCGGCCCGACCGGGGTGATCCCGATCCATAGCTCCTTGACGCGCCCGCGCAGCTGTTCGGGCTCGATCCCCTGCCGCCAGTGCGTACCCAGCATCCACACGACCGGATTGCCAGGCTCGAGCATGCCGCGTCGCCCGATCGACTGGATGCGGGCTGGCGCGGTCACCACGTCTCCGGGCGCGGCGCGGACAACCGGTGCAGACCGGTACGCACCAATGACCTCTGCCCCGTCCTGAAGGCTTATCAGTTCCACGCCCATCATGAACAGCCAGTCGGCCAGGTACGCATCGGGATCGTCAACCGTCACCGCCACCTGCCACTTCAGTCCCGTCGGCCTGCCCGACTCGTCCAGCCAGTAGGCCAGCACCGATCGCCTTTGCAGCCAGGCGTCCTGCTCGTTCACGCTGCCCACACAGTACGTGCTCGTGCGGTAGCGCGTGGCCAGGCGGAAGCGCGGCGCCGGTGCGTCGGTCGCCGGCTTGGATAGATCGTAAGGCGGGCGCCACGCACACCGACCTATCCACTCGACGACCGTTCGACGCTGAAGCGGCTCGGCAAAACTCGCGCGAAGCTCGCCTCGCGCATCGGCCGGGATCCCCAGCGGCACGTAAAAGCCCACAGCCGCCAGATCGATAAACATCCCTGCATGGAGCGAGCGATCGCCCGACAGTGGCACGAACACGTCCGGCGCCGCCAAGTGCAGCCACGCATACACCAGCGGCACGCGTTGACCTGGTCTGTCCGGTGCAACGGCCACGTCCGTGTAGGCCCGTGCGTGCGGACCGCACAGTTGCCGCGTCGGACCGTGAGCCGCGGCGGCGACCTGCCGCCACGTCCGCTCACAAAGCTCGCGCGTCAGCGCCGCATCGGGTGTGTCCTTCGTATAGTGCGCCAGCGCCACCGCCGCTTCAAGATTCACCGCCATATACGTCGGCGACACGTACTCCTCGAACTCGTCCGTCGTCCGCGCGTAGGTGAGAAACTGCTTCAGATGCTCTCGGGCGGTGTCGCGATACTTCGACTCGCCCAGCAGGTCAGCCGCCACCCAACACAGGTAGAAATCGAGCATCTGCGGGTTCACATACCCGATCCGCACCCAATGGCGCAGCGACGCGTCCACCGACACTCGCACCGCCTCGGTGAATTCGGCGAGATCAGCCGCCGGCCAATCGGCAAGCTTCACCGGATCATTCGCCCAGATTCGCACCAGCGCACAACCCATGAATCCCGACGTGTTGCGGTCCCTCGGGTATGGCTGCTCGTCGTCGCTAACCTGCCACTGCCATACGCCGTCGGCCTCATGTCCGGCTGATCGAAACAGGCCCTGCCGAATCGCCCGCAGAATCATCTTGCGGGCCAACGTCCGATCGGCGGCCTCGCGACCGGGACGTGGCGAAAGCGTCAGGTGCATCGCCGGGTATAGCCTACCGAGCGGACTCTCGGCCTTGCCTTTACCGATTAACGGATACTTACCGTCCGGACCTCGCTCGAACTGCGCCGGATCAAATCGGTCGTAGGAGTCCCGCATCGCTTCGATAAGCTCAGCTCGCACTGCCCGATCCATATCGAACGGGTACTCGTGTTTGGACACTTTGGCTACATCCACCTGCATGGCCTGCCCTTCCGCGCCACGTGCCGGTCGCGACTGCACATCCCCCATTGCCAAAACCTCCGGCCACGGCATCGCCGCGACGACAATGCCCGCCAACGTAAGGATCAACCTACACACGGCCTGCCCTCCCGAGCGAGCCGTCCATCAAGCCACCAGTCCCAATGGTAGTCCGTCGCGTCAGCACGCCCAGGCAACGATCTGGGCGAAGTCTCGCCCAGTCAATCGCAGCCTGTTGCCCGTCATGGAGCCGAAGACAACTCGGCTGCCCCGCCATCCGCCTGATTGGCGCACCCGCGCAGCGCCTCCACGAAGTGTAAAGCCTTCACCCCGGTGCCGTCGGCAATTTGGTGACGACAACTGAAACCGCACGCGACAACGCCCGCACCCTCCGGGCGAGCGCGGATCGCAGGAAACAGCCGGTCTTCGCCGATCTGCATGGACAGGTCATAGTGTTCCTTCTCGTAGCCGAACGACCCGGCCATGCCGCAACACCCCGAGTCGATCTCGGCAACCGAAAGGCCCGGCACGCGATCGAGAATCTGCTTCATCGCGGTCGTGCCGTACAGCGACCGCTGGTGACAGTGACCGTGGATGAGGACCTCGCTCAGCCGCGAGGTGAAGCCACACTGCAATCGGCCCTGCTGGATCTGCCCAAGCAGGAACCGGTCGATCATCTGCACGTTTTCTTTGATCCGCCTGCCGAGTTGCTCGTCGTCGATGAGGTCGGGCAGGTCGTCCGTCAAAGCCGAGCAGCACCCCGGTTCGCAAACAACAATCGGCAACTCCTGTTGGATGTACACGTCCAGACGCCGCAGCGTCTGCTCGCCGTCCTGCTTGGCCTGTCTGAGCAGGCCATGCGAAATCCTAGGCCGCTGGCAGCAGCCGGCGTTGGCCAGGACCACCTCGTAGCCACACGATTCCAGCAGTTCGACGGCCGATATGCCCACCTGCGTCTCGTGGTAGTTCATGTAGGTGTCATTGAACAGTACAACCGTTCCTCCGGTCCGACCGTTCGGACGCGGTCGCCGCGCGAACCAGCGCGGCAGCGGCGTGCGGGCATAGCTCGGCAGCCGTCTGCGACTGTCGATGCCGGCCAACCCCTGCATGATCTTGCGAATCAGCCAGGCCCGCTGAATCCAGTTGACGAAAGGCGCGCGCCAGCCGGACAGCTTCGACGCCATCAGCCCCGAGCCCGCGACCAGCCGTTCGCGCAAGGGCACGCCATGTTCGTCGTGGAACCATTGCAGAAATTCGCTCTTGAGCCGAGACATGTCCACGTTGCTGGGACACTCGGCTTTGCACGCCTTGCACGACAGACACAGATCCAATACCTCGTGGAGTCGCCTGCTGACCAGGGCGTCGCGGCCAAGCTGACCGGTCATCGCCAGGCGCAAGGCATTGGCCCGGCCTCGGGTGCAATGCTCTTCATCACGCGTGGCCCGGTAGCTCGGGCACATCGTGCCGATGAGTTTCTGGCGGCAGTCACCGATTCCGGTGCACATCTCGACCGCGGCGGCGAAGCTGCCGTCTTCCCGGTAGTGATACTGCGTCGGCAGGCTCGGCGTCTTGTACGCCGTACCGTAGCGCAGGTGCCGGTCCATGGGCTCCGGGTCGATGATCAGCCCCGGGTTCATCAGCCCCGAAGGATCGAAAAGCCTTTTCACCTGCCGGAAGGCGTCGTAGATCTGCCGCCCGAAGAAACGCTGAAGATGGGGACTTCGCACTCGCCCGTCCCCGTGCTCGCCGCTCCACGACCCGCCGTATTGCATCACCAGCCCGAAGGCGTGGTCGGAGATCGCCTTCATGTGGTCGATGTCCTGCTGAACCTTGAGATTCAGGATCGGTCGGATGTGAATCGTGCCAACGCTGGCGTGCGCGTACATCGCCACCTCAACAGCACGCTCTCGACAGAATTGCAGCACCTGATCGACGTACTCGGGCAGGACGTCGATCGGCACCGAGGCGTCTTCAATGAACGGCAACGGCTTGCGATCGCCCTTCATCCCGAGCATCAACCCCAAACCGTGCTTGCGGACGTTCCACACCTTGCCCTGCTCGCCGGGCTCGGTCATGACCGGCCACGCGTAGCCCAGCGCCCTCGCCTTCAAATCCGCCGCCAGCCCCCGCGCCTTGCCTGTCGCCTCCTCCGCCGCGAGCCCATGAAACTCGACAATCAGCACCGCCGCAGGATCGCCCTCCAGGAATCCGCAGAGCGGCGCGATGTTGAGATTCCGCCGAGCGAGGGTGATCACCTGTGCATCCATGATCTCCACAGCCGCCGGCCCATGCTCGAGAATCGGCCCGACCGCGCGGACGGCCTCCGGCAGTTCGGCAAAGTGAACGACGCAGAGAACCTTGCTCTTCGGCAGCGGCTCGAGATGGAGTTTCGCCTCCAGCGTGACGCCCAGCGTGCCTTCGCTGCCCACCATAAGCTTGGCCAAATTCCAGTCATCGTTGTGGCCGAACGCGTCGAGGTTGTAGCCCTGCACGCGCCGCATCACCTTGGGAAATCGCTGTTCGATCTGGGACCGGTTGGCCTCGATGAGCTGCTTGAATGTGCGGAAAATCTCAGCCTCGCGCGCAGTGCCGTTAGCGCCCTCACACCGGCGTGCGTATTCGTCCGGCGCCAGCCGGCCAAGGTCCAGCACCGTCCCGTCCGACAGCAAAGTCCTGACGGCCAGCACGTGATCGCACGTGATCCCATACACAATGCTCCTGGTCCCCGACGAATTGTTGCCCATCATGCCGCCGATCGTCGCTCGGCTGCTCGTGGCCGGGTCCGGGGCAAAGTGCAGGCCATGCGGCGCGAGAGCAGCGTTGAGCTCGTCCAGAACGATGCCCGGCTGAACCCGTACCCACCTTGCGCTCGCGTCCAACTCGAGGATGCGGTTCATGTACTTCGAGAAGTCGACCACCATGGACGCACCGACCGCCTGACCGCCAAGACTCGTGCCCCCACCTCGCGGCAGAATACCCACGCCGTGCTCTCTCGCCTGCTGCACAGCCGTCATGACATCCTGCTCGTCTCGGGGCAGCACGACCGCCACCGGCATGATCTGGTAGATGCTGCCGTCGGTGGCATACATCCCCCGAGTCATCGAGTCGAAAGACACGTCGCCCCGCACATCCTCCCGCAAAGCTCGCTCCAAGGTTCCCAACTCAGATACTGCCATGTTGCTGCCTCCACGCTTGGCCAATCACTGCCGATGATCGCCGGCATTGCTGAGAAACGCACATTCAACGGTTCGTCGTCGTGACGCGGAATCCCTCTTCGCACACAAACCGCGCCGACGCAAGCGCCGACCCCCCCTGCGTGAGAAACCCCGCCAGCATCCTCACCCATGCTATGCTCAGGATTCGAACTCTCAAAGCGGAACGGCTCAGCCGAATCGAATCGCCGCCATGCTTCGCGAGCGCGATGCGTCGGACGGCCCTGGCGCCAGTCGGCCGGATGCAGTGATTGCGCGGCTTCGTCAACGGCCGTCTCATGGCTGGTCGGCAAAGAACCCTTCCCAGCGCGTGCCCGCAAAGTATGCCTTCAATTCCTCGTAGTTCTCTATCGCCTCGCAAAGCCGACGCGGATCGAGCTTCTTAGCGCCCCATCCTGGCGTGCTCTGCACAAGGTGAAAGGGAACGCCCAGATGTTCATAGACGGGTCGCATACCCGTCTGGGGATCACGGCAGAGGTCCTCGTAGAATACGTGCAGCCAATCAGTTCCCGCCAGACAGCATATGACTTCGTCCGTTTTTGCCGACCATTCTTCGAAGAACGCTTCAGCTTCTCCGCTGTCGATGTGCAAAGCAGGCAACTCCCCGCGACTGCGAATCGCTTCGTCCAGGCAGGCACCCATGTCGATCTCGACGTACGGGCCAAGCCGGTGACTCACGTTTCTTGAGAGTAGAGTCGCCAGACGGTTGCGCCGGTGTAGGAGCAGAACCTTAAGACCGCTCCGCTTTCGAATGGTCTGATGAAGGTCCTGCTTCATCTTGATCAGAAACCCGACCCGTTCGGGTCGTTTACCTTGCGGCAGAGGTGATCGCTCCGGGTATTTCGGCGGAAGCCGAAAGCCCTCAGCGTACGCCCATTCCTCGCCGCGTTCTCTAACATCCTTGGTCAGCAAATCCGAGTTGCAGTGGATCGAAGGATGAGAGCTCAGCATGTTCATCAGCATGTGACTTCCGGCTCGTTGCTGTGAGATAACCACGAACTGTCGCATATTGTCGCCAAGAGGTTTCACTTCAGGCGAAACTCATCACATCCTGTCCCCGGTAGATCGCGTCTTCGTTGGTCTCCATCCCCGATTGCGTCGACCGCGCAAGAGCGCAATGCGCGGCGACTGGAAGAGAGCAGGCAGGTGCAGTCGCGTCGCGATCCAGCCAGGGTCATCTCCCGTGAGCGGTGTGCCCCGTAAAGGGCTGCAACTCGATCTTGCCGCGCCGCGCCCGGTCGCAGATTCGACGCGCGGCCCGCTCAGGTCTTCTTGGCCGTCACCGCCTGAAAGCCGCTGACCAACTGCTCGACGCTGCGACTGTCGCACTTGGGGCACGGCGGGCGCGGATGCCGCTCGTGCTCGCCCAGACCCATCACCTTGGTAAACTTCCGCTGGCACTGCCTGCATCGGTATTCGTAGGTGGGCATGGCTGACCCTCCACCTGCAACGGACATCTGCCATCATTCTAACTCGCTGCCGGGGCGGGACCAATACCCAGCGGGGTTTCTAGCGACGTCACGCGAGCCGTCCTCACGCCCACCGCCGAAAAACCCGGCTCATGGCAGCCACAGCGTGTTACCGGTAGGATGCAAAGTTGTGAATGGCGTGTGTGTACCATTATCCTTGCCACCGTAGCAGCGACGCCGCAAAGTGTAGTGGAGGCCGGTGATGTTGACGGTGGAGACGGTAAAGAAGTGTGCCAAAGCGTTCGGCGCCGACGTGGTGAAGATCGGCAACGTCGAACGATGGGAGGGGGTGCCCACCCAGATGGACCCGCGGCAGATCATGCCCGAGGCGCGGTCGGTGATCGCCATGGCGTTTCGCGTGATGCGCGGCAGCCTGCGGGGTGTGGAGGAGGGGACGTTCTTCAGCAACTACTCAGCCATGGGGTACGGCGGCATTACCTACATCTACATGCCGATCGCAGTGATCAATATCTGCAAGGTCATCGAGGACGCAGGCTATGAAGCGTTTCCGATGGGTCACCAGAGCGACTGGCGAGCCATCGACAACGAGGGGTTCCTGCGGCGCGACTACAGTCGGCCCGTGGCGCCGGGGCGGGCGGCGCCGGACGTCATGGTGCATCTGCGAATCGCCGGCTTTCTGTGCGGACTCGGCGAGATCGGCTACAGCAAGATGCTGCTCACGCCCCAGTTTGGTCCGCGCAACCGGATCGGGATCATCCTCACCGAGGCCGAGCTCGAGCCCGACCCGATCTACGACGGCCCGCCGTTGTGCGACCGGTGCATGGCGTGTGTGAAGGCCTGCCCGGGCGGCGCGATCAGCGCCGACAAGACGGTCAAGGTCACCCTGGCGGGGCGCGAGGTGGAATGGGCCGAGATCGACTGCAAGGCCTGTGACATCGCGTTCCGCGGCGGGCAGGTAACCGACGAGCCACTGGCGGAGGACGAGCAATACGTCCCGCCGATGTACAACCGCAACGTCAAGCGGGCGTCATGGTCGCCATTCCATCACAAGCCGTCGAACGTGTACAACACCGGCCAAGCCGTGTGCGGCGCACGCGGCTGCACACGGGCGTGCATGATCAGCCTCGAGCAGCGCGGCGTGCTCACCAACACGTTCAAATCGAAGTTCCGCCGGCGCCCTCCGTGGCAGGTCGACTGGTCGACCGAGCCGGAGTACCCGCCGGACGCGACGATGGGCTCGATGCGGGGCGATCCGGTGCGGGGCTCGTCGGGCTAGGGCACGTCCGACGCGCGGGCAAAACCGAACTGTCAGGTTGGGCGGGCAAGCCTTCGGCTTTGCCGTTAAACGTTTTGAACATGGAGGTGGGCTATTCGACCCGCCAAGCGTCCTGCATGAGCGCCTAGGAGTACATTGCTGCGAGCATGAAGGAGAACGTCACCAGGGCACAGACGACCCCCACGGCCGACGCAACGGCCGCTACGGGCACGGACTCGCGGCTCACCTCATTGAGTGCGTGTGCGTGTTTGGTGCGGTGCGTGATGATTGCTGCCGCACTGCACGACATCATAGCCAGCCCCACGCCGTAGAGTTGGGTCAATAGCGCCACGGCCATGCCCGGGCCGATGGCCGAAGGGTCGTCCATATTCATGAGCATGATGACCAGTCCGATCAGGGTCCCGAGAAGGCCTCCGGCCAGGGCGAAGGCTGCGCCGAGTCGGAAAAAACTGACGCTGCGGGCGACGTTTTGGCAGCCGGACCTGCCCAGAAGCACAGCCACCGCTTCGCGTGCTCCCGACCATCCGAATATCGCCAATAGCAGCGATAGCGGCGCCCCGACGGCAATGGCAATGCTCGGTGGGTCAATAAAGGTACCGACCCAGCATCGGCTGCCCATCGCCCACAGCAGCAGGCACCCGAACGCCCCGAACCCAATCACGCGCCACACGAGGCTCGTGCCACTTGTATTCCGATAATCATCCGTGTCCGCCGTCGCGTCGCCTTGCATGATCGTGATCCCCGATGCGGCGAGTTGCATAACCGCGTCGAAGCAATCATCGCCCCCCCCCTATCCGGACTTAAGCAGTCAGACCTCCCGACGTCAGAGTCGCGCAGCACAGGTCAGCACCTCCCCTACATGCCGTTTCCCCCAACAAGAACCCGGCAGAGCAACATCTGGCGAAACAACCCTGGGGGCCGGGCGATCAGGTGCGACGGATTCGGCTGTACTTGCCGCCCGAGCTACAGTGGCCCGTAGTGGGATTCCGCGAGAATGGCACCAACGTCGCCGGGCCGGCAGCCACAGCATCCCCGGCTCCGACGTAGCCAATCAGTCTTGTCCCGGAGCTTTGAGCTGTTCGACCTGGGGAAGCTCGCCCAGATCACTCAGGCCGAACACTTCTAGAAATCGCCTGGTCGTGCCATAGAGCATGGGACGGCCCACATCGTCGGCGCGACCGACGATCTTGACCAACCCCGTCTCGCGAAGCCGGTTGATCACCTCCCCGGCCGCCACGCCGCGGATCGCCTCGATGTCGGCCCGCAGGATGGGCTGGCGATAGGCGATAATCGCCAGCGTCTCCAAAGCCGCCTGTGACAGCTTGCTCTCGCTGCGCACGCGCCGGACCTTGTCGATCCAACGCGAGAACTCCGGGAGCGTCAGCATCTGGTAGCCGCCGGCGATCTCCTCGATGCGGAAGGCCGACTGCGTCTCTTTGTAACGTTGGTTGAGCGCTTCGACGTGCTTGCGGACGTCGCGCGCGTCGCCCGCAGCCAGGACCTGAGCGATTTTCGTGCCGGGCAGAGGACCGTCGGCGGCGAACAGGACCGCCTCCACGACGGCCTGGGCTGTGACGGCCAACTGCTCAGCGGCCTCGGGGCCCTGCTTCGGCGGCGTCTCTTGCTCGATCGGCTGCGATGCTTCGTCCATCAAAAAGGGTCTACCCCGATGATCGATCGGTGGGTCGGCAGGAGCCTTGCCACCGTCTCGGTCTTGTCAGTCCTGTCCGTGCAACGTGCGATCGCGGAACGACGATGCCTGCTCCAGAAGCTGCTGCGTCGTGGGATATTGCCTGGGCTCGAGGGTGTACTCCAGCTCGTGACGATCGTAGTACGTCACCGGCGAAAGCACCTCGGCCACGAAGTCAAACGGAGGCAACTGGTACCACGGCGGGTGTAGACGCTTGTGGGTCTGGAGCGTCTGGTAGCCTTCCTTGCGAATGATGATATCGTAGTCGCCATACCAGGTGAACGGGACGGTCACCGGCGTTCGGCCCACCTCCTGGTCGTTGAGGTACACCAGTGCCGCAGGAGGCTGCGTGCTGATCGAAACCGTCCGTTTGACGCAGCCGCCGGCCGCAGCCATCGGCAGCAAGGCGGATGCAAGCAGCACAACCTGTGCCCTCATCGATGTCACTCCCCGGCGATCTGGCGCCCAGCCGGTTGCCTCGCAACGAGGCCCACACCTGCCCCACGCCAGCCGCCATGCTCGAACGCCGCCGCGTCACAACGCCCGGCGGCAGCATCTTCCGGAAACGACTCATAGCTTAACGTGTTGGACGGTTCTGACAACGCCACCCCCCACACGCCGCAAGGCCCGCCTCGGGCGAGTTTTAGCCCAGTTCCAGTTCGACGATCTCGGCGCTGGGCGCGGAGGTGTCCAGCACGGCCACCGTGCTGCGATCGGCCAGCCAGCCACAGCACTCTCCGGGGTTCAGATACAGCTTGCCGTCCCGCAGCTCGTTGACCAGTTCGTGGCTGTGGCCCCCGATCACCACATCAGCTCGGTCAACGTCGCCTCGGTCGCACCAGCCGATGTAATGGTGAACCAGGATGTTGCAGCCGCCAAGCTCCAGGTGCATCGGGGCATCGTGGATCTGAGGTAGCACCTGACGCAGCCCTTCGTGTTCGCCGTCGTTATTGCCGTAGATGACGTGGAGCGTGCCGTCAAACCCCGCCAGCAACTTGGCCGCGAAGGGCGAGCAGATGTCCCCGGCATGGATGACCGTTGTGATCCCGCGGCGCTGGAACTCGGCCAAAGCCCGGACGATCTGGGGTAATCGGTCATGGGTGTCGGCCATTACTCCTATCAGCATCTCCCCGAACTCCTTTAATCAGGGGCGCTTACACACATTTTATAGGCCTCGCCCCGCGCCGTGGCAACCGCTGGGGGTGGGGTGGACGTTCGCTGTTAGGTATAATCTAATACTAGCCCCGGCGGGGATTTGCCGACAGGGAAGGTACCGACTGTCGATGTGCGACGCCACTGCTCGGCATGACCGGAAGGGAAAGGCTGCTCATTCACTGTAAGACGAGGCGAGTTGATGATCAGGTGTACGCTGTGGGGTCTGGTGGTATGGCTGGCGGTTGGTAGCACGGCTGCGGCCCAGCCGCCGGTGTTCTACTCGGGCGGCCAGGCCTGGCCGCTGATAAAGTCCGATACCGAGCTTGCGGTCCGTCCGAGGCCCGGCGCCGACGTCGGGCGGCTGCGGGGCGAGCTGGCCAGGCGCAACGCTGAAATGCTCGCCGCGCCGCGTCGCACCCGGCTCCAGGTGGCGGCGGTCGATCGGGCCGATGAGGCGGCGGTGGACGACCTGGCCCGCACGCCCGGCGTGGATCTGGTTACCTATGTTTACCGGTTCACTCCAGACGGGCCGCCGGTGTTGATCACCGACGAGGTCGTCGTCGGGTTCGAGAACCAACTCGACGAGGACGAGGTCCTCGCGTTCTGCGACGAGTATGGCGCCGAGCTGGTTCGTCCGATCGAGGGGCTCAAGAGCACCTATGTGCTGCGGATGTACGACGGGTATGGCGACGCAGCCGTCCGGACGGCCGCTGCGATGTACGAGGACCCCCGGACGCGCTTCAGCCATCCCGACGCCATCCTGGGCAAGAAACCCGCGGAGATTCTCGACCCGCTGTACCTCAACCAGTGGCACCTGAATAACATCGGGCAGAGCGGCGGCACGGCCGGCGCCGACATCGACGCGCCGGAGGCCTGGGCGACCACCGAAGGCAGCGGGGCGGTGGTGGCCATCTACGACGATGCGATCGACGTAGGCCATCCGGACTTACCGGTTGCGACCTGGAAGTGGGACTATGCCGGGGCCGACGACAACCCCAGCCCGGCCGCCGCCGGCGAGAACCATGGCACGGCCGTGGCCGGCGTGGCCGTCGCCCAAGCCAACGACCTCTTGGTACGCGGCAGCGCCCCGCTGGCCGGGCTGATTGCGCAGCGCTGGGGTGGTCCGACCTCCGACGACGCCCAGGCCATTCTCGACGCAAGCACGCAGGGCGCAGACGTCCACTCCAATAGCTGGTCTTACAGCAAGGACCCCAATAGTCCACCGCCACCGGTACCTGACGCGGTAGCAAATGCCATACGCACCGTAACGGCGAACGGCATGCTGGTGATCTTCGCCGCCGGCAACGAGTCCGGCCCGATCGCCGACAACTCACTGCTGGCGGCCATGCCTGAGACGCTGGCGGTGGGGGCCAGCACGAACTTCGACCAGCATGCCTACTACAGCAACACCGGCCTGGAGCTTGATCTGGTGGCACCTAGCAACGGTGGTTCGGCTGGGATCTGGACGACGGACGTGCGCGACGGCCTTTTCCCAACCAATGGCTATGCGCCCAACGACTACTGCAACGATTTCGGTGGGACCAGCTCCGCCACGCCGCTGGTAGCCGGGGCGGCTGCGCTCTGCCGGGCGGTTGACCCCGCCCTGACGGCCACGCAGCTCCGCGCCGTGCTCGAGCACACGTGCGACCAGATCGGCACGGGCTACGACGCGACAACCAGCCACAGCAACACGTTCGGCTACGGCCGGCTCAACGCCGCGTCGGCCGTCCAGGCCGTCAGCGCAGGCCAGACCTGGCCCGACCACGTGAGCGATCTGTCGTCGTCGTACAGTGCGGGCAAGCCGCGACTCGACTGGGACAATCCACCCGACGACGTCACTACGGTGATGATCGTGCGGTCGGCCAGTGCGTTCACTTTCAGACCAACGGACAGCACGAACTACTCGGTGGGCCAAACGGTGGCCGCCGGCGTGCAAGTGGCCTCCAACAGCGCGGGCACGTCGTTTGAAGATACGTCCGCGCCGGACGACAGCACGCTTTACTACGCCGTGTTCGTTCGTAACGCCGCGAATCGCTGGTCGTGGGGCACCAAGAAAACGGTTGGTGCTGCGCCGCCGCCTACGGTGACGGCCCTGAACATCAGCGGGCCGACATCGCTCGATGAGGGCGACGTCGGGCAGTTCGTTGCGCTGGCCACCTTCAGCAACAGTTCCACGGTCGACGTTACCGACGAAGCGGAATGGAACGCCGGGCCGGCCGCCCTGCTGGTAACCACGTCGACCCCCGGGAGGGTGCAGGCCCAGCAGGTGGACCGCGACGGCGTGGGGTGGGTGACGGCCACCTACACCGACTCGCAGTCGAACATCCGTAACGACGCGGCGAATGTGCAAGTCTCGAACGTCCCGGTGAACGAGCCAAACGAGCCGAATCCACCCGATGACCCGCCGCCAAGCGGCGGGTGCGGCGGGATGGCGCCGATGACGCCGGTGGGCATGGCGGCGGGCCTGCTGATGATGGCGGGTATTCGGCGGCGACGTTTCCGTTAGCGAATCAGGTTGTACCAGTGACGATGGCGCCGGGTGCGGCGCCTGCGGGCGAATGCCTCGGGCCTGCTCACTCGGGCCAGGTTCGCCCCAGCCGGGCGAGTATCTGGTCGAGCCACTCCATAGTCTTCAGCGCTTCGGCCAGGTCGGGGTAGCAGGCACGTCCGGCCCGAAGGCTATCCAGGAAGCTCCCCACCTGATTGAGGAAGCCGTGGGCGAACACCGGCTGAAGCTCGGCCGGCCACGATGCAGCCAGGTCGATCCGGCGGCGGAGTGGCGCGCGTTCGTGCAGTTCGGCCCATCCGAGTCCGTCCGCCGTGCCGTAGTGCAGGCCATAGGCCACCGCCGTACGTTCGGCCGAGTGCAGTGAGCATCGCTCGCTGCGGATGCCCACGTCGGGGTACACCGCCAGTGTCGCCAGGATCCCCGATTGGAAGCGGACGATGAAGGTCCACCCCCGGGGATCTTCGCGGCTGAAGACCGACCACTCATCCGGCTGCCCGCCGACGTGGCGAAGAGCGTCGATCGCATGGATCATCGTGTGGGCGGGGAAACTGGGCTCGCGACGGACGACGCGGAACATCTCATAGGTGACAGCCCGCACGGCCGCACGGCCGCCCACGTGTTCCATGCCTGCGGCCAGGTATGGATTGTGTCGACGGTTGAAGGCCACCTGACTGGGCACGCCGTTGTCTTCTGCCAGACGGGCCAGTTCACGGGCCTGGTCGAGGTTGGCGCCCGGGGGTTTTTCGGTCAGCACGGGGATCTTGCGGGCGAGCAGATCGCGGACGACGGCGAAGGTATGCGGGACGCCTACCAGCACCGTGCAGGCGTCGACCGGATGGTCGGTCAGGGCCTGACGATAGTCGGCCACGGGCTTTGCGCCGAGCCGATCGGCTGCCGCTCGCGCGCGGTCGGCGTCGAGGTCACAACACCAGGCTACCTGAATGTCGTCGAATGTGTCCCGCCAATGGCGTAAGGCGGGCAGATGAAACTGCGTGGCCATGGCTCCGCAGCCGACCACACCCACCCGCAGCGTCATCGGGCCGCCCCTCCGGCCACGTGGCTGGGCTGGGCGCGTTGGCCCGGCGCCGAGGCCGGGCTGACCTGGTCGAGTTCGGTAAGAATCTGCTTCACGAGTCGGGCGTTTCGCTCGACCATGTCGGGGTCATCTTTCGTGTAGACGCCGACGTTGATGCAGTCGCCGGGCTTGAGGTTCTCGAACGCGAAGCGGAAGGCCTGCTCGGGCTCGCGGCGCGCGGCGGCCAGCACCTTGTAGCCCACGCAGGTTCGCGGAATGCGGCGGGCCGCTCGAACGGCCACGTCGCGGTCGCGATCGTCGAACTTCTCATAGTCGTCGGCCGCTACCTGATTGCCGCGTCGCCCTTCGAGGTTGTAGAGGCAGACCATATGGAAGTCGACGGGAATACCCGCGGCGTGGATGTCCAAATGCGCTTGCGGATTGTGCCCGGCCACGCCGGCGACCATCCCCAGCTCCTTGATCAACTCGATCAACTCGGCGACTTTCCCCAGCTCTCCGTTCTCGTGGTACACGTCCACCTCGCCGCCGTGCAGGTAGACTCCCTCGGCCCCGTAGTCGGCGACCTGCCGGATGGTCTTGGCGGTGTCGGCCCGCTCGGAGGCGGTCTGGGCGAAGAACTGGATCTTCCCGCCTTCATTACGATACTCGTTCATCAGGCGCAGGACGTGGTTGTCGCTTCGGCCGAAGAAGGTGTTGATGCCGGCTGCTTCGGCGGCCGCCAGCGTCTCTTTGATCTTCGCGGTTGTGTAATAGTCGCGCATGTCCCGATCGAGCTCGGCGGTATGGTGGCTGAAGCCGCTGAAGCAGTTGCCGCCAAGAATGAGCCGACTGACACGCACCGATCCGAGATAGCTGCCTGGCAGTTCCATGGCTACACCTTTTTCTGGCCGCCGCGAGCGACAACTTGCGCTCGGTTAGGCGTCTCACCTGACCATTATCCCTTTGCGGGGGATTTTTCAAGGGCGCCTTGGGGGCGTTCGGTGCGGCGCGACTTGCCAGCATATGTCGGGTGGGCTATAAGACGGGCGACGAAGATGGGCCAAGAAGGACGATGCGGAGGCATTCGGATATGAGCGGCGGCGAGCCGTTTTTTTATCACCGCCTGGACAACGGGCTGCAGGTGGTCGTCGAAGCCATGCCGCACACGGAGTCGGCGGCGGCCGGGTTCCTGATTCGCGCGGGCTCGCGAGATGAGCAGCCGTCGATGGCCGGCGCGTCGCACTTCATCGAACACATGAGCTTCAAGGGCACGGCCAAGCGAAGCTGCCGGGACATCAACGTCGGTTTCGACCAGATGGGTGCGTACTACAACGCCTACACCAGCAAAGATCGCACGTTCTACTTCGGCTGGGTTCGCAAGGGCGATATCGCCGACCAGATCGAGCTGTTGGCCGACATGATGCAGTCGACGTTTCCCCCCGACGAATTCGACACCGAGAAAAAGGTCATCCTGGAAGAGATCGCCATGGCCCACGACCGGCTCGAGGATCACATCTACGACCTGCTCCACGAGAAGCTCTGGCCGTCGCACCCTTTGAGTTGGCCGGTGCTGGGCAGTCGCGAGACGGTCGAGCCGATGACGCGCGAGCACCTTCTCGACTACTGGCGGGGTCGGTACTCGCCGAGAAACATGGTGCTGATAGTCGCCGGGCACGTCGAGCCCGAGGAGGTGGTGGAAGCGGCGCAGCGTTTTTGTGGCCAATGGCGTGACGTGGGCGAGCCGCCGGCGCGGCGGTCGCCGCCCTCGCCGAAGGAGGGCACGGCCGTACAGCAGATCGACCGGTTCACCCAGCAGGGCGTGGCTGCGGTGTTTGCGGCGCCGTCGGCGGTGGACCCACAGCAGGAGGTGGCGAGGGCAGCGGCCTCGATTCTCGGTGGGCAGAACTCCCGTTTTTACTGGCGGATCGTGCAGGAAGGTGTCGCCCCACGGGCGTCGGCATGGTGGCTGGACTATCAGGACTGTGGGCTGCTGGCGTTGTTCGGACTCTGCCAGCCCGACAAAGCCGAGGCGCTGACCGAGGCCGTACAGCGTGAGGCGGCGCTGATGAGCACCGAGGGCGTGTCTGAGCACGAGGTTCAGCGAGTGAAGAACCGCAGGCGTACGGCCCTGGCGGCGGAGGGCGAATCACCCCACTATCGTCTGGGCCAGATGGCTGAGGACATCGACTATCGTGGTCGGGCCCGTACGGTCGAGCAGCGGCTGGCGGCGGTCGACGCCGTCACGGTTGAGGCCATTGGTCAATACCTGCGTCGCTGGCCGATCACCCGTCAGGGCTACTTCGTGAGTGTCGGGCCGCGCGATTGGCCGTCGATATAGGCGGTGGCGCAAGACACGAGGCGACCAAGTGAGCATCGTCGCGAGCAATCGGCCTGATCCAGTGACACCCGGGGCACGGCCCGCCTGGCTGCGACGCTTCGGTGTGGTCAGCATCGTCGTGGCGGTGGCTACGATCGCGACGGCTTCCTGGTACTTTTACGGGCTTTACAAGCAGTTGCTCAATGCCGAGTTGATCATGATGTGGGGCCAGATGATGGGCGGCCGGCTCGAGCCGGGCGATCGATTGGGGATGAACTGGGACGTGATCGTTCCGACGCTTGTGATGTGGGCCTCGGGTATCGGCATAAGCATGCTGGCTTTGCTGGCGGCTGGTGGTGCAGGCGTTGCGAAGTCGGCTTGGACAAGGCCGCTGCATCTGACGGCGGCTGGGCTGACCGTGGCGGCGACGGTCGGCACGTTTGTCGCCATCGCGGTGCTTGTCAGGTACGCCGAGGCCGTCTCGTGGACGCCGGCCTTCTGTATCGCCGTCGCGGTGGGCCAAAGCTTCTGGGCGTGGGTCAGCATCTTCGTCTTCGCTCCGCGGCGACGCATGCAGACACACTCCGGAGCGGCAGGCTGAGGCGGCGGGCAAGGCGGGCGTGACGCTTTAGCGTGCCTCGCGTTGACTGTTGTGATACGATGCTTGCATTGTAGGGAGTCCGGCCATGATACAGTGCAGCGACTGTGAGCACTTTGCGCGGGGCCCGCACGGGCAACTGCGGTTCACCTGCGATCCGTTCTCCAACGTCAGGGAGCCCGAGTGCCTGGTGAAGTGGCAGTTGATCAAGATCGACATGATGGTGCGTGCGTATCAGGTTACGGCCGAGATGTACAAACGCATGGCGCCGCTTCAGGAGAAGATCTTCCGGCACATGGAGAGTGAGATCGACGACATTGACGAAGCGGAAAGCTGGAAGCACCCCGACGACGAGGACGACGCGGATCCGTTCAAGGATGACGACGGCCCGACGGACGTGTAGAGCGTGTTTCGATTCCATCTGTGGGCTGCGGTGCGGGCGGCTCAACCATTCTGCGGAAAACAGTCGATAAGGGTAACGGTGGACCGGGAGGACGATGGTCCGCATGGAGGTATGTCGTGCGCAGGCTGCTAAAGGGATGGTGGAAGCTGCTTTTGATTCTGTCCTTGGGTGGATATACGGTTGGCAGTTCCGGTTGCCTGGCTGACGTTTTACGCAGCGCGGCCGGCGAGTTGGACCCCGAAGAAGAGCAATCCGACGTCGACAAGTTCCTGGACAGTCTCAAGAATCTATTTGACTGAGATCACACGGCCATAGCTGTTCCTGCCAGTCCGGACAGGCGGAGGCGGACCGACAGGCCGGCGGGCGCATAGGTGATTGTCCTTACACCGGCATCCGACGCGATGCCGGTTTTTCCATGCGCCGGGTGTGGTTTCCGAGGGGTCCGCCCCGCCCAATCCGTGGGGGCAGGTTGATCGGGTGTTGGCATGATGCTAGCGTGGGGCCGAGGTAAGCCGAGCTTACGCCGAGGAAGCTGTGGATGTCTGATCACCCGTGGTACAAGGATGGCTTGCGTTTCGAGTGCACCCAGTGCGGGGCGTGTTGTAGCGGCGAGCCGGGATATGTATGGGTCACGTCCGAGGAGATCCGCAAGATCGCCGAGTTTCTGGGCAGAGAGGACGGCTGGCTGAGCAAGCGCGAGTTGCGGCGTGTTCGGCTGTCTTACAGCCTGACGGAACTGCCGAACGGGGATTGCGTGTTTTTGCAGTGGGCCGACGGCAAGGCCATGTGCGCCATCTATTCGGTCCGGCCTGTGCAATGCTGCACGTTTCCGTTCTGGCAGCACAATGTCAAATCGGCCCGAAACTGGGAGCAGCTTGGCAAATGGTGCCCGGGCGTGAATCGAGGACGCCTGTACGATTTCGAGCAGATCGAGCAACGGCGCAGGAACAGGTGGTGACCGATGGACGCCGAGGTGCGGTTGCCCGTAGAGCAGATTCTGACCGGCGGTGGGGATGCGCTGATCGAGGCCGTATCCGGCCTGTACGGGCAGCTCGACAGGCAGGTTTCTGCTGAAGGCCTGCATTGCCGTAACTGCAGGGCCTGTTGTCGCTTGCGCCAGTTTGGCCACCGTTTGTACGTGACGACAGTCGAGTTGGCGTATTTCGTGGCTGGGCTGGGATCGCCGGTTCGTCAGCCGCAGGGCGGGGTGTGTCCTTACCAGCAGGGCGGCTTGTGTGCAGCGCGGCTACACCGTCCGGCAGGTTGCCGCCTGTTCTTCTGTGAGCCAACGTCGTCGGATTGGCAGAGTCGCCAATATGAGGCGTTGCGTCCGGGGCTGATCGCCCTGCACGAGCGATTGGGGCTGGAATACGCATACGTGGAGTGGCTGGCGGCCCTGTCGAGGCTGGCTGGGGCGGCTCGGACGTTGCCGGAGACGGTGGCATTGACATCCCGCCGGGCGGGCGAGTAGAATTCGCGCCCGTGTTGGGGGGCGTGGGATACGACTGGCGGAATAAATGGGCAGGGCAAAGATATGTGGCGTCTTTTGATTCTTGTCGGAGTGGTGTTGGCGGTCGGGGCGCTCGGGTGCCGCTCGGGAGCTAGGATTGGCCGTAGGATTGGCCCGTTGTACTCCGTGACGAAGATGCGCTCGGAGCATATTCAGTACCAGCGGCAGCAAGATGACCTCATCAGCCGACAGATGGTCGAGGATATCGACACTTTCTGGATGGATGACCGCCCCAGCCGTCTCAGCGAGTGGCACGTGCGGTGACCAGAGCGCGAGGTCCACACCGATAGGTCGAGCTCGAATCTGACAAGTCCCCTGCCACGCGAGGCTGGATGCGGGCAGGGGCTTTTGTTTGTCCGTGGGGATAGCCGAGCACAAATGGTTCACTTGGTGCGAGACGGGATTGGATGGCTGCTGGGCTATCGCGGGGTCCCGCTGTCTTCGCGACTGATTTTCCGATTCGAACTATGGCACATCATGGCCTGGTCGATAGGGGCCGGCATGATGAATCCGCGTTTTGCCGCCCTCGTGGCCACCAAGAGCCTCAACGCCAGCGATGCCATCGTGGCAGCGATTGGCGCTTCTGTCGCCTTCGCCAATCTGCTGGCCGTGTTTTGGGGCGGGTGGACACGACATCGCTCGAAGAAGTTGATGCTCATGGTGCCGGCGTCGATGGCCGCCGTCGTGATTGCCTCGATCTGGTTCACCCCGTCGCTGCCCAAGCCCGCGCTGGTATTCTGTATTCAGATCGTGCTCTGCTACATGTGCTTCTCGGCCGTCACGACAACGCGAGCCGCCATCTGGCGGGTGAACTACCCACGCGCCCACCGCGCCCAGGTGGCCGCCCGTTTCACCATTTGGAGCATGTCGTTGGCGATTGTGGTGGTGTTTTTGGCGGCTTCGTACCTGGACGGAGTCGTGGCGATCGGGCCACCGCAGGATCGATGGCTCTCGCTGGGTCTGTCGTGGCTACCCCGCGCAGGTACCCCGGCCGCCTACGGCGCCGTCTACCCGTTGGCCATGCTCTTCATGCTCCTGGCGGCGTGGCTCTTTCGCCGAGTTCCCATTCGAGACGAGCGAGACCAACCTGCGTTGACGGGCATTCCCACGTTCCCGGCCAGCTTCGAGGCGCTGGTGGGCATCACGGGCGACCTCGTGGACCGGTCGGTCCAACCACTCAAGGCTGCGTGGGGCGTACTGCGAGACAACGCAGCGTTCCGCAACTACATGTTCTGGCAGTTCGTCAGCGGCTCGGCCACCATGATGGTCGAGATCCCGCTGGTGTTCATCCTCGCCGAGCGATTTGAGGTCAACTACCTGCTGGGGGGCACGGCTTTGGTGTTTGTGCCGTTGGCGGCTGCCCTGCTGGTCATGCCGTATTGGGCGCGCCGGTTCGATCGGACAAACGTGCTGCGATTTCGCAGCAGACAGATGTCGGTATGGGTCGTCAGTCGGGGCCTGTTGGCGCTGGGGGTGGCGATTCGCAGCGTGCCCATCGTGTTGATGGCAGTGGGCCTGGCGGGAGTCGGCGGCGGCGGCGGGCGGCTCGCATGGATGTTGGGGCATATGCAGTTCGCCCGCCGCAGGGACGACGCGCTGTATATGGGCATCCATGTTTCATTGACCGGCTTGCGGGGATGCATCATGCCTTTTGTCGGGGTGTGGCTCTACCGCCACGTGGTCGACTGGCACCTTATCTGGCTTACCGGCGTGGTGCACCTGGTGACGGTGTTCGCCTTTTGGCAGATGGGCCGCACCTGGGAGCGGGGCGGACCGGCCCCAAAGCCCCTACCCGTCCCGGTCGGCAGACGCGCTTTTCCCGGGCGCTAGTTGCAGGGCCGGGGTTGCCTATCCCGAGACAGCTTGCTATGATCCGGCCACTATTCGAGGGTTCTGCAGGTCGAGCCGGGCTGGCGCCCGGACGACGGGAGCGGCGGGCTCGGTCGGCACAATCGCGTGGCTCCATGACCATGCGTCGGGAACGGCGGTGTGCCGGTGGTGGGCACCTGCGGTGAACGAGAATACCACCGGGCATTTTTCGAAAGGATGTGCTCGACGATGACAACAACACGCTCGCCTGGATTCATGCGTATTCCTTCGGTGGCGGCCTCTTGCGGTCGATGGGTGGCTGTGACTTCGGCGACGCTCGCAGCCGCGTTCGCGCTCACGGGTTGTGCCTCGATCCATCGCGGGGCATCGTCGTTCAGCGACGCGTGGGATCCCGCCGTGGAGATTCGGTTTCCCGTAACCGACGCTTCCTCGCAGCAGGGGATCGGTCAGTCCGGTGGAGTGACGCGTACCCAGATGGCGGCAGCTCCTGAACGACTCCCATCTCCACCCCTACCTCCCGTACCCCTACCTCCCGTGCAGCGAATCATCCGCGATGTGGCGGCTGTGGCGGTCGCCGCCGTTGACCAGTCCGGGGCCACCCTGGTTTCGCGACCTCTGATGGGCATCTTTGATCAGGGAGACACAAAGTACACCCTCATTCCAGGCAGCTATGCGTTCGAATACGAAGATCCCGACGCAACAAGCAGGGTCTTCGGGGCGATTCATCTATACCCGATCTTGACAATGCCTCGCGCCCACGAGTTTATTCGCTTTGCCTCGATCCTAATTACGCCTGGTCGGGGCGAACGCCCTTCGGTCCTTTCGAGGTCAGACCTCGATCGGGCCCGTAGCGGCGACGTGGTGACCAAGGTCGTGTTCATGGCCGACCTGCAGGCCGTTCGCGAGCGGCTTGATGATATTGACCGAGGACTTCGCGACTTGGACCGGGTTCGCACCGCACTGGAGGGGCAGAACGACTATTGGGACAGAAAGCTGACCGAACGGCGTTCCAATGCACTGAGCAGTGGCGATTATGGGTGGGGTGTGGATATTCCGGGGTGGGACCTGGAAATCCTCCAGAACTTCGTCGGTCCGGAACGGTACCATTGGCATCGATTCAGTGAGGCTGAAGACCAGGTCCGCACCTACGAAGAGAAGATCGCCCGGCTCGATCTACCCGAGCGGCGCCTCAACGAGGAACGCGAGGCACTCAGCGCGATCCTCAACTCCACTGACGTCATCCATCGGGCGGCCGATCAGATGATCCTGGCATCCTCGATGATCAGGCCTTACCACGACCCGGTTGACGAAGTTCACCAGTGGCGCGGGGCCGACGGCCTATGGGCAGATCAGTACCGCGACATTATGTCGCTCGATTATTTGGACAATTGGTGGGGCTGGCTGCGCCGTCCGTATTGGTACTCCTCACTGCCCATGTGGGGATTAGCGCCCGCGGTACGCCCGGTGGCTGCTCCCCCCCTATTCCTGACCAAGCCCATTGGCGAGGTGCTGATGGTCGTGCAGGCTGGCGCACGCCGGCCGGTCGAACTCGGTGGGCACAGTTGGGCGAGTACCCGCTGACGGACGATAGGTCCAAACATTCCGTAGGATCGGCAGGTAGAGTCGGCTGTAGAATATCTTAACCTTGCCCCTGCAATTCATACGTGTAATTGGCGCCGGGCTCAGGGTCCGGGCGGTCAACAGAACCTGGGTACGACTATCGCCGCTTTTCTGGCTGCCGAGCTTGGCGAGTGGGGGCCGCTCGGATCGGGAGGTTCTGATCTAACGAAGGCGCTGTGGTAGCGCGTAGTCAGAGCCGGCGGCCGCAGCATGCCACAGTCGTTATTGATGTTCTGGAACGAAAGCGCCGTCTGAGACAGCCGCGCGCCGGCACCGACGAAGCTGGTGCAGCGGTCAGCTCACCAGCAGTGACGCCGTCCTCGGATCGATCGGCAATTGGTAGTCCACCGCCGCGACCAGGGCGTTGTCTGCAGCATTGACCAGCTTAATCGAGACATACACGTTCTCTGCGGCACGCGTATAGGTGCTGACCAGGACGGCTTGCGCTTGGTAATCCTCGGCAAGCTCCCTCATGTCTCGTGACAGCAGGAACTGCCCATCATCCTTGATCACCACGGAGCCCTGTCGAACCGTCGCGTGAACGACGCCACGTCCGCGCTGTGCCAGCCGGGCCGCGAGAAGTTCACCCGACAGGCGTCCAAACGTGGACGTGTTTTCGACGTTGTCCAGATCGACCACCGTAGCGACAAGGATGCGTTCTGGCGATTCCGCCGAGGGATCGGCCCTGGCCAAGAGCGCGTCGACTGCGTTATAGGTCGTACGGATCAGGTCGACATTGTAGCGCGGCTGAATGTGGAAGAGATCCTCATACGCGACGATCGATGAGGTGCAGCCCATCAGTCCTGCACAGGACGCAACAGCAGTCAAAAGTGCCAAACTCCGAATCAGCAACATGTCCGCACTCCTGCGGGTACCACACCACCCGCTACCTATCTCGCCACCGGGCCGCCGTAGAGGTGATCCTGAATCTCGACGACGTAGTGTTCAGCAGAAAGTAGATCGGCACCTGCGTACGTCGGGGCGTCTTGAAGCTGCCGCTGCTGCTCTTCGCGCCGGTAGCGGAAATCTCGGTCCGCCTCCGCCCACCGGAGATCGCGCGTGCGCGTCTGCTCGACGAACGCTTTGATCTCAGCACTCGACACGCCTCGATAGCTACAGGAATATGTGCGGTCCCCGGTTCCGGCGCAGCCTGCCGCAGTGGCAAGCCCCGCCAAGCATGATATCACAATCACGATTGCACGATTAAATGACATTCCCTTGGCCTCCTTACGGGGTCCACGCTGGTTAATCCTGTCAGTGGGTGGCGCTGACGCGAAACGCCGGGCCACGGACTGCAAAGTCCCGCAACTCCCGTGCCTCCTCGCGATCACCCAGTTGATCCTGCCTTGTCCAAGTCCGAGCATCCTCTTCCCGTTGGATCCGCAAGGTGCGATCTTGCTCCATCCACGCGATAGCGCGGCGACGGTCCTCCACGTACCGACCATAGGCCTCCTGGACAAAGGTTCGGAACTCCTCGATCCGCCGTTCTAGTTTGTCCTGCGGTATTGACGCTAACAGCCAGCACTTGTAGCGGATCATCCCGCGGTGTCTGGAGCCGAGCAGCCCCCTTGATTCCTGAATTGCCGACCATTTCTCGAAGTAGACTTCTTGATCCACCAAGTCTCCCGCCAGGCCGCTGGTAAACATCGCCGCCGCCCTGGCGATAACCTGTTGCAGCTCGTCGCTTGGCAGGAATCGGACGCCGCTCTTGTCGCTCCCGACGAGGACGCTGTCCAACGGACAGGGACCGCCAGGGGGGAACCCGGTCTCGGCGTTCTCTCGCACGTCCCCCTCAACAGAGACCATCTGCACGCGAGTCGAGATCAGGCGTCCCAACTGCTGAAGAACGTCCTCACGGGCCGCATTCACCGCCCCCCGTTCGTCCATCACGCTGTAGGCGACACCGCGTCCGACAAAACAGGTCTGCCCCGGAATGTCTTGTACCCCAGAGCCTTTAGCCCAAGCAGGTGCCGACTCGTCGGCAATGCCCACGCCAAGGCGCGTGTCGCTCTGCCAGGTGCAGCCACAAGTGGCCATAGTAACCACAATGCCGATGCACACTCCCAAGATCGATAAGGTATTGCGTGCCATCAGAGATTGAACTCCTTTCTCAACCCCCCCCCCGGATCCAGGCGAGCATGAGCGCCATTGATCGTGCACCCAACGAGCCACCCCTCCCCCCAAGCAAACGCCCAGCGCTAACCTCAGCACCAACTACGTCGGTCGCCAACGGCCGGAACTACGTAGCCAACGTCCTACAGCAGCTTGCGCTCTACACCAAATACAACAGCGAACACGTAAAACGGAGGATTAGCCCGCTAGCCAACATACTACCCCAGCTAAGCGGACCAACCCCAAGACAACACCGCGCTACTGGATATCCTCACCCGCGACTCCTGTCAAGCGGAATTCGAGCAAAATCCTTCGTCTAGCTAAAGGTCCTGGCCTCAGTTGCACGGCCCGCCTGAACCGCCTGATTGGGGCTGACGCACGACCCAGCCTCTCGTCGGCCCAATGTCCGCCCGATCAGCCGCCAAACCCCTGAAAAGCAGCCCGCCCTCGGTCATTCTGGGGCTAAAGGCAAGCGGTCGCATTGGATTCGGTCTTTGAGCCGGGCGTCGAGATCTGCTTTCCCGGGACTACCCCCCGGAACACATCGGGGGGGGATGTGATCTGCACGCCGGCCGGTGCTGCATGTCCGGGCGACAATCTGGCACGTCATCTGGATCACGGGTCTGGTTCAACTGCTTCAACTGCTGGCGATTTGTGCCTTTCGGGTGATGGCTGTTGGTCGCGAGCGGGCTGAGACCGCGCCTCGCCCGGCTGCCGGATCCTGAATGGGTAAGTAGGCTGGCGGTTTGAAGCCCCGGATGCTTGATTTCGCCCATCGCTGCCTATATACGAACCGCATCGGGCGCCCAGCCCGCAGCGTAAGGAGACCCAGGTTATGGCCAAGACATGCAACGTTGCCTTGATCGGTCAGGGATTCATGGGACGTACCCACAGCAACGCCTACCTGAACGTCAGTAAGTTCTTTACGAAGCTTCCGGTCGACCCGGTAATGCACAGCAGCTTCGGCATGAAGGAAGAGAACCCCAAGGCCTTCGCCGAGCGCTGGGGCTGGCGGAACTGGTCGGACGATTGGAGGAAAGTCGTCCGCGACGAGCAGATCGACCTGGTCGACATCGTCACGCCCAACTACATGCACATGGCCCCGGCGATGGCTGCTCTGGAGGCGGGCAAACCCGTCGCTTCCGAGAAGCCCATCGCCGGCACCCTCAAGGACGCCCGGGCCATGGTCCAGGAGGCCAAAAAGGCCAAAGCCAAGACGTTCGTCTGGTACAACTATCGCCGCTGCCCAGCCGTCGCCCTGGCCCATCAGTTGGTCAAGACCGGCAAGATCGGGCGGATCTATCACGTGCGGGCCGTCTACCTTCAGGACTGGGGCGGGCCCGACACGCCCCTCCTGTGGCGATTCCAGAAGAAGCTGGCCGGCAGCGGCGCCCACGGCGATCTCAACGCGCACATCATTGATATGGCCCGCTTTGTCACGGGCGACGAAATCGTCGAGATAACCGGCGCCGTCGCCGAGACCTTCATCAAGCAGAGAGCCATACCCACAGTCGGTCCGACCGGGCAGATCGCCGGCGGCACCAAAGGCGGCCGCAAGAAGGGACGGGCCGATGTGGACGACTGCGTGCTGTTCCTGGCGCGATTCGCCGGCGGGGCGGTCGCCTCCTTCGAGGCCACCCGACTGGCAACGGGTAACCAGAACCGCAACGGCATTGAGGTCAACGGCGAGAAGGGCTCGGTGCGCTTCGACTTCGAGGACATGAACCTGCTTTGGTATTACGACGCGGCAGCCGATCCGAAGGTGGCCGGCTGGACGCGGATCATGTGCACCTCGGCGGGCAATCACCCCTACGCCGAAGCCTGGTGGCCCGATGCGCACATCATCGGCTACGAGCATACCTTCGTGAATATGGCGGCGGACATCATGCGGGTGCTCGGCGGACGCAAGCCGGTGGTGCCCATACCCGACTTCGAGGACGCCTACCAGACGCAGCGCGTGTTGGAGGCGGCGATGCTGGCGGCGAAGAACCGGGCGGCCGTCAAGTTGAGCGAAGTGAAATAAAACCTCGATCATGTTGACCAGCTTTTGAGCACAGGCCGAATGCGGTTGGAAAGGATGGAGCGATGGGACGCGCGGTCACGTTATTCACCGGTCAATGGGCGGATCTGAGCCTGGCGGAGCTTGCCGCCAAGGCCAAGGCCTTCGGCTATGACGGGCTGGAGCTGGCCTGCTGGGGCGACCATTTCGAGGTGGACAAGGCCCTTTCCGACAAGGGCTACTGCAAGGCCAAGTGGGACCTGCTGGGCAAGCAAGGCCTGAAGTGCTTTGCCATCAGCAACCACCTGATCGGCCAGGCCGTCTGCGACAATATCGACCCCCGCCACAAGTCGATCCTGCCGCCTGAGGTGTGGGGCGACGGCGACCCCGAGGGCGTCAGGAAGCGTGCAGCCGACGCCATGAAGGACACCGCCCGTGCCGCGCGCCGGTTCTTTGACGCCGCCCCTCCGTCGGTCAAGGGTGAGCTAAAGCGGGTCGTGGTCAACGGCTTTACCGGCAGCAGCATCTGGCCGCTGCTCTACTCGTTCCCGCCCAACCTGCCCGATCAGATCGACAAGGGCTTTGCCGACCTGGCTGAACGATGGGGGCCGATCCTCGACGTCTTCGACTCAGAGCAGGTGTTGTTCGCCCTCGAGGTGCACCCGACCGAGATCGCGTTCGATATCGCCTCGGCCGAGCAGGCCGTCGACGCGCTGGGCGGACGTAAGACCTTCGGCTTCAACTACGACCCCAGCCACCTGGGCTATCAGGGCGTGGGTTACGTCGAGTTCGTTCGCCGCTTCGGGCAGCGGATCTACCACGTGCACATGAAGGACGTCTACTGGTCGCCCACGCCCACGCCGGCCGGCGTGTTCGGCGGGCACCTGAACTTCGGCGATCCGCGACGCTACTGGGACTTCCGCTCGCTGGGTCGGGGCCGAATCGACTTCGAGGCCATCATCCGGGCCCTCAATCAGATTGGCTACGATGGCCCACTCAGTGTGGAATGGGAGGACTCGGGCATGGACCGCGAGCACGGGGCGGCGGAAGCGGCCGCGTTCGTCAAGCGGCTCGACTTCGCCCCGTCGGCTGTGGCCTTCGACGCCGCCTTCGCCGAGGAGCAGCACCCCAGTCGGTAAGACCGCCAGCGAAAGAGATCATGACACGCACGGTCGAGCTTCAGCCTGACCGTGCTGTCGTCTTCAGACCGGGACAATCTGATGCACCGTATCATCCGACGCCTGGAAACCGAGCCGATGACTCGCATCGTCGCGCTGGGCTCGTCCAACACCGCCAAGGGGTATCACTGCGCAGGCCAGTACAACTGGTTCGACTGGCTGGACGTGGGCTTGAGCCAACACTATGGCCGCGTGCACCACACGATCAACGCGGGCGTGTCCGGTCAGACCACGCGCGATCTGCTGGCTCGCTTCGAGCGCGACGTGGCCCACTATCAACCGCACGTGGTCATCATCGCCGTGGGCGGCAACGACTGTAACCCCGACCAGCGGATCGGCGTTGATGAATTCCGCGCCAACCTGACCGAACTGGTCGCCCGCAGCGAAGCGCTCGAAAACTGCGTAGCGATCCTACAGACGTACTACGCCATCGACGTTGAGCAAATGGGTGACGAGCCGGAGCGGGCCAAGGCGTTTGCGGCCTACATGCAGGGGATTGGGCAGGTCGCCGAGGCGACGCGGTGCCCGCTGTACGATCACTTCACGCGATGGGAACGACTGCGCAAGACCGACGTGGGCACCTATCGCCGACTCATGCGTGATCCCATGCACCTATCGCCGCTGGGCAATATGGTTCTGGAGCTGGATGACGTTCGGTTTTTTGGCGCGGCCGTGATCGACGAGATAGCCGACGTCTGCGCCGAAGGGCTGCGGCTTGGGAAACTGCTTGACGCTCTGGGCGAGCCAGGGCGATAGGTCCCGATCGTCCTCCCCGAGCCACGAGCGCGGGCCTACACTTCCTGGATTTCTTTCGACTTGGCTTCGACCAGCTCGTCGATGCGTTTCTCGTACTTGGTAGTAAGTTCCTGAATGTTTGCGTGGCAGCGTTCGGCGTCGTCCTCGGGCAAGGTACCGTCCTTCTTCTCGGCGTCGATGGCCTTGTTGGCGTCGCGCCGGGCGCTGCGGATGACCACCCGTTGGGCCTCGGCCATCTTCCTGATCTGCTGGATGAGCTGCTGGCGGCGCTCGCCGGACAGCGGCGGAACCGGCAGGCGGATCACCCGCCCGTCATTGATCGGCGTGATGCCGATGTTGCTGCGCTCGATGGCTCGTTCGATGTCCTTGAGCGTGTTCGGGTCGAACGGCTTGATGAGAATCAGCGTCGGCTCGGGCGTGCTGAGGGTGGCCAGCTCCCGCAGGTCCATCGTTGAGCCGTAACTGGCCACCTCGACCTTCAAATGCTCGACCAGGCCGGTGGAGGCCCGACCTGTGCGGATCGAGCGATACTCCTGGCGCAGGAAGTCGACGCCCTTTTCCATCAAATCCTCGGCCTCAAACTCGATTTCGTCCATCGGCATGGCCGTTTCCACCTTCGCTGTCGATAGATCGGCTATATTCTAGGCCGCTCGCGGCGGGCCCACAAGTCCTGGGGCCACATGACGCGGGCGAGCGGTCAGCGTTGCAGCAGCGCCGCCGCGATGCGGAGACGCACGCGATCCATCTCGTCGTCGTCGGCCCGCTCGAAGCGGATCGTGCCGGCATCCTCCGGGAAGAGTTCCTCCACCGTGCTCGTGAGGTCCAGCGCGCTACCAACGGCTCGGGCGACGGCTTGGCGATCCCAACCCGACTTGGCCGCCAGCATGTTGAGGTACTCGGCGTCCTGCTGCCCACGCCGATAGGCCTTGAGCCGAACCGAGGCAAACGGCTCGTCCTTGCCGAACTTCGAGCCGGGATAGAACACCGTAAGCTCGGTGGCCTGGTTCCACGAGTTGGCGCTGGCGACGGCCCTCCACGGCAGCAGACCGTCGCCGCCGTACACCCACGTCCGCCAGCACCATGCACGCATGGCCACGTTCGTGTCGCGCGGGTGGTTGGTCGAGCCGTAGTTCCACAGAACCTTGCCGAATCGGTCGCGGTTGTCGGTCAGATAGCGGTTCTTGTCGTAGAACCGCGCGCTCACGCAGTTCAGATCGATCTGGCCGGCAAGCAGATCCCGAATCCAGAACACCCGGCTGATGTCCGTGCGGTAAATGATCGGCACGTCCTCGTAGCCGGCCAGGCCTCGCGCCAGCAGCATCCCGAAGAAGGACAGGGCGCGAACGTCGTCGCGATGGTTCGGCTCGTCCAGCAGCCACCAGGCCGACCCGTAGCCCGGTCGTCCGTTCTGGGGCTGCTTCCAGTAGTACTTGTTGTTGAGGTACACCTGGTACTGAGTGCGCGTCCATCCCTTCTGCCGGAGGTGCTCGGCAAATTGACGCACCACGGCGGCGAAGCAGTCCTGGTACTGCTGCGTAAAGGCGTCCTCGATGGGCGAAGCCTCCAGGGCGTGCCGCGTGACCGTTGCGGTATACTCATCCATCGTCTTGGGCGTGGGGTAGTCAAACTTGTAGTGCTTGTGAATATCTCCCGGCCAATTCTCGTGAAAGGCCAGATACATGTTGGTAATCGGCACCGACGCGCGCGGCAGGTCGGCAAAGGCTGAACCGTCCAGCAGCGGCGCGAAGTGTGCATCCCAGTCGTCCCAACTGGCGACCTTCGTCTCGGCGCCCTCGCCGGCCAACCGCGGGCCATGATCGGGCTGCACGTTGCCACTCTGGCCGTAGCCCAACACGTTGAGATTCGTCCGGTTCACATGTGCCAGGCGGTGATACGCCTTTACCAAAGCACGGTACTCGTCCGTGCCGAGCTGGATTTCGTAGCCGTCGTTGACTCCGCTGTAGCAGTTCAAGTCGACCACGAAGCTTAGCTTGTCGGGCAGCGTTAGGGGCAACACCTCGACGTTAACGGCTACGTCCGACGTCGTGCCCGCTGCGGTCACGCGCAGTGTGCCTTTGTGCACGCCCGGCTGGGCGTCGTGCGGGATGTACACATCCACAAAGACCGGCTGGACCGTCTGGTTTGGCACGGCGTTGTCCGACGCGGGAACTGAAAACGCATCGTCAAGCGGTATCAACGCGTCGGGGTACCACCAACGTTGCTCGGCCGGCACATCGGCCGGTCGATCGTCCGGAACCGACCAGACGCGGTAGAGTTGAACCGCGCCGGTCTCGAAAACCTTCGGCAGTTGGCAGTCGGCGAAGATCGGTTCGGTCACCTCAACCCTCACGTCGCGTAGCGGCTGCTTGCTCTCGATCGCCAACTGAAAGGCGACGAACTCGTTACGGGCCCCGACTAGCTTGACCGTGTGTGTCGCCGCATCCCAGACGCGGTTGCGCAGTCGATGCTGCGAATACCCCTTACCCTCGAGCAGCTCGCCGGTTTGCGGGTTGATCTTGACCATATCCGAGACGGCCCACACGCCGGGCGTTTCGACTGTTTGCCCGTGTTCGAAGGGCGTGCCTGCCGGCTTGCCCGGCAGCGGCGGATACGTGCGGGCGTAGGCGCGGTAAGGCCCGAGGCTGGACACCGACCCGATGTTGCCGGCTTCGTCGATAGCCCGAGCGGCGAAGTGATATACCTCGCCGGGCCGGAGCCCTTCCACAACGGCGGTCACCTCGTCGGCGAGTGCGTTGGCGGTTGCCAGAGGATGCGCCTTGGCCGCCAGTGGATTGATGCACCATCGCGGCACGGCCGTCGCCAGTTCGAAGTTGGCCTCCATGATCGGCAGGGCGGCGTAACGTAGCTCGTATCGCGTAGCTACGCCCTGGCCCGCGTCGTCGCCGGCATGGCCGAACTTCAGCAGCGCACTGCCGGGTCGCAGGGACCGCCAGCCCAGATCGGCAACGTCGGCGGGCGTCGACCCCATCACGTCCGCACCGCCACGGAGAGACACAACCGGCCCGGGCGCCGTCTCATCGACGCGAGTCGCCTCGACGACGAGCACGGGCGGATGCTCGCTCTGACGGCTGCTGATCAGGTGATTGGTCCAGGTCTGGCCCTTCTCGTCGCAGAGCATCCAGCCGAACTGATCGCCCACCACCAGCGCATGGACCAGGGCGGGTGGCACGTCGATCTCGTACCAGCCGTCCGCGGCGCCATGAACGCGCAGGTAGGCATACAGACTGCCGCCCAGCCCGAACGTGACGTCGGTAATGTCCGAGCCGGGATACGCCCAGGCCCGCTGACCGGCCTGGGCGAAGAAGAAGTTGGCCGCGCCAAGCTCCGCCCAGCCGCCGGTTTGCGTGCCCTCGCCCCAAGGCCCGCCCCCGCTGATGGTCGACAGGCCTACCGTATGCAGCCGCACGTCCTCGGGCGCCGACGGCGACGTGGCCGCCGCATCGCCCGGGTGTTCCAACGCACCGGCGGGATGCAGCCTGAGCGTCGCCTTCTCGATGGTCTTACCCCGCAGGACCGATACGTCGAAGTTAAGCAGCGCGAAAGTCTTGCGACTGCTGACTGACAGCTTTACGTCGCCGCCGTAGTTGGCCATGCCCGGCCCCGAATCCTGGTAGTTGTGGTCCAGCCACGTGTCGGCGATACACAGGCAGGTGACCTGCTCGGCCAGGCCCGTTGAAGGCCCGCTCGCAAGCAGCACGCAGGTTGCCAGGCCCGTCAGGACAGGCAACCACCAGGCACGGCTCTCGTTCGGCGATCCAACGTTGGCGTTCATGGTCGTGTCTCCTTCGCGATTCGGCTGCGGGAGCCTCATGCGGCGATCTCATGACGCGCCCAAGATGGGTGGGCGATCGTAGACCGTTAGACGCAGGCGTTCTTGAGTCCGGCGCGTTGGTCCAGCTTGAACAGCTCGATCAGATTATCGCGCAACATCATCTTTGCCAGCGTGACGGCTGCGCTTTCACTGAGCAGGTCGCAGCTCACCTTTTTCTCCAGCACGTCGGCGATGCATAGCTGCGCCATCCGCAGGTGAGCATACACCAGCTCCGGGCTGCCCACGTCGGACCCGAAGCCGATGATGCGATACGCCGGAATCAGATCGATCCACTCGTCGAGGGTGTTCCGGCTACCGGCCATGGTGATCACGTACATCCAGCACATATTGGCCCAAACGTTCGGGTAGTGTTTGGCGAGGATGCCCATGTGGCGCGAATACGGATAGCCCGCGTGGAACAGGTCGAACCGCGTGTGAGGGAACTCTCGCAGCAGATTGCACAGGTGCAGCGGGTCGGAGTCGGGCACGTGTCCCCACGTGGTCTGAACGCCTGTGTGGATCTGGAACACCAGATCGTGCTGTCCAGCCAGATCGGCCAGCAGGAACACGATGAAATCCTCATAGGCCTTGTTCTGACCCGGTGCGGGCTTGCGGCCGCGCCGGATCTTGTCGAACGCCGCCCTCACGGCCGCCTTGCCGTGTCTCTCGTGCGCCAACGTGCGGCCATAGGCGTGGGCGAGCTTGATGGCCACGGCGCCGCGACGTTCGTGCAGGCGAAGCGCTTCCTCCAACGCTTCGGTCAGACCGGCCACGCTGCGGATGCTTCGATCGGTGAGCTTCTCGAGCTTGGCGATCCGGCCGCGATCGGCGTAGAGAATCTGCTCGAAGCGGACCGACGGGCGACTGAAATCGGGCTCCCAGTCCGGCTCGAACGGATCGACGTTCAGGATAGCCATGTCCATTCTGCACTTGGTCTTGATGACGCGCCGGTACCAGCCCGGATCGGCCGAAAGCTTTTTGATGCGGGCGTTAACCTGCGCCCAGTTGCGGTCGGTCAACTCCGGCTGCTTCAGGCCGAAGAGCTGCTGATAGGCCACGAGGTTGTGGCGGTAGTAGGATGTGTTGAACGCCCGCGCGACCACCGGCTTGAGCAGCTGCCACTTCTGCCGATCGGTCTTGGCCTGGGCGAAGAACTCGGGCACGTCCTTGCCCGTCTGGGCCATGATCTCGCGTCGGAAGTAGGCCCAAAGGCTGAACAGGTCATGGCCGCCGTGGGCGTTGTATGCCTGCTCGGTCTCGGTATGCCAGTGTGAATCGACCACGCGGACGCCGCAGATCGTGTCGTACAAGCGTTGCCACAGTTTACTCTTGGCCATTCGCCGCCTCCTTGGTGAGTTGACCGACCCGCCGCTTATATTCGGTGAGCGCGAGGTTGTCCAGAAACGCTGTGGATCGTGTAGGGACCGCCCGACGGGGGCTTATGCTCGCGGCGTTACCCGACGTCGCTTTGGCGCTACTGCACGTTAACTTGGTTGAGGACAGGCGAAGGACCCTCTTCGTCTGTCGAGACGCCGGCCCCAACCAATATGGGCAGGAATGAAGGCTTTCTGTGATCGGCTCGGCCGTAACACGTCTTCGGCATGGATCCTGCTCTGATAGGCAGTGAGAACATCGGGGGCGTCGGAAGATCAGATGTGCCTCGACGATTGAGATGCCCGTTTTCGCTTGAAACGATGAGGGGGGTGTGGCTAAGATTAGCGATGGAGGTCGAGTGAATGCGAATGTTTGACAAGCTGTTTGCGGCGAGGTCGCGGCGTTGGGCCGAAGAATTATTGGGAGGTGGCGAGTTGCGGCCCCGACCGGCCGTGAGGTGTGTGCGGGAATGACAGGCAAGACAGCGATGCACGAGTTCACGCGACGAGATTTCCTGCGTTGCAGCGCTGAGGTGGGTGCCGCAGCGGCGATGACGTACTTGATCCCGGGCTGCGGAAGCGGGCCGAATCAAGTGGCGGAGCAACCCAGGGGGAAGCGGCCTAACGTCGTAGTGATCCTCATCGACACGCTGCGGGCCGATAAGCTGGGCTGCTACGGCTGCAGAGAGGGCACGTCGCCGGAGATCGACCATTACGCCGCCCGAGGCGTCCGGTTCAATCGCGTGATCGCACAGTGCAGTTGGACGCGGCCGTCGATTGGGTCGATGCTGACGTCGTTGTATCCGCGGACGCTGGGGTTGTATGTGGAGCGCAACCAGACCCTGCCCGACGAGTTCGTGACGCTTGCTGAGATCCTCAAGAAGCATGGGTATCGTACGGCGGGGCTGGTTTCCAACGCCAACATCAACAGGGTCTTCGGTTTCGCGCAAGGGTTTGACTACTACCTGGATGTTGACCGCGAGTCGGCCTGGGGGTGGATGCCAGAGGCGCGCAGGATCATCGAGAACGGTGAGGAGAAGCGCAAGATGGTTCGCACCTCGCGGCAGTTGTACGAGCGTGCGTTGGGTCTGGCTGCCGCAACCCCGCCGGAGGAGCCGCTTTTTCTATTCCTCACCGTAATGGAAGTGCATGAGCGCGACTATCTCAACGGCCAGATCATTCGGCCGGAGTTCAACTCGTTTGGTGCACAAAGTGAGTGCCCACGGTACTTGCAGGCGATTCGACAGGTCTCGATGGATACGGGCGAGTTTCTGCGACAGCTCTTGTCGTTTCGCGGCTGGGAGGACACGCTGGTCGTGATCACCAGCGATCACGGGGAGGGGCTCAAAGATCATCCACACGTCCGCGACTCGGAAAGTCACGGCCAACTGCTGTATGAGTCACAGGTCTTGGTGCCGCTGATCTTCTATCAGCACGGCCGGAACCTCGGTGGCGGCGCAATCGAGCCGGCAGTGCGGCTGCTCGACATGATGCCGACCATCCTGGACTACGTCCAGCTACCGGTCCCCGATGAATGTGTCGGCATCTCGCTGTGTCGACACATGCGCGGCCAAGCTGGCGAGGGCGAGTTTCCCACCGAGTTTATGATGGAAACCCATCGATTCAGCAACATGGTGGGTGTCTACGGCGACCAGTGGTATTACGTCGTCAGTCGGCAGAATCGCCGGCCGCGGGGGACAGCCGAGATTGAGCTGCAGAAGATCAGCGTCAAGGCCGACGGTCAGCGGACAAACCAGTTCCGTTCTCATCCGAAGGTAGCAAGGGACTTGGCTGAGCGGTTGGCTGCATGGCAGAAGGCGTATCCGCCCCGGCCGCCGACCCCGCGTGCATCCGCGATTCCCGAACACGAAAGAAAAGTACTCCGGAGCATGGGTTACGTGGGTTGAAAGTCGACGCCGTTCCTCAACGCCGACAAAGTGCGCCAAAGAAGCACCTGTTTTCCCGCTCTGGGAGTTTACCACCGGTCGGTCAAACCGCTGAAGACACAGTCGACGGTGTGGCATGGCATTCGCGGTGAGGAATGTGACCGCAGAGACAGATGAGTCGGCGCGAGATCCTCGCTGGCTTGGGCGAGCCCGTCTGCGCGGAACCGAGTTGCTGCCGTGGTTGTTCGTCCTGGTCGGCTTTGTGGCCTTTCAATGGTCCAGTCACGGCTGGCTCTACGCGGCATCCGACGATTCGTATATATACCTTGGCTACGTGAAGCGAGCCCTTACCGCTCCTCACTCGCTGTTCTCGTATAACCCTGGCGAGTATTCAGGGGGTACGACAGGTGTTCTTTACTATTATCTGCTGATCGCAGTCTGCGGTATCGCACGCTCGCTGACGTGGCCGCTCGGGATCGAACTCAGCCTACTTCTCGGCTTGTACGCCACCAATGCGGCCCTCTTTTTGCTGACGGCCCACCGCTATCTGCGTTGCTGGCGCGCCCTGACCGGCGAGAGCGACAGGATCGGCTTTCTTAAGTTGTGCACGCTGTTTCTGCTGTTCTGTGCGCATCCCCAGTTTCTCTGGGGCGTCTTTGCGGGGATGGAGAACCCTCTGGCCGCATTTCTTGTCCTGCTGCTGCTTGACTGGCTGGTCCGGCGGCAGCCGTTCTGGCGCACCGTTCTGCTCGCGGCGCTGCTCTGCGCCACTCGACCGGAACTGACGATCGTGCTGTTTACAATACCCATTGTGGGTGTGCTGGCCGATGCACGCAGTCGCGCCCTTCGCCAGCCCAATGCCAAGGGTGGGCGATGGGGACTCGTCCGGCGCATTCTCGCTGCGTACGGCATATGGGCGGCGTGCCTGGGGGCATTGATCTTCCCGTGCTACCTTACTACGGGACGACTGTTTCCCAGTGCGCTCGGCACGCGCGTTGTTTTGCCCCCGCTGGGGAGTTTTTCTGCGCTTATGGGGCGATTGCAGGCGATGTTTGGATGGTCGCGGTACTACTGGGCTTCGGAGTGGCTCTTGCTGGCGTATGTGTCGCCGGTAGCTGCGTTACTCTTCGGTCTGGCCAGGCGGCGATGGGCCCTCTTGTGGGTGAGTTTCTACCCCCTCGCCTTCTTCTTGCTCAGAGCGTTTCTGCAACTTCATGACTTCAATGTCGAGGACCGCTATGTATCGTATCTCTGGCCCCTCTATGCCGTCATATTGGCCAGTTGGGGGAACACCGTTTGGCAGTACATGTCGCGCTATTTCCAGCGAAGTGGTCGCCTCATTGGCTCTCTCGTCGGCATCGGTGTACTTGTCGTCGCTGTGCTGTTCCCTATACGCGAGTTCTTGCATCGTTTCGACAAACATGTGGGCCTGATGAACACGATCGTTGTTGAACCGTCGCGATGGATGCGGGACAACCTTCCTCCAACGGCGCGGGTCTGCATGGAGCCTGCCGGAGCGATACGCGTGTTCACAGATTTTTATCTGGTGGATGCCGTCGGTCTCACGACGACGCATCGCCGTTCCTACCAAGGCAATTATCTGGATTTCCTGCACGATCATCGGGTGGAGTATGTGTTCGACCGACCCCCGGCTACAGTCGCCCTGCTGACCGCCGGGGTTGGGCGCGACCTTAAAGTGTGGGCTGAAGGGGTCAAACCGTGGGGTGATATTCACCTATACAAGGTGGAGCCCTTTCGCGGTGTGGTTATTAGCCGTGTTGCTTCCAGCGGTACGAGGAGCAGGTCTGGTCCTTTGTGGGCGTTTGACAACAACTTGGCGCCCCGAGACGGCCGGTGGCAGTATTGGTTTGCGGCACACCATGGTCCCGCGTGGATCCAGGCCGAATTCGAGCGACCCATCGGGGTCGATGCTTTTGCCCTGGTCATTCAGTCTCCGAGCGTGAAAGGGGCAGGCGCGCCGGGGCAAAGATCGATGGACATTCAGATGGAGGGAAAGATCGACGGCGCCTGGGCGGATCTGGATTGTCGGAGTAAGGGCGCCCGCACCGTCGGAGACGGTCGTGAATTCTGGATGCTCATACTTGCGGCGCCGGTTGAGCTGGAGGGGATCCGATCCAGGCTTTCCAGCGGTGATAGTAGAACTCCGCCGGTCGTTTACGAAATCGTATCCTTTTACGAACGTCGCCCCTACGTGTGGCTGTGGCCCGACCGAACGGGTGGCGACCCAGGCTAGGGATACCGGACTACGTCGACTTCCTTCTCAGGATACCCAGCAGCCCGCGCGTACGGCTGAGCGGCTGCGCCGTTGCCGACGCCCAGCGACTGAACTGCATCCTGGGCACTGCTCATTACCCAAATGAAAAACACTCCCCAAGGGGCTGTCCGGCTCGGGTGCCCCGTCTCTCCGCGGCGAGATGGGGTATTTACCGTGTGCCTCACTGCGACGGCGGGTGCCCCGTCCTTTGCGAAGCAAAGGGTGGGTTAGTCCCGTGTGCCACTGCTTCTCGAGCAGTGTCTTCTCATGGACGGGTGGCCCATCGCTCATGTCCACCCACGTCGAAACGCCGGGGCTCCTGCCCCCCGCGGTACGCACGCCCCCATATGCGGTTGACCCACTCAACTCCAGCTACCCAGCTCGAAGCGCATCGTTTGGCAGGCCCGTATTCAGAACCACCGCCTTGACCACTGTCGTCCCGGCAGAGAGTTCCGCAGCTTGTTTGTCGAAGTACTCCTGGGCCTGCTCGCTCCTCCACTTCGGGCATTGCTTCGCCCGCCCGTCAGCCCGATCCCAATGCGAGCAGGTGAACCACCCGACGAGATACAGCCCGTGTTGACACTGGTTGTCTTTCAGATACCGCCCGACGAGTTGCGACTCCATGGCAGTCTTAACGTCGGGGTGCCAGCAGCCTTTCACCTCAATGATGACCCGCACAGGGTCGTATGTATCCAGATCAGTGCTCTGTGTGGGGGCTGTGACGTGAATATCTGTCTCTTGACCCTTTGCCCCGCCTATGCCCCTGCGAATCTGAACCTCACGCTCGGCCACGATGGCGCGGGGTCGGACGTCCCTTTCCAGGTGCCGCTTAAGCCAATCGGCCAGGTCTCCTTCGTCGACCGGTCGCCACGTCTTATCGCCCTGCCGATCCCAGAGATCACGAATCGCTGGCGTCTCGCCGCGCAGGTCGCCTTCAAGTCGGCGCAGTGACTCGATTACCACATCGAGCAGCTGTCCTGCGCTCTGGACCAAGCGTGACCCAGGCAAGCGCGTGAGTTCCAGCAGTTGCCGCGGCGACGGAGGAACCCACGTCTCGCGGAGCATAAGCTGCTTTGCGACCAATCCCACGCGAGTCAGCCAAGTAAGCTCGGGCAGTTCACGCCGAATCCGTTCAATTGCGCGGCACGCTGCGGGCGTGCCACGGTCCCGCAGATTGCCTAGGACCGCTTCGCGGAAGACGCCCACGCTACCACCGCGCCCACCCCACGACCCCAGACTGGCGCTGGTTCCATCTGCGGTCGGGAACTGCCGAGACAGCCAGATATATAGATCAGCGACCTGTTCTTCGGCGAGGCGCTCAGCCGACTTCGCCACATGTTGCTCTTCCGGCAGAGCTGCCACCTCCGTCAGTAGAGTCTTGCCAAACTCCGGGTCGTGGCAGATCGCCGACCAGACGACCGCCCATCCCGTCTCGCCGCCCCGGGTCACCAATGCGATCGCCGCTGCCTGGGCCACGGCCCGCCCCTCACTGTTCGACGGAAGCGGAATTGGTATCAGGCCGACTGCGTACTCTGCTGCGCCGCTACAGCCGTGTTCGAGCAACGCGCCGAGCAGGGTCCGCAATGCCGTGGGCTTGAGATTGGCTTCCTTGACCTTTTCGAGCAGCGCGCTACAGAGGCGCTCGTCCCAGCAATGAGCCAGGTACCGCAAAACGAACAAGTTGCCCATTGATAGATTCTCGTGGTCAATCAAGGCCAACAGTGTCGATATGGTAACGTCTGGCGCTGCCCGGTACGCCAGTTGAACCGATCGCAGATGTGGGCTTTCGCGCTCATCCGTACTGACTGTCCCCGGATAGCCGATAATTATTGGCGCCCAGTTGCGCCATACGTCTTGGCTAAGTTCCGCCAGAACGCCGGGCGATTCCCTCGCGAGCAACGCAAGAGCCTTGTAGCCCGCAACTGCGGGATGCGAGAGCACGTTCCTGCCGAGCCATTCGTCCGGCGCGGCATCCCGTGCCAGGACATACCGTTCCGCTGCCTGAACGATACGATCGCGCGTGGCTGCGTCAGCGTTCTGCCACCCCGGAAGCGCTCTAAGGTCTCCCTCGAGCACTTCCCCATAGTCAGTGCTATCTTCCTCAAGAGTCATTTCATGGATCAGGCACCACCAAGCATCCAAATCGCCGGCCTCAAAAGCCTCAAGGCACTTAGCAACCCGCACGCTCGGCGGCGGCTCGACCCGAGGGCGTTCCTCCGCCTCTCGTTGCCAACGCGAAAACTGCTCATGGGCCTCCTTCATCTGTACAGCCTCTGGCGAGTCGAACTCGACGACCGTCGGCTTTAGCCAATCGGCAAATGCCGCGTCGAGAACGGCGTTTCCGGCTGCTGCAGTAAAGACGGTATCAACGTGACCAGGTGCTTCGAAGTTAAAGATGGACCTCGCGACGCGCGCCCAGAATGCTGCTCGTTTGCGCGACGGTTCTTGTCGAACCTGCTCAACGACCCAAGCCAGGTCACCTGGACGGAGCAGTTCCCGCAGGTCGCAGGCCAAGCGGGCGTCACGTCCGGAAGGGTCAGATACCTGTGACACGGCGGCCGCGACAACCCGCCGACATACCTCTGGTGATGGCAATGACCAAGGGACTCTACCCCACGCGTCTGGCCTCGGGTGCGGTTTTCGGCGGTGCGCAATCCGCGCGATGATGGCACGGCCAAGCGGGTCCAGCACATTTTCATCATCCGTGTGTTCCCACGCCAGACGCAGTATTCCTTCTGACAGCCTGCCGAACGATCCACCTGTATGCTGTTCAGCATGTTGCTGCACCCACTCCAATGCTGTAGGAAGGTCCCGCACTGTCAAATGCTTCCAGAGTTCCCGGTTGAGGAAGCCCCAATACGACCCGTTCCAGTTGGGCGCCTTGGGTGGCTGAAGGTTCGCAAACAGCTCCTCTGCCGTGATGTGATCGGGCCATAGTGCGCGAAGTGCGGCCCCTTTCAGCTGGTCGTTGGGGTCATCGCGTCCCTGCCCAATCGCCAAAGGTCTCAATTTGGGCTTGGCTTGGTCATCCCCTATGTCTGCCACGGTCCACGCCGCCTTGTCCCGGATCTCATGCTGCTCTGAGCGATCCAGGGCGACATCGACGAGGACGTCCTGAAGTTCGTTAACCTTGCATTTCTCGCTGATTTGGATGGCGACGGCCCGAGCGATGAGCGGCCTATCGCGGCCGCGGATGTAAGGCTCAAGCTGCGACGCCAAGTCAGGATGCCGAAGCTTGCGGTAGTGGTCCCATTGCCACCAGTCAGAATCTGTTAGCTTCTCAGCCGCAAAAAGCTTGAGCAGCGAATCAACCACTGCTGCCTTGTCGGCGTTACTTGCAGTGGCAACGTCACTCTTGAGAAGCACCTGCGGGTCCGAACCGAGAATCTCGTCGAAAACACGAGAATCCATTCCGCCCATCCACGCTGCGGTCTCGCCCAACTGTGGGACGATTCTGCCTTCCGGATCCTCACTGTGGCGGATGAGGCTCATTATTTGGGTAAAGTCGAGCCCCCGGCTGGTCACGTAGTGGGCCGCGAGATACTCCGCATACGTCCGGTGAGCGAATCCGAGCCGCGAGCCCCCGCGCCCTGAGAAGAGCCCCGTGTTGAGCACTTCCTTGAAGTGCTGTTCGTCGACCGTGAACTTGTCACCCGCCACCGCTTCGCTCCCCCCGCCAATTGCCGCAATGGTGACGTCGTCAGCTAACGTATCGCCTCGGTCAATCCCGATATAAATGGCGGACTTTTTGCAGAACATCGTCACCGCGGCAATCCGCTCGGCGACCGCCAATCGCTTATCGGCCGAAAGCCGGCCAGGATGTCCGGCCTCGTGCCGGCTCTGACTGGTTTCCTCACACAGCAGGCGACACCCCTGTGCGTAAAGCGCCGCCTTTGTTTCGGGGAGTCGCCGGTCGCGCTTGTACATCTTGAGCAGGAACCAGAGTGTGACCGGCTTCATGGCAAAAGACTGTAACTCCATGCGTCCAATCTCATCCAAGAAGGCGTCCGCGTCCAACTCAGAAGCCTGCGCCGCGACCGTAATGTCGCGACGTCGAAGCGGCGCCAACTCATACTCTCCAACGGCGTCGCCAGGCCACAGCTCGCCCAGAGCTTCCTTGAGCGTTTGGGGCCAGTCGGCGGTTCGACATGCGATTCGTAGGCGTAGGCGCTCGACATGCGGTTTCAGCTTACGGAACTGTCCCGCCAGCATGGGCGCCAGATTCGATATCTGTAGGCGGCACTCGTCCAAGCTGTCCAAGAACACATGGAGCGTGTGGCGACCCGAACGCCACTGAGAAACGCACGGACAGTCGAACAGATCGTGTACGAGTCGGGTCTCGTTGCCATATTCCTTGAGGTCGATCGGGAGTGCAGTGTCATTCGAGCCCTGTAACCTCCTCTCCACTGTCGCATGCTCCGCCTGCATCGCATACGTCTTGCCGATGCCGGGCTCACCAAGGAGAACCAAGCATGGCTTGTCGGCGATCTGGTTGAACGGGACAACGTCAGACCCGTACAAGTGAGCATGCTCATCTTCCGGGTCAACGAGGTACCCGTCGAGTCCCAATCGCATCGTACCGGATCGCGGACACCAGAAACGTTTCCAATCGAAGGTCTGGGCGCACATGTCTTCCACCACACCGTCGCGCTTCCCCATGCATCGCGGTTCGCCCAGTGGTCCGGCCCCAGGCTCCATCCGCTGGCGATCGCGCGATTATCCTAATTCTTCCCGCCCCCGCGGGTCAAGATGGGAGCGGCGCCTGCTCGCCGTTCTTACTGGCGTAAGGGTCCAGCACCGGGACCCAATCAGACGTGGTTGCCGATCCAGTCGGGCTCGGGCAGGTCCAAAAGGCGCTTGGCGTTCTGCCAGAGGATCAACTTCTTGTGCTCGGCCTGAATGTCCGAATCGAGAATCACCGACGTCGGCGTGCCCTCAAACGCGTACAGCACCTTGTCCGGCCCGGCAAATTCGATCGCCCGCTTGATCAGGTCGATGGGCCTCAGCCTCGGCAGCAACCGGCTGCAGAAGAAGGGCAGATACGCCGTGTCGAGGTGCACGCGCTCGTGCTTCTCGGCGATCACCAGCGCCTCGTAATGATAGTTGCCACCCATGTGCGCGATCACGATCGTCAACTCGGGAAACTCGCTGGCCAGTTCGTCGATGTAGATGCACGTGCCATACTGGGCGTAGTGGCTGGCAAACGCGACCACGCCCGAATGGAACAACACCGGAATGCCCAGCTCGCCGGCCTTGGCGAAAATCGGCCGCAGCCGCTTCTCGTTCGGGTAGAAGCGCTGTACCAGCGGCTGAAACTTGATCCCGCGATAACCCTTCTGGCGAACGGCCACCTCCAGGTCGTCGGCCGCACGGGCCGGATCGTTCAGATCGACCCAATAAAACGGGATAAACTGCCCAGGCCACTTGCGCGCCCACTTCAGCACGGTATCGTTGCCGTCCGGTCCGGGCAGCAGCACCGTAGCCGTGATGTGATTCTGTTGCATGAACTCATGGACCCCGGGGTACGGGTGCTGGTGAAAGTCGACGATCATCGCTCGCCTCCTGCGTGGGTTTGACGGCCCTTTCGATTATCCCCTATGCGCCGCCTGCATGACAGACCGCTCGGCCAATGGCTGTTGAATCACGTTGGCGCCGGCGACGATTCAGCGCCGCCTGGCCGATCGCCACGAGCGCGAACCAGCTCGTCGGCAAATGGCTCGTCCGACGGTTTCCTCGCCCGGACGACGAACCCGTTGGCCCGCCAGCTTGCGGCCACCCGCCCGCGCAATCGCCCGTCTCGACGGCGGTTCAAGTGCACCACTTCGATCACCTCGAGGCCGGCTGCCGATAGCAGCTCGACGATCTCGCGGCGTGAGAAGACGTGGATGCACATCTTCCGTATCCCGCGGTAGCTGGATAGGACCTTGTCGCCCCACTCGCCGCGGCCCAGTGCGAAACGAATGGCGCTGCTGAACATGGCCGCCAACCCCTCGGCAGTGAGGAAATTGTGCCGCCGATTGTGCACGTGCACCACGAACAACCCGCCGGGCCGAAGCAGCCCGCACACGTCTCGCACGAACCGCAGCCGATTCTCGCGACCGGCGATCAATCCCAACGTGCTGAACATGCAGATGGCGTGATCGAACGACCCGGGACGAAACAACGAACCGACCCCGAGCAGATCGGCGCGAACCAATCGCTTCGGCAAATCCAGGCGAACGAGCTTCTCACCGGCCGTCCGCAGCATATGACGCGAAAGATCGACGCCCGCCGCCCACATGCCCATGCGTGCCAAATGCACCAGATGGCGCCCCGTTCCACAGCCCAGATCGAGCACACGCTCCCGGCGGCTAAGCCATCGCTCCAGCAGGACGCTGTCAAAAACGAACAGCGGATTGTCGGCGAAGTAGCGATCGTACTTCAGGGCGATGCCGGGCTCGTCCATGTACCGCCGCGTTGTCGGGCGTATGTGGTCCACGGCCGATCTCCGCATCCCTAGATACCAGCTTGAGCGGGCGAATCAACTCACCGGCTCGGATCGCCGGGCCTTGTTTGGCCGGCGGCGTCCTTCTACGCTACGCCGCGTGATGCAGCACGACCTGGCACCCCATCGCTCTTCTGTAAGCAGATGGTTGGCCCCGGCGGTGACGGTGGCTGCCCTCGTGTTGCTGGCCCACCTCTGGAACGCCGACACCGGCCTGTATCTCGACGATCATGCCCACTACCACCATCTGGCCCAGGCTGGATGGCGCTACGCCGATCTGATCGATGCGTGCCGCCTGCCCGTGGTCGGCGGCGTGGCCGAGCTTTGGTTCGCCCCGCAAACCGAGTTGCGCTTCTATCGGCCGCTGGCGTTTCTGTTGATGAAAGTCGAGTACACGATTTGTGCGTGGCAGCCGTGGGGCATGCACCTGTTCAGCCTGCTGTGGCACTGGCTGTGCGCCATGGCGGTGGCCTACTTGGCCTGGCTGAGCATCGGCAGCCGCCTCTGGGCGACGATCGCAGCCGCCATCTTCGCGGTGCATCCCGCCCACGTGCTCGCGGTGCAGTGGGTGGCCTGCCAGACCGAGCTGATGGTCACCTTCTTCGCCCTCCTGGCGATAGCCTTTTATTGGCGCTACGCGGCCTGGCCCGGACCATTGTGGCAGACGGTGGCGATCGGTCCGTTCGAGCCAGCCGAAGGGGGCCAGCGGCGGTGGCTGCTCGGCACCTGTGTGGCCTACGCCGCTGCCCTGGGATGCCGCGAAAATGCCGTGGTGATCCCGGCTCTGCTGCTGATCGGCGATTGGATGTTAGCCCGACGTCGCCTGCGGCGGAGGGTTGTCGCCTACATGTTGCTGGGTGTTCTGACGGCTGCATACTGGGTCCTGCGCGATCGGGCGTTGCAGGGGTCTGCCCTTCCTTCTCGGCCCTACCTGGTTGGCTGGAGCGACCCGGACTTCGTCGCGTTTGCTCTCGGCAAGTTTGCGTATTCCTTGATCGGCCTGTTTGGCTTCGTGCCGGTCCTGCCGGGCGGCGGCCTGGGTTTCTTCCGCAGCCATCCGGTGATCCTCTGGGGCGGCGCAGCCGCCATCCTGGCTGGGTTGGCCCTGCTGGCGTGGCGGCTTTTGCCGCGTCGGGGCGTGGGGTTCTGGTCGGTATGGATCGTTATCTCACTGGCTCCGCTGCTGCCGGTATTCTGCTCGGCCCACCACCTGTACCTGCCGGGCGTGGGCATGGCCGTTCTGGTAGCCGGTGCACTCGCTCTCTTGGCGCGCCGGCCACGGGCGGACGCACCCGGACGCGCTGCCCTGCCCGTCGCCGCGCTCGTGCCGCTTGTGTTGCTCGCCGCGGTGACAGGAACGTTGTGCTGGGCGTCGGGCTGGGTCTGGCGGGCAGGCAACCGTCTGGAAGATCTGCTGGTGGCCGAAGTGGCTCATTACGGCCGCCCCATCCATGAAGGCGACAAGCTGTTCTTCATCAACCTGCCGTTGGTGGGCTACTACGTTACCCCTGCGGTAGAGCAGGCCACCGGATGCCGTGACCTGACCGGATATGTCCTGACCTTCGCGCCATCGGTCCTGGGGACCGACGGTGCCTGTCACGTGCGGCGCCTGTCGCCCACGCGGCTGTCTGTCAGTACGGGCGGCCGGGCCTACTTCGGCGGGGCCATGGGCAAACTGACGCGCGACCTGAACCGCGGGGATTGGGTCTTCCGCCAGGGCCAACGCATTCGATACGACCTGTTCGAGGTCACTATCGCCAAGGTCGCCCCCGACGGCGTACATGAGCTGATCTTCGATTTTGATAAGCCGCTCGACTCGCCCGAGTATCACTTCTATCTCGGTTCGAGGCTGCGCCTGGCATGTGAGCTGGATATGGCCTGGTCCCCGGCGGTCAATGCGTCCTCGCAGCCAAACACCTGTGCGGCCACACAGGACGCCAAGGCGGCGACCGCTTCAGACGGAGATTGAACCGCTGGCCCATCGGCCGTAGAATGGTGGTGCATCGTCGACTGTCACGAGGCAGACTTGCTTTGCCAGAGGCGGTGAGTATACGCTTAACGGCGCTGTTCTCGGGACGCGTGCAGGGCGTGGGGTTTCGTTATACCGCGTGCCGTATCGCCGACGACTACCGTGTGACCGGTTTTGTACGCAACCTTCCCGATGGCCGCGTCGAGCTCGTGGCCGAAGGTCCGCCCGAGCAGGCGAGGTCGTTCGTCAAGTCCGTTCGGAGGCAGATGGCTGCCTACGTCAGGCAGGCCGACGTCCGGCAATCAGCGGCCACCGGTCAGTTCGACCGGTTTGGCATCACGTATGCCTGATGGGCGCGGCGTCTCGTGGCGCAAGAGAACACCGGGTGTCCGTAGACGGCCCGGTGTTCTCCGGAGGGGAAAAGCTCTATGGCTACGCCTTGGCGGCGTTGGTCCGCTCCTTCTATGGACCATGATACCTGTCGGGGTACCGCTCGGGCAAGTCGGGCCGATGGATTTTCGGACTCCGTGAGTTGAGCGGATCGCTCCTGCCGGGAGCTAAACGATTAATATGGCGCAACTTAGATAGCGAAGGACCTCTGCCAGATGGTGGAGTTCCGACGGCATAGGTGGCTGGGCATGGTGAAGAGTCTGGGCAATCATGACGTCGTGACAGGGCTTTTGGAACTGACCAACGGGGGGGGAGGCGCCCTGCGGGATCCGACGCGCGACTGCCAGCCGCGTCCGACAGACCCGGTCCTGCCGGCCCAGATGGTTCGCCAGCATCGCTTGCGCGGGGGCGAATCGGTCGCGGTCGCCGTCAACCGGCGCCATCGCGGTTCGGCTTCCCCGCACGTGCAAGGCATCGTCGAGATCGATGGATTCGAACCCGGCAACCGCCCGCCGACCAAGCCCATCGAGCATCTCACCGCCGTCAATCCCGACAGCCAGCTTCATTTCGAAACCCCCGGCGGACCCATCGCCATGAGGATCATCGACCTGATGACACCGATTGGCGCGGGCCAGAGGGGGCTGATCGTCGCCCCGCCACGGACCGGCAAGACCACGCTCCTTCAGCAGATCGCCCATGCGATGACGACCAACTACCCCCACATGGAGTTGATTGTGCTGCTGGTGGATGAGCGGCCGGAGGAGGTGACCGACATTCGCCGCAGCGTGCAGGGGCACGTCTTTGCCAGCAGCAAGGACCGCGAGATCGCCTCGCACGTCCGCCTGGCCCGGCTGGTGATCGAGCGAGCCAAGCGCCTGGCCGAACTCGGGCGCGACGTCTGCCTTTTGCTGGATTCTCTCACGCGGCTGGGCAGGGCCTTTAACGCCCACGTCGGCACCAGCGGGCGCACCCTCAGCGGAGGCCTGGATATACGCGCCCTCGAGGAGCCCAAGCAAATCTTCGGTGCTGCCCGCAATATCGAGAATGGCGGATCGCTGACGATCATTGCTTCGGCGCTGATCGAGACCGGCAGCCGGGCCGACGACTTCATCTTCCAGGAGTTCAAAGGCACCGGCAATATGGAGTTGGTGCTATCTCGTGAGCTGGCCAACCTTCGCATCTGGCCCGCCGTCGATTTGTCGCAATCGGGTACGCGAAAGGAAGAGTTGCTGCTGTCTGACGAAGCCGTACAGAAAACGTACCGGCTCCGCCGCGTCCTAAGCTCGCTCGAGCCCTTAGCCCAGATGCAGACCCTCTTGCAGGCCTTGAAGCGGTTCGAGACCAACGAAGACTTCCTTCGCGAAGCGAAGGTCTGACCTCGTGCGCCTGTCACATTCCTCTGGCGACGCCCGTTTGGGCGAACCCTCATCCAATTGCCCACCGACCGCGTCTGTTGTATAAGCCTGGCCATGGAGACCCCACTGGGCACTTCGGTGCTGCGTGACCGCCGACCGGTCGACTTGCTGTGTCTTCAGCCCCCGGCTGGGCGCTGGCGCGATCGCATCGCGCCATTCCTCGCCCACAAGGGTCAGCCGTGGAATTGGCAAATCGAAAAACACCTCGACGCCCCCGCCGACAAGCTCGAATCCCGCTTCTACGTCGCTCTGTGTGGCGGGACGCTGATCTCACACATCATGACGGCCGAGCATGCCGGCGTCGGACTGCTCGGGCACGTGTACACCGACCCGGCCTGGCGGGGACAGCGGGCGGCCTCAATCCTGATGAAAGTCGTCTGCGATGATTTCGCCGACCGCGGCGGCATCGTGATGAACCTCGGTACCGAGTACGACACGAGCCCCTGGCGGATCTATCAGCGGTTCGGGTTCCAGGGCCTTCGTCCGCCCAGCGGGCTGATGCGATGGGTCGTGCAGCCGGAGGCGTACGAACGGCTGTTTGCGCCGGCTCAGGCCCACTTCAGGCCCGTCGCGTGGCAGGATTGGCCTCTGCTCCAGACCTTGTTGCAGCGGCCAGAGGGCGATTGGCTACGCAACCGCACGCTTCGCGCCTACGGGTCTGTCTGCGACGCCGAAGCGTCCTTCCTGGAGTTCATGTCGTGGGTCGACCGCGGTGAGGCGTCTGCGCGGGTCCTGGCCAACGATTCCGGCGCGGCGGTTGGCCTGGTGAGTGTGGCCCCATTCCACGAGGTGCCCTCCGACGCCCTCCAGCTAAGCCTTTATGTGCATCCCCACTTCGCCGAGCGGACGGCAGCGTTGTTGGCCGCTGCCGAGTTGCCGCAGGACCGCCCGATGGTGTGCTACATCGATAGCGGCTCGCCCGGGCGTGAACGGGCCTTGATTGAGGTGGGTTTTGGGTTAGCCTGTCGCCTCGAAGGTTTTTGTAGGACGCATCAAGCCTCGCTGGATCTACTGGTTTTCAGGCGGGGATGAAATCGCCGAGCCGAAAGAACCTGTTTGTGCTACGGATCGCAAGTTGTTTTATCGCAAGTAGTTACGCTTTCGGGTTCTGCGGGGCGTGCGAGGTGGCGGCCATTGGCAAGACCGGCTATGGTGCGTTGGTGGGTGCCCCGAGCCGATGCAATCAACTGGGTGGAACGAAGCCCTTGACAATGCTGGAACCTACGATATACTAGCAATGTTCCGGGCCAGTCAATTGGCTCGAGTGCTCTTTGACAAGTGAACAGTTTGGCCGCCGTGAGGGTGTGAGCTTTGCCGGCTGCTGCGGTTCAGCCGGTGTAAGTGATATCCTCGTATTAAAGGTCTCGGTCTCGGTCGCAGCCGGGTCGGGGCAAGCCAAATCGATTGCTTCGTCGGTGGGTCGGGCGCGTGCGTCGGGCCTGCCGGGCGATGCTCGATAGATCAACCGAAGAGTTTGATCCTGGCTCAGAACGAACGCTGGCGGCGTGGCTAAGGCATGCAAGTCGAACGGGCCGTGCGATTGGGTAACCGAACGCACGGTTAGTGGCGAACGGGTGAGTAATGCATGGATAACGTACCCCGGACACAGGGATAGCTGCTCGAAAGGGCAGGTAATACCTGATGATGTTCTCGGTTCGCATGGGCCGAGAATCAAGGGTCCGCCGGTCTGGGATCGGTTCATGTCCTATCAGGTTGTTGGTGGGGTAACGGCCTACCAAGCCGGAGACGGGTAGCGGGACTGAGAGGTTGGCCCGCCACATCGGGACTGAGACACTGCCCGGACACCTACGGGTGGCTGCAGCACCGAATATTGGACAATGGGCGCAAGCCTGATCCAGCGACGCCGCGTGCAGGATGAAGCCTCTCGGGGTGTAAACTGCTGTCAGGGGCTAGAAACGTCCGCTTCGGCGGATCTGATCAGCCCCAGAGGAAGCCTCGGCTAACTCCGTGCCAGCAGCCGCGGTAAGTCGGAGGAGGCTAGCGTTGTTCGGAATTACTGGGCTTAAAGAGCGTGTAGGCGGATCGGTAAGTACCGTGTGAAAGCCCCCGGCTCAACCGGGGAACGGCTCGGTATACTGTCGATCTTGAGGCAGGTAGGGGCGAGTGGAACCCTAGGTGGAGCGGTGAAATGCGTAGAGATCTAGGGGAACGCCGGTGGCGAAAGCGACTCGCTGGACCTGTCCTGACGCTGAGACGCGAAAGCGTAGGGAGCGAACGGGATTAGATACCCCGGTAGTCTACGCCGTAAACGATGCGCACTAGGTATAAGGGTCTCTGACGATTCTTGTGCCGCAGCGAAAGCGTTAAGTGCGCCGCCTGGGGAGTACGGCCGCAAGGCTAAAACTCAAAGGAATTGACGGGGGCTCACACAAGCGGTGGAGCATGTGGCTCAATTCGAAGCAACGCGAAGAACCTTACCTGGGCTTGACATGCCCGGATGCCCTTCTGGAAACAGGAGTAAGCTGCCCTTTGGGTGAAACGGGCACAGGTGCTGCATGGCTGTCGTCAGCTCGTGCTGTGAAGTGTTGGGTTAAGTCCCGTAACGAGCGAAACCCTTGTCGCTAGTTGCCAGCGGTTCGGCCGGGCACTCTAGCGAGACTGCCGGTGTCAAACCGGAGGAAGGTGGGGATGACGTCAAGTCCTCATGGCCCTTATGCCCAGGGCTGCACACGTGCTACAATGGGGCGTACAGAGCGACGCAAACCCGCGAGGGGGAGCAAATCGCACAAAGCGCCTCTCAGTCCGGATTGGGGTCTGAAACCCGACTCCATGAAGCTGGAATCGCTAGTAACTGCGTATCAGCCATGACGCGGTGAATATGTTCCTGAGCCTTGTACACACCGCCCGTCAAGTCATGGAAGCCGGGAGTACCCGAAGTCCGATACGCTAACCCGTAAGGGAGGCGCCGGCCGACGGTAAGCTCGGTGACTGGGACTAAGTCGTAACAAGGTAGCCGTAGGGGAACCTGCGGCTGGATCACCTCCTTTCTAGGGATTGCTAGACGCCCGAGGGGGATCGCCGGAGCCATAAAACGCACCGTCGATCGCAACACCCCTCAGGTGAAAGGTCAGCACATTCTCGCCCGCCGATTTCGGTGGGGCGCGGGCCCCGCAAGGGGCTCACCCGGTGCCAAACTGTTTGCTGATATGAAAGCCCGCGGTGACGACTTGCGTTGCCGCGGGCTTTTCTTTTTCACGTGGTTCCGACCTGCCCGGCGCGCGGGCACATCCGGCTGGTGCTCAGTTGGGACTTGCTCGTGCTAGGCGTCGGGGGGCACGTCTCGGGCGAAGGGAGAGAAATGAACCCGCATATCGCCCTTTCGAAGGACCTAACGCCGGTCGACACGAGGATTCACAGGGGCCGACCTCACGGATTCCGGAGCCTGCGTGGCCGTCCGAGCTGCTTGCTGGAGATACTCACCGCCCTGCCGAACATCTGGAGGTAGTTCGCCTGCAAAGTCCCTCAGGTTTCCAGTCAACTCGTCGCTTGCCGACGGGTCAATGGCATATAGTGAGACGGTGTTGTCCGAGCAAATGACGTTGTTGGATATTGTCCATTCTCCCCTCTTGACCCATTGGGATGGTAACCCGCCTATTTGCGGTCCAGCAAACCAGAGATCATACACTATGGCGATCGCGGCATTTCGTTCCTTTGCCAGATCGTATATCCGTTGCGTGTTGTACTGATTGTGCCTCCTCAGGCTTGCTGGTTCCCTGCTGCCGATTCCCCATAGATCCAGAAGACGAATGTCCGCCAGATAGGAGACCGCACCCATGTCGTTCACGGCAACTGTTCTTCCGTCATAGAACCTCCTGAGGAAAAGCCCCATTTGGTACTGCTGCTCATAGATATTCTTTGTTGCCGTCGGCGTCTCTCGCAGCGAATCCAGCGATCTGAAGACAAAGGGACTGACAGCGACCGCCATCAGAAGCATGACCGTCACATAGTCCAGCCTCTTCTCTCTAGCGATTCTTGATCCGTATGTCTTGGGCAGGAGATCGTCCGCTGCCGTACTGATGACAGCGATGCCAAGAAGCACCAGGTATGCCTCGTACCTGTAGAACCAACCCGTAGCTGCAAACTGCATGTGAAAGAAGGCGGCGCCGACGAAAATCCAATTTGCACACCTCTTGCCCTCATGCGATTTTTCACTCTTGAGAGAAAGGAACAACAGCACAAGCAAAGACGCGCCCAGCAGAAGGAGAATGTGCGGGGTCTCCTGAATCGCCTTCAGCGAATCGTACCCAAACAGCTTGATAATCTCCCTGACCGAAAAGTCCGGGACCTGCCCCTTTAGAATGACAGAGTTGGGCAGGAAGCTCCATCCATGCGCCATCGACCAGACCCCGTAGGCTATCACCGGGCACAGAGCAACGGCTGCGAGGATCACAGCAAGGGCAAACCCTCTTCTGAGGGCAACAACAATGCAGACAACGCCAACAAGGAATATTCCTTCATATCGCACCATCGTAACCAATGGGGCTAGGGCCAACAGCAGCACCTCGTGTCTGTAGGATGGCCTCGTGGCCGGCGAAACGGCCGCTACCGCGACCCAGACAAAACAGAGCGCGAGAAGCGCCTGGAGAACGTGCTCCATTCCAGCCAGCGTGAGTGGGGGCAATGGCGTGGCCAGCAGCACAAGCAATAGACAGACAAAGACCCGCACACGACCCGTCATGTACTTCGCAAAAAAAAGGTACGAGGCAAGAAGCAGAAGCGTCCCGAAAAGGATGTTCAGGGCGAGTGGCGATATGTCGTTAGGTCCGAATGCAACATACGTGATAGCAAGGAGGAACGTCCAGAGCGGCGAGGATGTGGACGATGCAAACTCATACCTGCTTACGCCCCAAACATGATGCAAAGCCATGTTCTTGGCGATAGCCATGTGGATGTAGCTGTCGTCGAGAGGGTAGACCAGGCGCCCCTGAGTCCCGCACGTTGAAAGCAGCAGGAGCCCCGCCACGATTACCCAGTAGAGGCCGACTGTGCTGATGAGTGGCCAATGTTTGCGACTCGATGCGTTCATTCTGGTCTTCCTGAACATAAACTCGCGTACGTGTGGCTTACATGTCTTGGGGACGAACGCAGTTGGCGCATGTGGCGAGAACGCCCCGCTACAGTATGGCTGCCTCCCAGGCAACCATCAATCATGGCAGAGCCCGCTGCAATTCTCGGGAGAATCGGCGGCAAGTGCAAGGGGATCGAAGCCGGGGTCACGACCTGCAGACCGCTGGATTGCAGGTGGGCAGGCGGCTCGCCCACGTTGGGTTGGCTACTCGGCGTCGGATGCAAGGCGTTGGCGGGATGCCTGCTGTCTGAGGCGGTCCAGCTGGTCGATGATTTCAGAGCGTCCGAAATCGGCTCAGTTCTGGTCGGATATCAGACCCCTGGCGGCAAGTTGTTTGCAGAGAAATGTGCAGATAGACCGAACCGGTCTCATCTGGCCGTCGATATCAGCCTGCGCTGCAAGCTCGCTCAGATCAGCATCGACGGGCTGTGCCCATCCTCCGTCCAGTCGAAAATCACCCCCAGAAGACCCTCGGTGCTGTCGGCAAGCATGTTGTACACCTCGGGCGCTTGATCGATCGAAACGACATGGGAGACCATCGGCTCGATGGTCACAAGTCCCTGTTCACAGAGAAACAGCAACACTCGCAGGTCGTCGGTATCGAAGTGACAGGATGTTTCGATCCGCCCCTCCGTGCCGTGCAGAAGACCCCAGGGATAGTTCACCCTGTCCCGTACAGCCATCATGGCGATCGTGCCGCCGCGAGCGAGCAGTTTGTCCTTGTGGACATCGAAGAGCAGCGCCTCGGCGCTACAGCAGTCGTAGATGTAATCATAGAGGCCGCCCTCCTCCAGCAGCTTGCCGGTGCTCTTGTCGGCCACATTCAGAACGACATGGGCGCCGCATCGCCTCGCTACGTCCAGACGTTTTTCGAGCATGTCCGTTACGGTAACCCTCGCCCCTGCCGCCTTGGCCGTCTGAGCCACGAAATGCCCGATCGGCCCCTGGCCCGCCACCCAGACGTTGTCGCCCTGGCCGACGCCCATCCGCCGTACGCTTCGCAGCGCGACACCCGCCACGCCGAACAACGCGCAATACTTGTGATCCATACGTACCGGCAGCTTGATCAGCAGCCCGTCCTCATTCACGACGTTCCAGCCGTTGTGCCCCACGTACGCCCCATAGAAGACCCAATCGCCTGTCTGGTAGCGGGCAACATCTCCGCCGGCAGCCACAACCTTGCCCACGTGCTGGTAGCCGTGGCGGCTGGGGAACCTGCCCCCGCCGAACCCGTGCTCGGACAGCAGGGCATGCCGCTCCGTGCCGTTGGTGACTCCGCTGTACTGCGTTTCCAGCAGTATCTGGGTGGGCTCCAACTCGGGCGGCTGGCCCAGGTCACAGACGCCGACTTTCCCCTTCGCCGTAAACTCGAGAGCCGTCTTACGCATCTGGGCCCGTCCTTCGCTTGAGTGGATCCTTTCTGACGACCAACGTAGGCATGTAGTTCTCTTTCTCAAAGTAGTAGTGGCCGGGCGTGTGCGAACCTTCCGGAATCGTACCCATAAAGGGGAAGATATGGACCTCGTCGGTGACAGGATCGCAGCCGTGCTCGACGCCGGCCTCGACCATCCAGATGTCGCCTTCCTCCAGCAAGAAGTCCTCGCGGTTGCCCTCGCGGTCGACCATATGGGCCATCGCCCTGCCGCGCATCATAAGCCAGGTCTCATCGCTGTCGTGAAAGTGCATCTCGACGGGCTTGGCGGGCGTGAAGCATATGGCCTTCGGCTTTTTATGTACTGGCATAGCATTTCCTCCTGTCATGTTGCCACGATCGTTCCACGACACCCAAAGGCGGCGGGCTCTTGAGCCGGGTGCCCCGCCCCGTGCCGGGGTGGGGGACAGACTGGTTCACCAAACGGCGATCACCCAGGCCACCCACCACCCACCGTAGCGTCATGCTAGCTCCTGTCCTGGCCGCCTTCTTGCTCATGCCCGTCTGCGAGACATCGAAGCAACTTTGCCATCAGTCTGTCCCGCCGATCTCGCCTCCAGTTTGAGGCAACAGAGACGAACAGCCCCACGCCGATGCCTGCCACGATAAGTGCTTTGAGCACAAGATAAAGCTCTGCACGAAGGGTCACGATCTTCACGTCCATGTGAGTGGCGAGGAGCTCTATATGACTGGCATTGAGCTTCGCTGTAGGCGTGATGTCCGCGCTGACTATCTCGTCCGGCAGGTTCATTACGGAATGCATCTTTTGCACGGAGTGTTCTACCGCCAGCAGCAGACACAGACCAAACACGAATGCAGCCATCGCTGCCCAGCGCGAAGGTCGCCACCGCTTGGCGCCCTTCTCGAGACGTCTGGCGTAATCGCGTGCGACTTTCCGTTCTTCATCTGTGAGTTGCAGTTCGATCATCTGGCTAACACCCTCCCATATGGCAGTGTGCCACTGCTCTTGATGTAGGGCGGGTTCCTTGGTCTGAGCGTGTTGAAGACCACCCACCATCTTTCATGACAGGTCTAAGATGAATCAGCTTGCGGTCCTTACGCCATCGAACGCAACTACGCACGGGCCATCTATACCGGATGCACTCCCTCGTAGGGAATTACTTCGAGAAGGTCCCACCAATCCAGCGGTCCGAACTGAAGCGGGCCTTCCCACGGATCCCAATCGAACGCGATACGCACCGACAAAGACTCACCTGTACGTGAGTCCTCCATGAGGCGCGGGTTCTTGAGTGAGGATTGCTTCATCCGAGTAGCTAGTGCCGTTTTCGGTTGGTCAGTTATGTTTTCTGATGCTGTCATGCAGCATGCCTTGTGACTCGATGTTGACGTTTGTATGAAGTCCAGGTTTTCAGACTGATGTCTCGGGTGCCGTTTCGCCAGTCCAGGTAGCTTTC
>DATKUK010000005.1:0-52488 GCA_035530655.1 Phycisphaerae bacterium
GGCCAGAGGTAGCGCGGCAGCCTGAGTGTCTGCATGCCGCTTCGGGCCGGTGACCGCCGCACTTCACCGACACCGCCCATCAGTGTGGAGTATTTTACCTTTCCCGGGCTTTAGTTCATGCCCGCCGGATGACGGAGGAACATGTCATGTCTGGTGTGCTTTCCCATCGGGTACTTGTGGTTGTGCTGATCGGCGTGCTGGCCGTGGCGGGCGACGCCTGCGCCCAGACCACCTGGTACGTGGACGACGACGCCCCGGGCGATCTGGGCGCCGGCGATCCGACGGTCAGCGATCCCAATGAGGACGGCTCGGCCGCCCATCCGTTCGATGCCATTCAGGAGGGTATCAACGCCGCGGACGATGGCGACACGGTGGTGGTGCAGGACGGCACCTACACCGGCGCGGGCAACCGCGACCTCGACTTCGACGGTCGGCTGATCACGGTTCGGTCGGCCAATGGCGCGGCCAGTTGCGTCATCGACTGCCAGGGCGCAGGCCGCGGGTTCCACTTCCACAACGGCGAGACCGCCGCGGCGGTGGTGGAGGGGTTCACGATCACCAACGGCACCGGGGACTCCGGCGGCGGGATGTACAACTGGCAAAGCAGCCCTACAGTGACCCAGTGCACGTTCAGCGGCAACACGGCAGACTACGACGGCGGCGGGATGTTCAACCGGGACAGCAGCCCCACGGTGACGCATTGCACGTTCATCGGGAACACGGCCGCCGACGGCGGCGGGATGTACAACGTCTCCAGCAGCCCGACGGTGACCCAGTGCACGTTCAGCGGGAACACGGCATACGGCGCCGCCGGGATGTACAACTCTTATGAAAGCAGCCCCACAGTGACCCAGTGCACGTTCAGCGGCAACACAGTGAGCGAATTCGGCGGCGGGATGTACAACGGTAGCAACACCAGCCCCACGGTAACCCAGTGCACGTTCAGCGAGAACACGGCTTGGGCCGGCGGCGGGATGTTGAACGGTAGCAACAGCAGCCCCACGGTGACCCGGTGCACGTTCAGCGGGAACGAGGCCTTGAGCGGCGGGGGGGGATGTGCAACTCCAGCAACAGCAGCCCGACGGTGACCCAGTGCACGTTCAGCGGCAATACAGCGCACGAAGGCGGCGGCGGGATGGCCAACTCGAGCAGGAGCCTCACGGTGACGCAGTGCACGTTCACCGGCAACACAGCGGGCGGCTCGGGCGGCGGGATGTCCAACTTCGGCGGCAGCCCCACGGTGACCAACTGCATCCTCTGGGGCGATACGCCGGAAGAGATCTACACTGACCCCAATAGCGCGCCCACGGTAACCTACAGCGCCGTGCAGGGCGGCACCGCCCAGCCGTGGTTCGGGATCGGCTGCCTGGACGCCGACCCGCTCTTTGTAGACGCCGATGGCCCCGACGACACGTTCGGGACAAACGACGACAACCTGCGGCTGGCTGGCGGCTCGCCCTGCATCGACGCGGGCGACAACGCGGCCGTCCCGCCCGGGTTGACCACCGATCTGGACGGCAACCCGCGGATCTCTCACGGCACGGTGGATATGGGGGCCTACGAGCGTCAGGACGACGACGGCGACGGGGTGACCGACGAGATGGACAACTGCCCCGACAGTTCCAACGCCGACCAGCAGGACACCGACGGCGACGACGTGGGTGATGCGTGCGACGATTGCCCGGACACGGCGGCGGGTGATCCGGTCGACGCCGATGGATGTTCGACCGACGACGACGATGGCGACGGCGTACTGAACGACGCCGACGATTGTCCCGACACGCCGTCTTGTGCGACGAACATCGATGCCGACGGCTGTGCGATCGATTCCGACGGCGACGGGGTCTTCGACGGTTGTCCCGTCACGCCGCAGGTGCTGGACGACGACGGCGACGGCGTGCCCAACGACCAGGACGCGTGTCCGAACACGCCGGAAGGCACCACCGTCGACGCCAGCGGCTGCCCGCCGGGCTGCTGCGGCGCGACCGGACCGGTGGCGCCGTTGGGCTTGGCGGTCGGCTTACTATTGCTGAGTCGATTCGCTGGATATAGGAGCACGCGCCGTCGATAGCGTGAGCCACCAGTAGATTCGCGAGCGATTCAAGGGCCGTCCACGCCGGGCGGCCCTCTGCCTGTCGCCCGGGTGGCCCACATCATTTAGACAGACGGTGGTCGCTTGTCTGTAATACCGATATGACAGGTGGCATGTCGACAGCAAACAGAGTTGTGTGTTGGGCGGCACGGTCGACCGCCGGGTCGGCCGTGTGGCTACGCGTGTTGTGTCCCGTTGGCGAATCACGGCCCGGCTTGGTCGGACCGTGCCACCCGTCGGCGTGCCATGCCACGCGCGGGGAGCTTTATCTGGAAGCAGGCAGGTCGTACAATTCGCCCATCATGGCGGGAAGCAAAACGACGACATCGTGGCTGGCGTTGGCGCGGCGGGTGATCGGCGATGAGGCCGACGGGCTACAAGCCCTGCGCGATGCGCTCGACGAACGGTTCGACAGGGTGGTCGAGGCCATCCTGAACCTGCGGGGCCAGTTGATCGTGACCGGGCTGGGCAAGAGCGGGCTGGTGGCCCGCAAGATCGCCGCCACGCTGACCAGCACCGGAACGCCTGCGGTCACCATGCACCCGGTGGAGGGGCTGCACGGCGATCTGGGCATCGTCTCGCACGACGACGGGCTGCTGGTGCTCAGCAAGAGCGGCAACACCGAGGAACTGGCCCGATTCGTGGAGCACTTCCGCCGGCGGGGCGGCGGCGTGGTGATCGCCGTCACCGAGAAGGCGGCCTCGAAGCTGGCCGAGCTGGCCGGCGTCGTGGTGGTGATCCCGACCGTACCGGAGGCATGCCCGCTCAACCTGGCACCCACCACGAGCACCACGATGATGCTCGCACTGGGCGACGCGCTGGCGATGGCCTTGCTGGAGGCACGCGGGTTCGGCGCCGAGCATTTCGCCGAGCTTCACCCAGCCGGCAGCCTGGGCAAGCGCCTGCTGCTGCGGGTGAAGGATTTGATGCACGCCGAGGGCGATCTGCCGGTTGTGAGTGAGCAGGCGAGCTTCCGCGAGTTGCTCCAGCAAATCGACGCCAAGCGATTGGGCATGGCCTGCGTCGTCGACGGCGCCGGGCGGTTCGTCGGCACCTTCACCGACGGCGACCTGAGGCGGCTGACCTTGCGAGGCATCGATCCGGGCAAGCTCGATCTGCCCGAACTGCTCCGCAAGAGCCGGCGCGATCCGGGCGACCTGCCGGTGGTCCGTTCGACCGTCGGGCCCGAGACGCTGGTGGTCGAGTGTCTGGACCTGATGGAGAAGAGCAAAATCACCCAGTTGGTGGTGCTCGATGATCGGCATCGTCCCGTCGGCGTGATCCGGCAGCACGACATCGTGGCTGCGGGGATGGCGTAGGCTGCCCGCTGCTCGCGCCGCGCCGTCCTACCGTCGAAACACGAAGACACCGAAGCAGTCGGCCTGATGGAAGCCGGGACCAAACTGGGGGATGGGCGACCACGTGCCGTATTGCTCGCGCCCGCCAGCCCGCTCGATGCGAAACAGGTTGATCCGCCACTGCTGCCCGTCGCCCGGCGCCGAGACGTTCAGATCGGCAAAGGGGATAGCCGCCTCGACCGACCACCATTTGTCGGTCTGGCTGTTGCCGAACAGTCGACCCTCACCAGCCGCCGCCAGGCGCAGCCCGTCGGCGTTCCAGGTCTTGTCGAACTGGAAACCAGGCCCCCGCTTGATCTCGGGGTTGGTGATAATGGCGTCGAAGATCACGGCGCGTGGTGAGAAGTTGAACTCGAAGTAGCGGTCGAGCTGGCCGTCGGGACAGACAAAGGCCTCGACCACGTCCTGTTCCCAGAGCATCTGGTCGCGCTGGGTATACGTGCTGATGATCTCGGGATCGACGCAGTGGTAGTGCAGGTAGAGGTTGTCGGCGTCAAAGCACGCCTTGATGGTCGTCCGGCAGTCGGGCTTCTGATCGGACTCGCCGAGGATCGTCAGCTCCGACAGCGGCTGGATCTCGGGCCAGGGGGCGTGATCGCCACGTCCGTCCAATGGATCGGGCGGTTGGGCCACGAAACGTACGTCGTACCGGGCCAGTTCCGACATGGCGGTAGCTCCTTTGTGGTTAGACCTGTGGCCATCATAAGTTCGTCACGCGCGCCGGCAAGTCATTCGGGCGAGCTGCCGAACGGTGCGGCCCCTAGCGATAGGCCTTGGTCAGATGACTTGACGGGTAGTAATGCCGCAGGATCTGTCCGGCGGTAAAGCCCTGCCGGGCCATGCCCTCGGCGCCGAACTGGCACATGCCCACACCGTGTCCGTAGCCACGTCCGTCCTGGAAGACGAACGCGTCGCGCTCCTCGACGAGGCGGAAGCGCGTGCTCTTGAGGCGGTTGCCGCCCATCGCCAGGCGGAAGTCCTCGGCCCGCAGTTCGAACGACTTGCCGTCTGCGTCGACCACCTTAATCCTGGTGGCGTGGCCCTGGGGCGTGTACCCAAGCACCACAAGCTGCTGGACTGTCTTGAGGCCGGCAAAGTTGCCGAATCGCCCTCGAAGCTGTTCGGCGACGAACGCTTTGGTCAGTCGTAGCGGGTCCCACTGGTAGTGAGGCGCGTTGCGGCAGTAGGGGCAGACGACGCCGCCGGCCAGCGGCGGGATCTCCGGCTCGGGCTTGACGTTGGCTACGCTCTGGGTCATGCCGCCGCAGGTGGAGCTGTAGTAGGTGCTGAAGATCTCGCGTCCGTGCGGCGAGTCCCAGGTCAGGACGATGCCGCGCGTGTAGTCGACGGCCTCAACGGCCTTGTGACCCTCCGCATCGAGGCCGATGTACACCTGTGAAGCGGTCGTGCTTAATACGTCGTAGTCGCGTTTCGCCCCGTGCTTGAGCTTCTGATAAAGGGCATAGGTTCGCGCGGTGATGGCCTGGGCGTGGAAGGTCTCGCGGTGGAAGTAGCGAGGCAGTTCGCCTCGCAGCACGCCCTTGAGGTACGACTCGATGTGGACCAGGTTGGTGGCGGCAAGGCCGTCGGGTCGGCCCTCGATCTGCATGCGCCCGCGGTAGCGGCGATCGTCCAGTTGGATCGTACCGTCCTCGGTGGGCACGATCTCGACGGGTCCGGCGCCTAGTTCGTATCGGCCTATGCAGAGGGTGGGACTGCTCGAGCTGGTGACGGAGACCTTGCAGCGTTGCAGAGGGCTTGCTGATTGGGCCAGCAGCTTGCGTTGGGGTCCTCGGATTTCGTAGGGGCCGGCAACGGCCAGTTGGAGCGACGCAGCCCCCTGGGCCAGTCGCACGCGCAGGTTCAGATCGACGGGCATGAGCGGCTTGCCGGGTCGCTCGACCGGTGCAATCGTTTCCCGCCGGCACGACAGGCCGGCCGCGGCCGGCAACACCACCGAACCGAGCACCAGCCAGGTAATCGCCCGCTGCCACGTGTAGCGACGGTCCGTTGCGAACGGCTGATTCATCCGCTGATCTGGCGCAGGTTCAGGCCGTACTCGGTCAGACGCTGCTTGACTTCGTTAAGTGAGGTTTGTCCGAAGTTCTTGGCGCCGAGCAACTCGGCTTCCGTACGTGAGGTCAGATCGCCCAGCGTCTCGATGTTGAGCCGCTGAAGGCACTTGCGCGACCGCACCGACAGATGTAACTCCGTGACAGGTTTGTCCAGGACCTCCGGTGCCCCGGCGGCCGTCACCGTCTCCAACGCCTTCTGGCGAGCGACCGACTGCTGCTCCTCCAGCAGTTGACCCAGCCTCAGGCCGCGCTGGGCGAGCATGGCTTTGATCTCGGTCAGACTGGTCTCGCCGAAGTTCTTATAGGCCAGCAGTTCGGCTTCGCTGATTCGCAGCAGGTCACCAAGCGTGAAGATGTTCATTTTCTTGAGGCAGTTGCGGCTGCGTACTGAAAGCTCGAAATCGCTGATGGGCGTGTCGAGGATGGCGTCTCGCTTCTCGCGTATTCGCTCCTGATCCTCATCGATGAACATCTGCTGCGAACTCTTCACTTCGCGCATGAACAACCTGGCGCGGGGATGATTCGGGTCGGAGGCGAGCACTTGGCGGAGGCAGTGCTCGGCATCTTCGTAATCGCCCGCGTCTTCATACAGTACGGTCAGGTTGATTAGGGCATTGACGTGCGCCGGCTGCTGCTCGATGCATCGCTCGTATTGGTCGATGGCCTGCTCGTCCTCGCCCTGCAGATCGAGGGCGTAGGCCAAACGGAACCGCGCTTCCACACACGCCTCGTCTACCTCCAGAACCTTCTTGAACCGATCAATCGCCGCCTCCCGCAGGCCCTGCCGTTCGAGTAGAAGCCCCCGAACCACATCGACCCGTGTGTTGCGCGCCGCACGCTGGCCGAGCGCGCCGATAGCGGCCTCGGCTTCGTCCAGCCGGTTCGCCCTCAGCAGCGTGTGCGCCTTCTCCAGGTCGCACTCGAGTGAATCCCATCCGGCGGCCGCAGCCGCCTTGAGCTGCTCCAGCGCTTTGTCGTACTGCCGCAGTTGTCGCATTGCCTTGGCCAGATAGTAGTGCTTGTGCTTGCAGTCTTGTGCCTGTTGCAGCCAGTCGGCCGCCAGGCGATGCTGCCTGAGCAGGCACCACCCCAGGCCGAGCCGCAGCGCTAGGCTCGACCGGCTGGATGCATCGTCAGTCGCCCGCTCCTGCAGCGCCTCCAGGAGCATCGTCAGGCGTTCACGTTGCTGGCCGGACTGTCCGACGATGTGGCGCACCTGCTCAAAGGTGGCATCGTCGAAGGGGTCCTGGTTGTAGAGTTGTTCGAGATCGGCGACCGCTTCCATAGTCTGCTGAGACCTCCTTTGACTTGGTGCCTACCCCGTGCAGACCTGCCTCCACGCCGCGTCGGTAGTCTTGTTTGGATGGTCAGCACTGTTTGGCTGATTGCGAGCCGACTAGTATAGTCGCTAGCGGCGGCGCGTTCAACCCCCGTCGGGCCCGTGTGCAATGGCTGAGCAAGTTGGCAGACCTCAGGACATCCCACTTCGGTCGGTAGGCCCCGTTGCCGTGGTGGCCAATCCGGTCGCCGGCAGCGCTACGTCGCGGGCGATCGTTACAGAACTGACCCGACGCCTGAAGACGGCCGGTCGCCAGGTGCTTCTGTACCGTACGGGTGGCCCGGGCGAGGCGCCGGGCTTTCTGGCCCAAGTGGCAGGGCGGTGCGGCGCGGTAATCGCCGTGGGCGGCGACGGCACGGTTCGCGAGGTGGTCGAGGGGCTGATCGACTGTCCCACGCCGATTCTGATCGTGCCCGTGGGCACCGAAAACATTGTGGCCAAAGAGTTTAGGTGTCGTCTCGACGTCGAGCGGCTCTGGCAAACCCTCCAGCGGGGTCGCTTGAGGCGTGTCGACGTGGGCCTGGTAAATGACCGCCCGTTCCTGATCGTGGCGGGCATCGGATTCGATGCCGAGGTCGTGGATCGGCTGGTGGACCAGCGGGAGGGGCACATTACGCACCTGAGCTACTTCTGGCCACTTTGGCGAACCTTCTGGGAGCACCGCTTCTGGCCGGTGCGTGTGGTGGTCGATGGGGAACTGGTGTGCCATGAACCGGCACTGGTGTTCGTGGGCAATCTCGCGCGCTACTCGATTGGGCTGCGAATCCTGCGAGACGCCCATACCGACGACGGGATGCTGGACGTCTGTATCTACCGTTGCCGTTGGCAGGGGCGATTGCTCCTGCAGGCTTGCCGGACTATCCTGCGGACGCACGTTGCGAGCCGTCGCGTGATCTACCGACGGTGCAGGCGCGTGGCGGTGACGTCGGACTATCCGTTGGCGGTTCAGGCTGACGGAGACCCGGCCGGCCGGGTGCCGGCGAGCTTTTCGGTGGCGCCTGGCGCGGCGCTGTTCTTTGAACCGCCCTAGTCGTTCCGGGCGGTGGAGACGGTCGAGATGGACCCGGCGGGCGTGGATGTGGGGGGCGTGACCATCGGCGGGGGTGGGCTGTGTGTGATCGCCGGGCCTTGCGTCATCGAGTCGCGCGATCACTGCCTTGCGCTGGGCGAGCACGCTGCCAAGGTGTGTGACCGGCTGGGTCTGGGCTACATATTCAAGGCCAGCTTCGACAAGGGCAATCGGTCTCGTATGGCCAGCCGTCGCGGGCCCGGGCTCGACGAGGGGCTGGAGATCCTGGCGGCGGTGAAGCGCACGCTGGGCGTACCGGTCACCAGCGACATCCATGAATCGGACCAGGCCGAGGGTGCGGCTGCGGTGCTCGACCTGTTGCAAATTCCAGCATTCCTCTGTCGCCAGACGGATCTGCTGCTGGCGGCGGGACGCACGAGGCGGCCGGTCAACGTCAAGAAGGGCCAGTTTCTCTCGCCCGAAGAGATGGTGGGCCCGGTCGAGAAGGTTCGCTCCACGGGCAACGACAATCTCGTCCTTACCGAGCGAGGAACGTTCTTCGGCTACCATCGGCTGGTTAACGATATGACCGCCATCCCGCGGATGCGGGCGTTGGCACCGGTGGTTTTCGACGCGACGCACTCGTGTCAACTGCCCGGGGCGGCGGGCGATCGGTCCGGTGGCCAACGACAGTTCGTGCCGGCCTTGGCACGGGCGGCGGTGGCGGCCGGAGCCGACGCACTGTTCCTGGAAATCCACGACGATCCGCCGCGGGCCTTCAGTGACGCCGATACGGTTTGGCCTCTCGATCGGCTTGAATCGCTGTTGACGGATTGCCTGCGGATCGCCCAGGTGCGAGGCAGTCTCGCCCCCTGATGGATCAGATGGGCTAGTTCTGGGTGGTCGGCGGCGGCCACTGACCTCTTGCCTTGCGGGTGAGTTCGATCAGTCGGCCGAGGGTTTCGATCTCGGCGACCAGTTGCTCCACGCGCTCGACTACGTCCAACTGCTCCAGCAGGCTTTGTTTGACCTCGACATCCTGGACCATGGCGTACGCCACCAGATCGGCTACGGCGCCCAGCGGCAGGTGTGTGGTCAGCAGGGCCTTGAGCTTCTCGGTAACGGTAATGTCCTGGAAGGCGGCGCCCGAGATGGTGCTGTTCAGATGCTCGCGCATCGCGCGATGGATGGAGTCTGTTTCCGGCTCGCGCGAGATCATTTGCTCCATCATGGCCTCGCGATACGCCCCGTCGGTGTGCTCCTGCCGGATGCGGGCCCGACACAATCCCTGGAGGATGATGTTGTATTTGCCGTCCTCAAGTTGCTCGTGGTTGAGGATGCGTCCCACGCACGTCACCGGGCTGATCGGTGCAGTGTTGGTGTGTTGCAGACCCTCGTGTTCCGGCAGCAGGAGGGCGATGGCAATGAGGCGTTGGCCGGCCAGGGCGTCGCCCACCATCGCGCGGTACCGCGGTTCGAAGATGTGCAGGGGCAGCACCGCCCGCGGAAACAACACCACGTTCGGCAGAGGAAACAACGGGACGGGTCCGTCCAGGTATGGCGTGGGTAGTTCGCTCATCAATCCAATTCTAGTCACGCGGCGGGCCGAGCCGAAGGCCCCGCGTCTATTGGTCGAGCAGGTGCAGGCGCAGCATGTTCAGGGCGCCCGAGGCGGTGCGCCGGCGGATGGCGTCGCGATCGATGTGGGCTCCAAAGCGGTGTTCGACTTCGCGGCAGCCGTTGGCGTCGGCCAGGGCGGTGTAGACCGACCCCACCGGCTTGTCTGCCGTGCCGCCGGACGGCCCGGCGATGCCCGTGACAGCCAGGGCGAAGTCCGCCCCGAATCGCTGGCGGCAGCCACGGGCCATGTCCTGGGCGATCGGCTTGCTGACCGCGCCGTGGGCCTCGATGATCTCCGTCTGAATCCCGAGCAGATCACGCTTGGCCGTGTTGGCGTAGGCGACGACGCCGCCCAGGAAGTGCGCGCTGCTGCCGGGCACGTCGGTGATCCACTTGGCGATCAGGCCACCTGTGCAGCTCTCGGCGACGGCTACGGTCTGGCCGCTCGCCTGGAGCAGACGCCCCACAGCCGAGGCCAGCGTCTCGTCGCCGCGGCCGAAAACCAGCGTCCCCAGGCGTGCCTCCACGATTTTCGCGGTTTCGGCAACCTTCTGCCGTGCCTCCTCCAGATGCCCGCAGGCTACGATGCGGACCGAGATGACACCCTCATCGACGCGCGTGCCAACCGAGGGCTGGCGTCCAGGCTGCATCAGATCGCTTATCTGCTGCCCGATGTCCGACTCGCCCGTGCCGAAACAATGCAGCGACTCGGTCACCACGACCTGACCGCCGGATCGACTCACCAGGTCGGGCAGGACGTGGCGCTCGAACATGACCTTCATCTCTCGTGGCACGCCGGGCGTGATATAAATGATCGCGTCGCCACGCCGGGCGCGAATGCCCGGTGCCGTGCCGCAGGTGTTCTCCAGCGGCTCGGTGCCCCGCGGGAACATCGCCTGGATTGCATTGCGATCGGCCATGTTGCGCCCGCGGCTGCGGAAGAAGTCGCGGATCCGTTCGAGAGACGGTTCGTGTAACTCCAGCGGCGCCTCAAGCACTGTGGCCAGCGCATGGCGTGTCAGATCGTCTTCGGTGGGTCCAAGCCCGCCGGTGACCAACACCACGGTTCCAGGTTTGGCGGCGCCGGCCAGCGCTTCTTCAATCCGTGCCTGATCATCGCCGACCGTTACGTGTTCCACCACGGCGATGCCGATTTCAGCCAACCGTTGCGACAGCCAGGCCGCATTGGTGTCGATGAGTTGGCCGAGCATCATCTCGGTACCCACACTGATAATTCGTGCTTCGAGCATGTCAGTAGCCTAGCAGCACGCACAAAGTTGGCAAGCGCGGAAGGGCGTCGGGGGCCGGCGCCCCTAACAGCGGAGGGGTGCTGCCAACGGCGGGCATCCGATCGGTGGTTGAGCGGTTTCATGTCGACAGATAGGATGGCGGCCGACGGTGAGCGTGGGCTCGCAGTGTTCTGACGTTTGGTTGATTGTCAAACCTGCCCCAATGGCGGTGGGAGGCGGTCGGTGACTCGTTTGTTGTTGACCTCTTCGACGGGTGCGATGTTCGCGCTGATGGTGACGGTTGTGGGCATGACCGGGTCGCAAGGCTGTTATCAGGACTGCTGTCCGGCGCCGAGCGGCGCCCTGCCGGATGAGCCTACTCGCTGGATCGACCTGCCCGGTGCGCTGAACGCACGCGATTTGGGTGGCTACGTCGCGGACGACGGCAGGACAGTTTGCTGGCGGCGGGTCTATCGCTCCGCCGCGCTTGACGCGTTGACGGAGGAGGGCTGCCAGGCGTTTGCCGACCTGGCGATCAACACGGTAATCGACATGAGGAACCGGCTTCTGCCATCGCCGCTGTTCGGCGGTGACGTTCCGTGCGTGTTCTGCTGTGCCCAAATGCATCTGCTGCCGGTCAGGAGCATCGCCGATGAAAACGCGTTCGAGTCGGCCGTCGAGCCCTATGCCGAGTCCTTCGGTGAGGGGCTTGAGCTGCTGGCCGACCCCGAGCGATTGCCTCTGTTGTTTCACTGCGGCGGGGGCAACCATCGGGCGGGTGTTTTCGCGGCTCTGCTGCTGTCGGTATTGGGGGTGGATCGCGAGGACATCGTCGACGACTTCATGCTGTCGCCTGAGATCAGGGATCCCGCGCCGCTTCTGAGTCTGCTGGACTACATCGATCGGGAGGGTGGTATCGAAGTGGTGGCCGCATCGCTCGGTGTGTCCGAGCAGACGCTGGCAGCGGTTCGTGAGAATCTGTTGGAGTGACCGGCAACGTGCGGGTCTGGTCCAAACTCAGTCGGACCGGGTGCGGGCCAGTCGTGCGGTATCGCTCGGTTGGCCGACGACCTCTGCCATGGTTGCGCCAATTCGCTCGCCGGCGCGACGCCACGCCAGAGCCGCTTCGTGCGTCCAGGTTTCGCCCGATAACTCGGCGATGGTCATAAGGAGCGTGTTGACAAAGGGCTTGAGGTCATCCGGCCTGGCTCCGTAATCGATGTGCCGCTGGGCGAGTCGGCGCAGGTATCGCTCCATCTGACCGGGGGCGCGCGAGAACTCAGCCGTAAGCGTCAGCGCCGACAGGGCCACCCGCTCTCTGTCGGTGGCGTCGACGCCCTCGAACACGGATCGGAATCGGGGGTGTTCGCGAAACAGTCGGTCAAAGAACCGTTCCGCCAGGACCAGCGGTTTATTCCTGACCAACTCCAGGCTGGCTTGAATCGCTTCTGTCTGCTCCATCATGTTTTCCGGTCACCTCTTACGGAAGTGTACGATACGCGCGACCAACCGCGCCGGATGCTTTATCGGCCGTTTTGAAGCAGATCTTGGCTTTGTGGGGACACGGATCTGCGGCTGTGTGACGGATGGGCCGTGCAGCTACGGTCCCGTACGGGATGATTCCGATGTGCAGCCCGTTGGTTTCGGTGGGTCAGCGTCGGGCGAACGGCTCGGCGGCGGGTCCGGGCGAATCGAGGCCGTTCAGACGGTGAACACCGCCGGTCTGACCCTGGGTGGATGGCGGCGGCGCCGGTCGAGTCAGTGGGACGGAGAGGGCTCGGCAACGCCCGTTCCGCACCACGCTCAATTCCAACACACTGCGCGTCAGACCCACAGAAACGCTTGGTCGCTGCCCGATACCGCCCGCACCGACGTCGAAGGCCACGATGAGGACTGCTTCGCTGACCCGCTCGGCGGTCTTCAGCGACAGGCGGTTGCGACGAGCGACTGTGTCTGCTCCGTGGCGCTCCGACTCGGGGATGACCATCGGTTCGAGCAGTTCGCGCAGCGGCGCGGTTGACCATCGCTGCGTTCTGGCGACCGTCGTTCCACTGCGGATTTCGCATCCCTCGTCGGTCTGTCGCACCTCGCCGGCCAACTGATACAGCAACTCGAAGCGAACGGGTCGGACGGCGGCCAGTTCGTCGACGATTACCACCACGTCGGGCCTGACGAACAGCACGTGCCGGATGAACTGCGACAGTCCCGCAGCGGCAGGATAGGCTGAGGTGGCGTCGGCGATGTACCAGTCGTAATCCTCGCCGAACTGCACGAATCGTATCTCGGGCCTCGCGTCGGCCTCGATGCACGCCTGGGTGTCGAACCATCGCCCGCCCTCGCCGATCTGACCGGCGCCATCGACCAACAGCGTGCTGTGGTTGCTTGTACGTTTGCCCAGCGTATACCCGTCGTCGACGAGGATGTGATCCTTCCCGTATACCAACGTCAGGCTTGCCGCGTCGGGATGAACGTGCTGACCGCCCAGGTCGTGTCCGAGTCGCATGGCATGCTGACCTAAGGGTGGACCGCACTTGAGGGCCACGTGCAGGGCGTCCTCGGTCCAGTCGCTACGGGCAAACACCAGACCGAGATCGCTGAAGAACCGGCCGAGCGGGTCGTCCCCGGGGTGGGCTGGGCGCACACTCGGATCGTACCAGAGCAGATCGAGCCATTCGCGTCGTCCACCACCGGCTGCTTCGATGTGGTCGGCCAGCCACTGCCAGCGCCCCCTGCGGTACTCGCCGGCCAGCCGTCGCAGCAGATGGCCGGGCCCGCACCAGTCACCACGGGCACTGTCGGCGAAGTTCACACACGAGCGCCCGTCAGGCAGCATGGCGTAGAGGCGATAGTCGCCGGTCTTGCCGAGCCACGGGTGATTGAAGCGATCGATCCCAAGCAGGTCGCGCTGCAAAACCAGGTACTTGAGCAGATACTCCAACCCGCAGCCCCAATACGCTACGCCTTCGTGGCTCGCGCCGTCGGGGCCCAGCGTCTCCAGCACCGCATCGAAAAAGTCTTGCGCCCACGCGATCCACCCTAGCGCCTCGTCGCTTTCATCGAACAAAGCCAACCCACACGTCGCCAGACCCGCCACATCGATCCACAGGCGGCTCTGGAGGTATGCGTCGTGCCACAGCGCCTGCCCGGACTGCACAGATTCATACATGGTGCGTCCGTGGCGGAGCAGGGCCTCGCGCACAGTGGTCCGCACCTCCGGCTTCAACTCGTGGTAAAGCCAGTCATATCCCACCGCGAGTCCGAAAAGGACGTGACCCGCCCCCGAATCGGCGTCGTCGACCCAACGCGGATAGCCAGCGGCCGCCAGCATCCAACCTTCGGCGGCATGGAGGTACTTGCTCTGCCCGGTAAGTCTGTAGGCCAGCGCCAGCCACGGCACGCGATTGCCGAAGCTGCGGACGGAGTCGCTTGTCTTTGGTGGCTCGGGCGGCGGCGACTCGTCAAGCATCTCGTCGGCTTGCCGGATGATCTGTCGGGCCAGCAGGGCGCGCTTGCCGCTGGCGGCCTGCCGCCGCAGGAGCTTGAACTGCTCGCCGTTGAGCAGGAGGCGAGGATGCATGCCCGCCTTGCCGGCCAGTTGTCGTTTGACTAACTCGACGGGCGCGGGCTGGGTCGTCGTGGCAGGGGTCAGACAGCCGAGTGCGAAGACCGCCGCGGCCAGATGCGTCATTGCCCACCTCACCGGCGAATTACTGCGAGCACCCCATCTATTGAATACACAGCACACTATAACACGGACGCAGCCCGGTGCCTGCCGCTATAATGTCGCCATGGGCACACGCAGCCGATTCGATAGGGTCCGGCTTTACGTGCTGGTCACAGCCGAACTGTGCCACGGCGACTGGCTGGAAACGGCGCGCGCGGCCATAGATGGCGGCGCCGAGTGCATGCAGCTTCGTGAGAAGCACCTGTCCGATCGCGAGCTGCTGCGCCGGGCGACGGCGTTGGCGGAGCTGGCCCACAGCAAAAACGCGTTGTGCATCGTCAACGACCGGGCGGACATCGCGCGTTTGGCCGGTGCCGACGGCGCGCACGTCGGGCAGGACGATCTGGGTGTTGCAGAGGTTCGCCGAATCGTCGGTGCGAACCTGCTGGTGGGCAAGAGCACACACAGCCCGCAGCAGGTTGTTGCGGCGGCGGCTGAGCGGCCTGACTACCTGGCCATCGGGCCCATGTTCGCCAGTTGCACCAAGCCGCAGGCCCGGGCGCTCACGTCGCGCGAGGCGCTGGTCGAGGCGGCCCGCAGCGAGTTTGCCGGTCCGATCGTAGCCATCGGGGGGATCGACGCAGAGAACGTTGGCCAGCTCGTCTCGGCCGGCGTGATCCGCGTGGCCGTGTGCAGCGCGGTCATCGGTGCCGAAGATCCGGCGGCAGCGGCCAGGGCGATCAGAAAGCAATTGTCGTAGAACGCCAGTCACCCGCGCCATGTTCGGGCGCGCCTTGCGAGCAGCACTCAACCTGCTACGTGTGCAGCTACGGCAGCTGCCAGGCGCTGGCCGGCCTGCCGATAGGCCTCACGCGTGAGCAGCGTGTTGCCGGCTGAGGCGTAGGGCGTCTCGATCGTCAGGGCGCACAGCTTCAGGTCGCCGCAGCAGTAGCCTACAAAGCCGGGTGTCTCCCAGCGGGATCGGTACCGCGCGACCCGGTCGGCCGACTCGGCGGCAAACGTGCGCGTGAGCGCCTCGGCCAGACGAGACGTCCACTTATCAGCCTGTTCGTGCTGAGCGGGATAGTTCTCGGGCGTGGGTAGATACATGTAGATGCCGTCGGTCTCGCAGGCACCGGGCGCGTGGAAGTCGATGCCCAACACCGGGCGGCACCGCTGCTGCCATCGCAGCATGTCGTGCTGCACGACAAGCGTCTCGTGCCGCATGGGCGGATGCCCCCAGGCGCGGTTCAGGTCGTACGGGAAATTGTCCTTGCCGTAGTCGCCTTGCTCGACCCCGTCGATGTTCGACAACGGCACGGCCCAGACCAGCGGCGCGTCGTCGCCCAACGTGGCGATGTGTCGCAGAAAGCCGTCGAGCACCCACGAGCCGGGCGTCTCGCCGGCGTGTTGCCGGGCGATCAGGTACAGTCCGGGCCGATCGCCGTCGACTGCCCCGTAGTCGTTGCTCAGCCGCAGGATCGGTCGAGCAGCCTGACTGACCCCAATCGTGTCGCGTCGCCAGAAGCCGTGGGTATCGTGTAGCAGTTGCTCGAGCTCCGCACGCCCGTAGGGGTAGCACAGTGCGACGTCGACGTGAGACGTCGGCGCCTCGATCGTCCAGCACGCCCGGACGCGCCCGTCGGGTGAGTTGTCAGCCGTGCCGGCGTCGAGGCGCTGCCAGTCGTCGCCCTCATATCGCGCTACCGGCCGGATGGCCCACGGGTCGCTGCCGCCGAGTATGTTGCCGAAGTGCTTCAGCACGAGCCGCACCTTGCCGGCTGGCGGGTCTGACTCGCCCTCGTCGCGCCTCACTCGAAAGCAGAACCAAAGACACTCCGGCCCGCCGTGCGGATCAGCCGCAAACTCGACGACCGCCGTGTCGCCTTCCGTGTGAATTGCGATGTCGCACGCGTTGCCGTGGGGGAGTGTCGTGTCTACTGTCACGTGCCTTGTCCTCCCTCGCGCTGATGCGCGAGACGAGCTCCCCGTGTCGATCCGGCGCATGATTGTAACGTCACCTGCCGGCGGCGCCACGGGGAGGCAATCACTTTGGATGACTGCTTGCCCCACGGGTCGCAGCTTGGTACCGTGCACAGGCCGACCCGAACCGAATGCGCCACGGTTTCAAGTCGCGTTGCTTCCAGGAGGTGTATCGATGCGGACGGCGTATCTGTTGGCCACGTGTGTCGTTCTGCTGGCGGTGTCCGGTCCGATCGGACTGGCCGGAGAAACGCAGAGCCCTTCCGATCTGAGCAAGATTGCAGGCTGGAAGGGGGCGGCTCCCAACGCGGGCGACGCCTTCCACTTCATCGTCATGTCGGACCGCACTGGCGGGCATCTGCCCGGTGCGTGGGCGCTGGCCGTCGAACAGGTCAACCGCGTCAAGCCCGACTTGGTGATGAGCGTGGGCGATCTGATCGAAGGCTATACCGACGACGAGGCCAAACTGCTGGCGCAGTGGAAGGAGTTTGACGCGCTGACGCAGAAGCTCGACGCACCGTTCTTCTACTGCCCCGGCAACCACGACGTCACAGACGACAAGCCGCGAGAGGTCTACACGCGCCTGCACGGGGTGAACGGCAGGACGTACTACTCGTTCGATTACCGCGGCTGTCACTTTATCGTGCTCGACAGCACGGCTTTCGAGGTCCAACTCACCGACCTGGTGAACGCTCAGCTTGAGTGGCTGGCCAAGGATCTGGCCGCAGCCAAAGACGCCCGACATGTCTTTATGTTCTTCCACCACCCGATTTACGACAACGAGGTGTGGCCGCGAATCCGCAAGCTGCTCGATGCGGGCAAGACGACGATCTTTACCGGGCATTGGCACGGGCTGAGCTACGATCTGGAGGACGGCGTGCCGTTCTACGTTCTGTCGGCCACGGCGGCCCAATCGGCGGCCGGCGAGAACGAGAATCGTTCGGAGGGCAGTTTTCACTCGTACGCCAGTGTACTCGTCAGCGATGGCAAGCCGGCGGTCTCGATCGTGCCGGTCGGTGAAGTCCTGCCGCACGACATGATCGACCGCGGCGTGCGCAAGGTGCACACGGCGGTGCGGGGGGGACTGCTGGTGACATCGGTCACGGCCGGAGGCGGCCCGAGTGTCCTGCGCATCAGCAACCCGACCGGTTCACAGGTGCGATACGAGTTGAGCTGGAGCGGGGACGCCAAGTGGTTCTCCGATGGCACGCCCAAGGCCGAGTCCGTCGTGCTGCCCGCCGGGCAGAGCACCGAGCGGCAGTACAGGATCGCGGCAGCCCCAGCCCACACCGAGCCGCCCGCGCTAACGATCGAGTATCAGACCGCCTACAAGGAAAAGACGTTACAGGGCAAGCGAACGCTGCCGCTTCCGGTGGTAGCAACGCTGGATGCGCTTCGTGTCTCGGGCATCCACGTGGACGGCAAGCTTGACGATTGGACCACCGTGCCGGGGTGTGTCGCCGCGACTCGCGGCCGGGTCAAGGACAACCCCGAGGCGTGGCTGGGGCCGCAGGATTGCTCCATGGTGACTCGGGTGGGGTATGACGACGCGTGGGTGTATCTCGCCATCGACGTCACCGACGAGGCGCTGGTGACGCAGGCGCGCCAGGTATGGCTGAAGGACGGCGTGGAGATCTTCTGGGATCCGCGGCCCGCGGCGGCGCGCGACGGGCGCTTCGCTGGTCCGTGTCGGCAGTTGATCGTCTCGGTGCCGGCCGACGCGGGCGAGCCGCCCATTGAGGTCTCGCCGGGCGGCGGCAAGCTGGCTGACAAGCTGAAGGTGGGCTGGGCGAGTCGGGCAGGCGGTTATGTGCTGGAGTTGGCGATCCCGGCCGGTATCGTCGCCGAGGGGTTCCAGCCCGCACCTGGCGTCCAACTTGCCATCGAAGTGCTCGTCGATGACAAGGACGACCCCGCACCTCAGGCGCCGACCAGCGGTATGGTGCTTTCGGGCGATTCCGACGCCAGCAAGAACACCGGCAGCTACGGCCTGGTCACGTTTCGTTGAGCCACGTGGCGACCGCTTTGAGCGAGGTCACGTGCCCAACACGCGGGGTTGCGTACGGCGGTCGATCAACGGCACGACGGTATTCATCGCCAGCAGGGCCCAATAGCCCGCGCACACCGGTAAGGCGTACATTCGCAGGAAGACCGTCAGCGCCCCTAGCGCCAGCGCGAAGATGATTTGGCCTCGCGGCGTGATCGGATTGGTCACCGTCTCGCCGGCCAGGAGACACGCCACGAGCATCAGGTCGCCGCAGGTCAAATGGTACAGCACGTAGATCGGTCCGGCGGGCAGACCCTCCGGCCACGCCAGAACAGGCAGCCACAGCCACGATCCGTCGCCCGAGCCTTCCGGCGCGAGGCGAATGGGCAGCACGGCCGCAGCCGCAGCCGCGGCCGTCAAGACGCCGACTACGATTTGCCAGCGCAAGTGATGCCGATACATCAGATAGATTGCAGCTACCATCAGGGCTATGGCACAGCCTTCGCCGATGCCGCCGCCGGTTAGTCCGAGCACGGTGTCCTGCCAGGGCGGCAGGGCGTCGCGTATGGCGGCTAGCAGCGGGTGGTCTGCGCTGCCGGTTGGTTCGGCCCGTCCGTCTGCCAGCCACCGTAGGATCTGCTCGGGTCGCGGCGCCAACCAGGCGTCGAAGCCTCCGGGCAACGGCGTGTTCTGCCATCCGACATAGTGATCGGCGACGCACGTGCGGGACAGGTCGCCGGTCAGCAGATGCCCTCGGGCCAGGAAGGGCCAGTTGGTCCCGTGTGTCCACAGATCGGGGCTGAGCTTCTCCGGGAAAAGCACCTGCACGGCAATACGGCCCAGCGCAGCCGGATGCCAGAAGTAATGACCGATTCCGCCGAACGCGACCTTGCCGACCGCCACAGCGATCGCGCCGGCTGCAATGGGAATGTACCACGCCGTGGCGGCCGGTAGCGTCAGACCCAGCAGCATTCCCATCATGGCCGAGTGGGTGATCTCGGTCCGCCCCGGCTGCCGCTTGGCGGCACCGATCAACCGTTGCGTCAGTACGGCCGCCACCATGCTCAAGCCCACGACGCGCGCGGCAGCCAGTCCGTACACGGCCAGGCCCGCCCCTAGCGGCAGGCAGGCCATGGCGATGTATGTCCAGATCGATTCGGTATAGCTGACCGCAGGAACAAGGTGCGGGGCCGCGCCGATATGCAACCGAGCCAGCGCCTGCGGCAGACGGTTCTGGTTAACGCGGCTCATGGCGACGTTGCCTCCGCAGCTCGTCGCACGCCAGCCCGAGCCTTAAGGCGTTGAGCGGCCAATAGCAGCGGCAAATGGCTGGGGCAGACCAGGCTGCACACGCCGCACTCGATGCAGGCCTCGGGATACAGCTCCGACGCATCCGCCTGATCCAATTCGAAAGCCGACAACAGAGACGCCGGCGCCAGCCCCACCGGGCAGTGATCCATGCACGCACCGCACCGAACGCAGGCGATCGGCCGCCCGCACCACGACTGCGACAGGAACAGCACGGCAGAGGTCGTGCGGGTCACCACGGTGTGCAGATCGGAAACAGCCAAGCCGGTCATCACGCCGCCCACTACGACCCTGCGCAGCGGCCCGCGCAGCCCCACGTGCTCGCATACGTCGGCCAGGCTTGTTCCGACCGCGACACGGTAGCAGCCCGGGCGCTCGGCTGCGTCGCCGGCAACGGTCAGCACGCGGTGGGTGTGCGGTTGCCCGTTGCGGGTGGCCCGACCAGCAGCCAGCGCCGTGCCTACGTCCAGAACCAGCACGCCTGCATCGAGGGTGTTGTGCCCGGGTGGCACGGCCAGGCCCAGCAACGTGTGCACGAGTATCACCGGTGACTCCTGCGGGTACTTCGGCGCGAGCGCCGCCAGACGCGTGGGGCGGCCCCCGCAGCGCTGCTGGAGCGAGCGAACCAGACCTCCGGCGGTGTTGGAGATGGCCAGCCATAGGCGTCGCGCACCGATGGCGTGGCCGATCATCTCGGCGGCATCAAGCACGTCGGTGGGGCGCTCGGCGAGCTGTCGTCGCTGGGCGACCAGTGGCGGCTGTGACTCAATGCTGTTGACGATGACGTGATGGATAGGTCGCTGTCGCGCCCGGGCAAGCTGCTGGTGCAGCGGTTCGTTGTCGACGGTGTTGATTACGGCTGCCGCCTCAAAGCGCTCGATGAGTTTGTCCAGGCCCGGCCGGTCCGGCAGCGGCGTGCCCACCGATTGTGCGTCGGCGCGTCGAACGGGGTCGGGCTCGATCACAATGGCCGGCACGTCGCACGCGTCGGCTGTATCGGCCCGACCGATCTCAATCACGTTGCCGGAGACGGGCGCGTGAGCGGGCAAGCCGTCCTGATCCTGGCTGCGGGCAATGAGCTGCCCCGGTGCGACCGCCTGCCCTGCCTCGACCACAGGCGAGGCGGCCGGGCACGATCCGTCAGCCAGAGGGACGGCCAGCGGCGCGGTGGGTGAGATCTCGCCGATCGGCTCACCAGGGACGTCGTGCGGCTGGGCGAACCAGTACCCGCCGCGAAAGCTCGGCCGACGCCGAAATAGAGACATGACGTGAATGGTTCGCTCTCCTGCCTGACGGTCCGTCGAACTCGGTTGGGCATTGTAAAGGCCGGCGGCGTGCCGGTCAGCACGCGGGCGTCGCCATTTGCGTGGCTGCGCCGTTGCCCCATGGGCCGCAGGGGGGTAGAGTTGGCCCGTCAGCCGCAGGTTGCTGACGGCATGCGGGTAGATGTTGCCAAGCGGGATCCGGCTATGACCTCAAAAGAGCTTGTGTATCAGGCGTTGGCGTTCGAACCGGTGCCGCGAGTGCCCTATGCGCTCGCTTTTACGATCGCGGCCACGGAAAAGTTCCTGGCCAGTCCGGGCGGGCGCGAGCTGTTCGAGCGGGTCGACAACGACGTGATGTTCGTCGGCGCGATCCGCGTGGAGTGGGGCGTGCGCGACGAAACGGGTCACTACGTCGACGAGTTCGGCGTGGACTTCGACCGCACGATCGACGCCGACATCGGCAACCCCAGCCCGATCGTCACACTGGAGAATCTATCCGCCTATCGCTGGCCCGATCCTGTCGCCGACGGGCGGTTCGACAAGCTGGCTGAGAACCTGCGGCAATTTCCCGACAAGTTCCACCTCATGGCGCTGGACTTCAGCCTCTACGAGCGGGCGTGGAGCCTGCGGGGCATGGAGAACCTGCTGGGCGACTTCATGGAGAACCGCGACTTCGTCTGCGAGCTTCTCGACAGAATCGTCGAGTTCAACGTCGCCCTGATCGAAGCCGGCCTGAAGCAATGCCCGCAGGTCGACGGCGTGTACTTCGGCGACGACTTCGGCCAGCAGAGCGGCGTGGTGATGGGCCCGCCGCTATGGCGTGAGCTGCTCAAGCCGCGTCTGGCCCGGCAGTACGGGGTGGCCAAGGCGGCCGGCAAGAAGGTGGTCATCCACAGTTGCGGGCGCGTGCAGGAGCTGTTCGACGATCTGGTCGAGATCGGCGTGGACTGCTTCAACCCCTTCCAGCCCGAGGTGATGAACGTGCACGAGTATCACGACCGCTACCACGGGCGGATGGCGTTCTGGGGCGGGGTCAGCACGCAGCGTACGCTGCCGTACGGCTCGGTTCAGGATGTGCAGCGCGAGGTGGAAGGCCTGCTGGCGATGGGGCGACGGGGGGGCTACATCATCAGCCCGGCCCACGCCATGCCCGGCGACGTAAAGAGCGAAAACGTCGCAGCCATGCTCAAGATGATTATCGACCAGCCCGGCGCGTAGTCGGCGGCGCCGGGACGGCGGATCGGTTCATATCGATCGAGACATCGGTCTTCTGATTGTGTTGTGCGTTGTGGCCCGTGCGGTCGGGCGACTACAGCCGCAGGTGCAGGGTCGTGCCGTTGTCGGTAATGCGGGTGTCGGCCACGGTGAACCAGTCCTCGAAGCTGCTGACGCCAAGCTTGACGCAGGCGGCCACCCGCGAGCCCTTGTCGACCTCGACCGTATCGCGCGTGCTCAGGCGGATGCCGCCGTAGCCCACGTCGAGGCAGGTGGCGGCGTGCTCGCCGGCGTGCGTCAATAACGTGCAGGGCAGCCGGCGCGCGTAGCGCTGGTAGCGTCGTCGGTCAGGCTGAACGGTGGCTGTCTCGATGGGCCGCTCGACCTGCGGGTCGATCATGTCGCGAAAGGGATGAAAGGTGGTCCGCTCCGCCTGCTCTGTGATCATTGTGCGTTTCCCTGCCTGGCCCCCCAAGCCACGTGCCCCGCCCCCGCAGGTGTCCTATCGGCCCGAATTTCGGGGCTGTTGAGATTGCCGTTATAGGATATGTAACGTCCGGGCGTGGCGACGCTGCCAGGGCGGGTCCTCGCTCAAATATCTCCTGCGTGCGCGTCCGATAAGGCGGCCAGCGGCACGTCGAACGCATCGGCGTCGGCGTCGCGAACCATGCGTATCAGGTCCTCGTCGGTCAGCGTGTCGCGGATTGGGTTTCGATCCATTGCCGCCAAGCCACCGTCCTACAGAACCAAACAGCTCGCAACGGCGTTTGTTTCACGTACATCGTAGCCGATTGGGGCCGACCGGACCCCTGGTGGCACCGGATTCGCGTCGGCAACCCGTCCAGCCGCCCGAGTACTCTGAAACTGTGGCCCGTGGCACGCGAGGATATCCCTTGGAAGAATAGTTGCGGGCCGAGGCAACCGCAGGTAAACTATCGGCAATGGATGGGGGAGGGGATTGGGCACGGACCGGGTCTGCGGACCCATGGGGTGTTGGTATGCACGACGAGATAGATTGCTCATCCTCCTCTGCGGGAACATCAGAAGGAGATGGGGCCAGTAGGCCTGTGATGGATCAGGTGTATCTGGAAGAACGAAGGGGGCTTTCGAGCGCGGAACAGGACATTGCCAAGAGCCTGGACAAGTGGGTATTGACGCTATCAGGGGGCGCCCTAACGCTGTCGGTAACGTTCCTGCGGGACTTGGTCACGCCAGGGGAAGTCAAAACTGCGCCGTTGCTCTTCCTGGGGTGGCTGTGCTTGATGGGAGGAGTCGGCTTTCCTTTGGTTGGTATATGGCGCAGTCAGCGTGCGTTTGCGAAATATCGCGAGATACTGGATATGGAATATGAGAATGGCGGGGGAGAATGGCATGCACGAGCGCGTGACGCGCAGGCAAGAGCGCGCGAATCGAGATTCATTGAGCGCTCAACCTTCTTGGGGATGTGGGGGTTTCTAATTGGCATTCTGCTACTTGGAGTTTTTGCTTATCTAAACATTAGATAAATGGAGGCGACTGATGGGAGTCGAAGGCAGTGAACAAGCGGGCAAACGGTCACCGGACGGCAAGTGGTTAGCGCGCACGCCGCCGCGCACTCCTACGACCCAGCACGCCCAACCCGTTCAAGGGAGCGACACAGACGGACGCGGGCAGGATGACACGCGTGCGGCAAAGCCGCCGCAAGCCCCGACGTCGCAAACGCCGCCCACACAGGGCTCTCAGCAAGGACAGGGTGCTGCGAAACCGGGAAAATGACGCTTGCGACCGGCGCGCTCGTGCAAACGGTGCGACGGAGTCATGGGCGTTGCACACTGACAGGTTGGTTCGCCCCGTCGAGTTGCTGGGAAGTCGGAGGATATCGGTATGAAGGCGAAGAAGAAGACAGTGCGAGAAGCGGCGAAGCCCCCGCAGGCGCCGGCGCAACCAGCGCCCAAACCGAAGCCATCACCGAAGCCGCCGAAGAGTAAGCCATAGTTGGCTTCGTCGGGGCGACTTGCGCTGGGCATGACCGCGCCTTTCTGGACAGACAAAGGAGGCGTCGGGAGTGCATAGGTGGCAGTCATTGCGCCAAGAATTGGAATTGATCTCGGTCATCTACCGTGAAAGGGTGACCCCGGACGTGTTGGGAGCATAGGGTAATGGGTGGGAAGCAGGACAAATGGAAGGAAGCGCTGCTTCGTTCCGGTGTTCCTCTTGAAATCTCGGTTGCTCAGGCTTTGTCCGGGCGAGAGTGGTTTGTCCATGACGAGCTGTCCTTCACGGTGGTCAGGCCCGACAAATCGACGGTCGTTCGATCGGTGGACATCCATGCGTGGTGGTCGTCCCCTGTCGCGGAACTGAGGGTGTTGGCTGAGTGTAAATATCGGCGCGACGGGATCAAATGGTTCTTCGTCGGGAATCCATGCGCGCAGTTGGACAGGACAGCATGGGTGACTAGCTGCCTGGTGGGGCCATTCGTTCCCCCGTGGTACTACGATGGTCCGTGTGTGTTTCCCCCAGTGGTCTACTTTGCCCATCGCCCTCGGAATCCAAACGATTTGCTTCTTCCTGTGGTGAGGAAAGGCGTTGAAATCATTCCTGGGGACCAAGGTTCGGACAAGGTGGCGAAATCTTCGGACGAGTCACGCATCAAGACGGCACTTTACCAGGTTCGTTACGGGGTTGCTGCCGTACAGTATGGGTTTCCGCCACTCGCTAAGGAGGAGTTAGACTCGTACGTTAGTTCTCACCACTTTCACTTTACAATCCCCATGGTCGTGACCACGGCCGAATTGTTCATTCTTAAAGACCAGATCGGTGTCAAAGAGGTTCGCGGAGCGCAAGACATCGAAGAGATTGCGGAGCGCAGCCCGGCGCTCATAGTACGTGGGAATCTCGATAGGGAGTTGAGAACATACAATCAACTTCTCCTGGAGGAGAATTGCCAGCGCCTGCTGAATTCCCAGCCGAAAGGTCAGAGTGCAGAAGCGTGGCGAAGTCAGATGTTCAGCCGTCCTGGGGGTACTCAGTCAAGCTTCGCAGAAATGCAATGCAGAAATGGTGCGGATCGTGTCCTGATTGTGAATTGGGGTAGCTTTGCGGAAATCATGGGCGAAATCCGCCGCCTATTCAATGATGTGGACGCACTAGAACCAGATGCGTTAACAAGACGCGGGCACTACCACGGATTGGTGTATAACATCCGATCCAGGCATTCTCGCTTGGCGCCCCTTCAGGCGGAGCAGTGAATCTCTCCTGCCTCGATATGTGCGCTAGGCTCGGGGCAGCGTAAGAGCGTTCGTTGCTTCGGACTGCTAGGCGAATGCCTGTCGCGACGATCATGGCCCGTGGCTTGCGACGGGCGCGGGCGGCCGTAGAATGACCACCGACAGTTGGACAAACGGTGTGCTTGAGACTTTGCGAGGCATGCGATGAAGGATCGGTTGGCGGTACTCAATGAGATCGAGTCGACGGGGGTGGTGGCGGTGGTGCGGGCCGATTCGTCCGAGCAGCTCGGTGGGGTGGTCGGCGCCCTCTACGAAGGCGGGCTGACCTGTATCGAGATCACCATGACCACGCCCAACGCGCTGGAGGCGATTGCCGAAGCGGCCAAGGAATATGGCGACCGCTGTGCGATCGGGGTGGGCACGGTGCTAGACGCCGAGACGGCGCGGGCGGCCATCCTGGCCGGGGCGGTGTTCGTGGTGGCGCCGATCCTCGACCTGCCCACCGTCGAGCTGTGCAAGCGATACAGCAAGGTGGTGGTGCCCGGGGCGTTCACGCCCACCGAGATCGTGCGGGCCTGGCAGGCCGGCGCCGACGTGGTGAAGGTGTTCCCCGCCACCAAGCTGGGTCCGTCGTTCTTCAAGGACATGAAGGGGCCCTTGCCGCACATCAAGCTCACGCCGACCGGCGGGGTGTCGCTGGAGAACGCCGGCGAGTTCATCAAGGCCGGTGCGGTGGCGCTGGGCGTGGGCAGTGCGATGGTGGATAAGAAGGCGGTCGCCTCGGGCGATTTCAAGACGCTCACCAGCAAGGCGGCCGCGTTCATCAAGGCCGTCGCCGACGCACGGGCGTGACGGACGCACTGGCGGACGAGCCGCCAGTGGCACCCGCATGTCAGGCGGGCGTAGGGCGGGTTTCACCCGCCGACAACACGTTCACGTGTGTTGTGAGGTCGTGTGCCACTGCTCTTGAGCAGTGCTTCTTCCTGCGCGAATCAGGTTGCCTATTTCCGACGTGACAACGACTCGTCTTTGCGAAGAATGCGCAAGCCGTCTGGCGCGTATTATGCATTCTGCATGTCCACTGCTCAAGAGCAGTGGCACACTCGCAGTGGCACCCACGGGAGGTCCGGAATAGGCGGGTGGAACCCGCCCTACATTTCGGCCAACGCGTCGGTCAGCACCGCGGCCATACGGTCGAGCTGCATGGCGATGGCGCGTTCGCCGGTCTCGGCGCTGGCGTGAACGCGGGGGTCCTTGCCGCTGACGGCCACGGGCCAATCGTTCGGATCGGGCGACAGGTTCTCCATCTGCACCAGATCGGCGTGCAGCGCCATCATCAGCGACGTCTCGTTGGCGGCTGCGTGGTCGGTCTGAATGCCCAAACCGTCCTTCTCGTCGTCGCGCCAGCACGTGAACAACCTCAGACCAAACTCCTGCTGCCAAGCGTCGATGTGGCTGGCGAACGTCTTGGTCGATGGTCCGTGGCCGTGCGCGACTACGATGCGAAAGCCCGCCCGCGCGAGTTGAAGCAAGATCGCGCTAACCCATTGCTCGAACAGCTCGTCGCTCACCCAATAGGCGCTGCCATCGAGTTGCTGGGGGGGTTGTCCCTTAAAACCGTGAACATCCATGCCGTAGTAGGTCTTGTCGCCGATCGGCTTGGCCAGGTCGGGCCCGAGAAACAGCATGGGCAGCACGATCCCGCCCACGCGTTGGGCGAGGCGGGTCATGAACCCCTCGCTCTGGAGCCCGTCCGAGCCGAGCGGCAGGTGCTCGCCATGCCATTCGAGTGTGCCCAGCGGCAGGTACGCGATGGGCGCTTCCGCCAGACGCCGGCGGAATTCGGTGGGCGTGAGTTCTCGATAGTGCGTTTTCATCGTCACGTTTCCTCTGACGGCCGCCTCGTCGACGCCTCCGCGTCAAGCTCGGCATGTTGACCGTTAGTATGGTCAATCTATCCGATCTTGGCGAACACCCAATGGGGCATGACACGGAACCGGCCTTTTACGCGCTGACGGCCAACCAGGCAACCTTGGCTGGCACCCGCTTCCCATGGCTGGTAGTGTTAGGCGCGCGTTTCGCAGGGGTATTGCGTTGCTGGGTTCTTTGCGGACAGCGGTGGCGTTCTTTTGGCCGGTGGGGCGGCTATGGGCCGAGCCCGCCCGGCCCGTCGACCTGGACGAGTTGGCTCGCCAGCAGGCCGAGCTGCAAGCCTGGCGGCGGGCGGTCCGGTGGTTCGTGCCGTTGGGGTTGGGCGTGGGGCTGGTGTGGGTGGGCATCTTCATCCTATGCAAAAAGCAATTCTGGCAGGCCGAGGCGCTCCACGTCGTGCCGGCGCTGGCGGTGGCGGTGATCGACAGTCTGTTTCTCAGCCATCGGCTCTGGGTGGGTTTGGCTTTGTCAGCCGAGGCGGCGGTCGAGCCGACCAGGCTTCGGGGGGCGAGCGAGCGCGACGCCGATCGGATGGGCGCGACAGGCACGCTGATGCTGATCCTCGTGGTGACGGTGACGGTGGGCTGCCTGATGAGCCTGCCGGCGGGGCGACGGTGGTGGCCCGGGCACGGCGACCCGCGACAGTACCTGAACTGGGCCTACCCGTCGCCGATCTATCGTCCGCTGCTGCTGGCGCCGCTGTGGGGGCGATGGGCGGTGCTGCTGGCCGCATTGGTGGGCCGGGCGTCGACGAGGGCCTGCCGCGAGCTGCATATGCTCAGCCGGGCAGTCTCGCCGGGGCGCGTGCTGGGGTGGATGGTAGTGCCGTGGTTTCTGACGGCCATTTATTGCAGCCGGCACCGCAACCTGGTGACCGGCACGATCATCAGCCTGATCGTGCTTGCAGTGAGCTATCTGGCGGCTTGGGTGTGGGCCCATCGTGGATCGGGGCAGACCAAAGACTCGGTGCTGGCGGTGGGGGCGATCGCGCAGCTAACGTTTCTAATCGTGTATCTGGCGTTCACCTGGCAGATTCACGGCTAATCGCCGGCAGGGGCGCTGGTGGGGGCGGGCGACTGGTCGTCGAAGATATGGAAGGTCAGTCGCGTTTCAACCCGTTTGGCCGCCAGCATGTCGGTAACGGCGACTTTCAGCACATGGGGTCCGGGCAACAGCGTGGCTGGCAGCCGCAACGGCTGGGCGATGAAGAAGTCCCTGCGGACATTGCGGCAGAGGTCGCGAACGTGCTGCTCGGGTTGTGCCTGGATCAACTGACCGTCGGCCGTATAGATCTGCGTGCCCAAGGTCAGCAGCGTCTCGAACTGCCCGTCGTCGGTGTTGCGGCTGGAGTAGTTGGCGATTTCGCAATAGAGGATCACCACGTGCTCGGTGCCGGCCCGGAAATGCAGCGGGTCGATCCGGTCGTATACGCCGAAGCTGGCGACGCTTCGACAAAAGGCGACCATCGGCATGCGCAGGTCGGCCCGGGCGGCGAGCAAGCGGCGAAGCTTTTCAATGGCCTGTAGTGTGCGATCCGCGTTGGCGGCCAGGCCGTGTTCGGTTTCAGGCTGGGCGGCGATGAGGGTATCCACCAAAGCTTGCAGAACCTCCTGAAGCTCGGCGTTGGTGCCGTCAATGGTCGCTCGCGCCAGGTCGTACTGCCCGTCCAGCAGCGAGAGCATGCGCAGGGCGAACTGCTTGTCGGGCTGGTTGGGGCGCTCCGCGAGCTGGCTGCGTAGTGCCTGGATGATCTGCTTCAGATCGAGGTTGCTACTGGGTTCGACCGTCAGCAGGGGTCGATTGCTGCCGCCGAGCGCTTGGGCGGGATCGTCCAGGCCGTTGAGACCTCCAGCCGCGGGACGGGCCTCGACAGCCACGATGGTCGGCGGAGTCAGCGTCGGATCGGATGGCGACGTGCTCGGCTGGGGCACGCGCTCGTTTGGCGGCGGCATGGTTTCGGGCGGCGGCTCGACGTCGGGATCGAGTTGGTTGGGATCGGACGGCTCGGGCGGTGTTGGATCCGTTTGGCTGTCAGGCAGAGGCGATTCTTCGTCCGCAGCCGACTCCTGGTAGCGTTCGATGCGGTTGGCCAGGCTGTCGCTCTGCAATGAGGCGATGTAGTGCTGGACCTTCTCTTCGACCGCGTCCCGCTGAGAAGGCGTCTGGGTGGCCGGCTGGGTAGTGGACCATTCCGCCTGTACGGATGCCTCGCGAGACTGGGCGGTCCGCGAGTTTCGGCTCCGCCACTGAGGCCACCGCTCCTGACAGCCGGCGATGCACACCGCCAGCACTGCCGCAGCAGTCGCCGCGGCGTGGCGTCCGCGCGGGCAACGGGTCAGGCGGGTGCGCGTCGGGCTAGCGGGTGCACAACTCGACAATGAACTTCTCCACGACCGACTGGACCGTCCCAGTACCGGTCTTAATGGCGTGATCGGCCTCGGCCAGTCGGACGAGGTGTTCCATCAGTTGGGCCGGATCCAGACGCCTGCCGGCTGCACGGGACGGGTGTGGCTGCTGATCGATCAGCCGGCGCAGCGCCCAGGCCAGCCCGCCGATGGCGCGGTAGGGCGCGTCGCGATCGCTCGCCAGTACCTGCTGCCACAGCTCCATCGCCTGCGCCAGGTCGCGCCGTTCGGCGGCGTCGATGATGCCGAAGACCTTCTCCTGCCGGTGGTGGCCGACCAACTCTTCCACGTCGTTGTCAGTGATCTGCACCGCGTCGCCGACATAGGTGGCGAGCTTGTCGATCTCGCCGCACAGCTTGCCCAGGCTGTCGTCGCCGATCAGATCGACGAGCTTCTGGGCCGTTGGCGGTTGAAGCTTTTTCTGACAGTGCTGGGCGGCGTAGTTGACCAGCCAGGAGGCAAGGCGTCGCCGCGGGGGCGTCTCGCACTCGATCGCTTCACCGACTTGTGGCACCCGTCGGGCCAGACGCGTGTTGGAAGGCCACGAGTCACACAACAGAACCAAAACACCGGTGGGGCTTGGCGCCGCCAAATACTGCTCCAGAGCGGCGCGGTGGTTCTTTATGAACGGGTCAGCCTGGCGCACGATTACCACGCGACGTTCGGCGAGCAGGGGCAACGTGCGAAGCTCGTCGAGCACGTCGGCCAGGGCGGCTTCGGGACCATCGAACTGCGTGAGTGCCATATGTTGATCGTCGTCTCCAACGACCCGCCGGACGACCTGCTGCAAATGCATGCGTTGCAGGTAGTCGTCCTTGCCGTGCAGGACAAAGACGCGTTGGCGGGCGGCGCTGGCACTGTCGGCGGCGACCATGAACGGCTCCGTCGTGAAGCGGTCAACGTCGAGCCGCGTAGGCGTTGAGGCGCTGGCGGGCACGTGTGACCGTCGGCGATCCGGGCGAGCTGAGCTGGGCGGCCTTCTCCCAGCATGTACGCGCCCGGGTGCGCTGGTTCATCTTGAGGGCAAGATCGCCGAGATTCAACCATACTTCCGGATCGTCGGGCGTGGACAACAGCATTTTCTGTAGGGCGGCCTGGGCCAGGTCCGGCTCATGCCGTTGCATGTACGTCAGTGCCAAGCCTTCCAAGGCCTGAGTATGCGCCGGATCGAGCGCGAGGGCGCGCTGGTATTCACTAAGGGCCCGATCGTAGCGTTCCTGTTTGTATAGGATCCCCGCGAGGTCATTGCGTGCGTCCACCAGCGTCGGGTCAAGTTGTAGCGCCTCGCGGAATCGCTCGGCAGCGACATCGTACTCACCACGCACCAGATGCCACGTGGCCAATTCAACTTTGCGGCGTGCGGGTTCTGCGATGTCGGCGTCGGGGGGCTCCACGGGTTCCTGCGGCGGCTTGGGAGGCGTCTGGGCGACTGGCTGCGATGTGGCTGGCTCGCGCTGGGCACCGGCGGGCGGGTCGATGGTCAGTTGGCTCCACACCTGCTCCGTAACGTTGCCGGCCATGTCCGACACGCTCAACTTCAGGCTGATCGCCCCCACCAGTTCGGGCGGCGCGTGCCATTCATAGTGCCCGCTGTTGGGCAGAGCCGATTCGGCCGACTGCCACGTAGTCTGATCGGGCGTCTGGTAGTAGACGGTCACCGGCTTGGAGGCGAGGTGGCCGTCATAGGCCGACCACTTTAGCTGAACGCTCCGTGTCGTTTTAAAGTCCGTCTTTTTGGCGGCCCCATGAAATTGGACCACAGGCGGCGTCAGATCGACCAGGCAACTGGACTGGGGCGGCATGCCCGGCTGGGGTGGTCCGGACGAGCAACCCGCGCGATTAGCCGCCACGATATAGAACCCGTAGAGGCCCTCACCGGGCGCGCGAAAAATCACCGGCGGCGTGCAGTCGGCATCGGGGCCGTAGTGCCACCAGCTTCGCCCATCGTCTGTGGTGTACCACAGGTCGACCTTGATCAGTGGCGTCGTCTCGGGAGCGATCCGGTAGTGCAGCTCGACGGATTGGGTTCGAATGGCGGGGTGCTCAGGTGCACCAAGGGGTGAAAGCTCAGCGCCCGCCACGACTGGAAGCAGGGCTGTAAGCAGGCATCCATGCCACGAGATCGCGGTCGCCATCCTGGCCTCTGGGGCGGTCGGACAACGGATTGCACGGTGTCCGGACCGATAAACAGCTTATCGGACATATCGGCCTGCCTCAAGCGGTTACTTTACCGCAAATCCTGTGGCGGCCGGAGGTTCCGGGTGCGGTGGGAACGACGGAGCGCGGCGGCCGACCCACGGCACGGTCGGTCTTGCCCTTTGATGGCGCACCGGGTAGATGACTAACATAAGCGCGATGAGGACAAGACCTTACGAGGATGGTACCCCATGACGTCCACGTGGATGATTCTAGCGTGCTGGCTTGGGTGTGCGGGCCTGGTGGCCCCAGTGGAGCTGGACCCCACGCGGTACATGGACACCGACCAGCTCCGTCCCGGGATGACGGGCATCGGCAAGACGGTGATGGCCGGGACCACGCCCGAGGCCTTCGACGTGGAAGTGCTGTCGGTGATGCGGAACGTGGAGCCCGCCCGGGACATGATTCTGATTCGATGCACGGATTCGCGGCTGCAGCGAACCGGGGTGGCGGGGGGGATGAGCGGCTCTCCGATCTACATTCGCGATCCATTGGACGGGCGGCTGAAGCTAATCGGCGCGTTGGCGTTCGCTTGGCTGTTTCAGCGGGACGCGATCGCCGGGGTACAGCCGATTGGCAACATGATGGAGGTGCTCGGCACGCCGAGTGGGGCCTCTGGCGGGGGTGCTTGGCCGCCCATGCTCGAGCCGGAAAGCCGTTTCGCCCTCGCTGGTCTGTACCCGGATTTGAAGCGCGCAGACAGCGGGGGAGCGCCCGCACAGTGGCTGGATGGCTTGGCGCCGCTCAAGGCGCCTCTGGTGGCGGGTGGCGGCTCGCCGGCGTCTATGGCGTGGCTGCGCGAGAAGCTGGCAGGCACGAACCTGATGGCGGTGGCGGCGGCCGGCGGCCGACCCGACGAGAACGTCGGTCGGGTGCGGCTGGAGCCCGGTGGGGTCCTGTGCATCCCCGTGTTGCAGGGCGATATGAGCCTGACCGTGGTGGGCACGGCGACCGAGGTGCTGCCGACGGGGGTGCTGGGCTTCGGACATGCTCTGGGCGCCGACGGCGAGATCGAGCTGCCGCTGGCGACGGGCATGATCCACACCATCGTGCCGTCCATCGCCAGGCCGTTCAAGCTGGGCGGACCAGTGGAGGTGGTGGGTGCGCTGGTGCGGGATGAGTACACAGGGGTGCTAGGCGTGCCCGGCCGGTCGGCGCGGGTGATTCCGATGACCGTCGAGGTCGACGAGGACGGATCGGTGCATCGCTATCAGTACGAGGCGGCCGATCACGTGTACTTTACCACCGTGGCTGTTGGGGCTGCGCTGACAAGCAGTGTGACCGCGCGGAGGGAGCCTCCGGAAGAGCACACCGTGCGGTATCGTCACACGGTGCGATTCGAGGGGCTGGGCGAGGTGACCATCGAGAACATGACCAGTCAGCGTCAGTTGGGCAGCATGCGGTCGGATCTTCTCGGCCCGGTCGGGCTGATGATGCACAGCCCATTCGGTCGTGCGCGTGTGGAGCGCATCGACTCGCAGGTGCAGATCGAGTCGGCGTCTCGGCTGGGGGCTATCGAGCAGGCTGAGCTGGTGCGTGACAGGCTTCGCCCGGGTAAGACCGTTGAGGTGGATGTGGGCTGGCAGATGTTTCGCGGTCTGCGCTTCGCGAGGCGCTATACACTTAAGCTACCGGACGACCTTGCAGAAGGGGTGTACCCGTTTGTCGTCTGTGGTTGGCAGGAGCATCTCAAGGCCCTGCGCAAGGAGAAGCCGCACCTGTTCGCCCCGCGCAGCCTGCCCGAGTTGCTGGACGCGATTCGATTGATCGGGTCGGTCCGCGCGGACCACGTGTACTTGCGGTTGCTAACGCGGCAGGGGGGGGTTAGCTATGACGGTCTGGAGATGCCCCGCCTGCCGTCGAGTCGAGTGACGCTGTTGGGAGGGGAGGCGCGCAGCGACGTGACGCCGTATACGGATGCGGCGATCGCCGTGCACGAGGCGGACTTCATGGTGAATGGGGCGCGTAGCTTTAAGATCACCGTGGACAAGCTTGCCCCGCTTTAGGTGGCCAGGTGGTTTTGCGGACGAGGCGGTATGGAGTGACGTGATGACCAGAATGGTTGAGATGGCTGTGCTCGTCATGCTTTTGTGCGTTTCGTCCGAGGCGGTGAAGACGGAACTATGGGTCGAGAACGAGCCGCCGCAACTTGAGGAAGGGCAGTTCGAGAATACGGTCAGCACCAGCCTGGGGCAGGTTTTGCTGGATCGATCAGCAGAGGAGGTGTTCACCGGGCGAGACGACGTGGATTACGTGCACGCGCTGGTGGAAGGTGCCGACGGCGCCCTGTACGCGGGGACCGGGCCGTCGGGTTTGGTTTTGAAGATTCATGACGGCTCGGTCAGTGAGCTGTTTAGAGTGCCGGACCGCGAGAACGTCAACGTCTGGTCGCTGCTTTGGACCGAAGCCGGGCTGCTTGCGGGTGTGGACGGGCCGGAGGCGACCATTTATGCGATCGATCCCGCCGGCGGTGCCGAGCCGGCGCGGTGGTCGTTGGCGGGCGCCCGCTATGTGTGGGCCATGGTACAGGCGCCGGACGGCACGGCCTACGCGGCGACAGGGCCCGAGGGCAAGTTGTTTGCATTGCAGGGCGGGGTGTGGCAGGTGGTGCACGACAGTGAGGACGAGAACCTGCTTTGTTTGGCCGTTGGGAAGTCAGGGACGCTTTACGCGGGGAGCGACGGCCGGGGTCTTGTGGTACGGATCGATCCGGTGAGTGGCAAGAGCTTCGTGCTGTATGACGCCGTCGAGGACGAGATCGGTGCGCTGTTGGTCGGCGCGGATGGGTCGGTTTATGCGGGAACGGCGTCGGCCGAGCAGGCCAAGCCGGGACGCTCGCCGGAGCCACGGCCCGGTGGCAAGCCGGAGGCCCCGGCATCGGTGTCCGACGAGCGATCGAGTCCGCAGGCGGCGGGTGCGGCGTCGACGCGCCCGGCGCGACCTGTACAGATGGGTCGGCCGCCGGCGAGCGAGGTGCCTCGTGGCAAGAAAGTTAGCGGCAACGCGGTGTACCGCATTGATGCATCGGGATTTGTCACGGAGGTGCTGCGTGAGTCGATGATGGTGCTGTCGCTGGTCAAGGCCGACGGGCAACTGGTGGTGGGCACCGGGAATGAGGGTCGGATCTACGGGTTGCGCCCTAGCCAGGACGAGGTATCGGTTCTGCGTCGGTTGGCCAGTTCGCACGTGTCTTCGTTGTGTCTGAAGGTGGATGGGTCGATTGCGGTGGGGGCGAGCAATCCCGGCGGGGTGTACGTGATGTCGGCTGGGTACGCACCACGCGGGACGTTTGTGTCGCGCGTATTGGACGCGGATCGCGTGTCGCGTTGGGGTCAGGCGAGGGTGTGGACGAACCGGCCCGCAGGCACGGAGGTGACCCTGGCCCTGCGGTGTGGCAACACCGCAGAGGTGGTCGAATCGCTGTGGTCGGACTGGACCGGAGAGTTGCCGACAGCCGATGCGGCGGCGGTGCCTCTGACGCCGGCACGGTTCCTGCAATATCGCCTGACGCTCACGACGGAGGATGCGGCGGTTTCGCCTGTGGTCGACAAGGTGCAGATCGCCCGGCAGGCCGACAATCGGCCGCCGATTGTGGCCGATGTTCGGGCCAAACCGGATGTCAAGAAGCGCCCCAAGCCCGCGCAGCCGGCTGCAAAGCAGGCGGGAGACATCTCGCCTCAGGACGTGTGGCTGATCGAGTGGACGGCGACCGATGCGAACGGGGACACGCTGGTCTATGACGTCTTTTTCCGCGAGGTGGACCGAAGTGGATGGATCCGCCTGGCCGAGGACGTGGCCAAGCCGCCATATCGCTGGGAGACGCGATCGGTGGCGGATGGGCTGTATCAGATTCGCGTGGTAGCCAAGGACACGCCGGACAATCCGCCGCAGACCGCCCTGTCGGCGGGCCGCGTCAGTGACACAATCGTGGTAGACAATTCGCCGCCCGAGATCAAGGATCTGACAACGTCGAAGGTGGCGGGCGGCATGGTGCACATCCAGGCCGATCTGAGCGACGACTGGACAAACATAAGTCGGTGTCACTATAGTGTGGACAGTAACGAGAAGTGGACGGCGGTCCTGCCGGGCGATGGGATCTTCGATTCGCAATCGGAGCAGGTTCGTTTCCGCGTGGGACCGCTGGATGTGGGCGATCATCGGCTCGCGGTACGAGCGATTGACGAGCAGGACAACGCGGAGTATGCGGTGGTGTCCGTGACGATCGGCAGCGAGTGAGTGCCGGACACCGTCGTGTAACAGCCGACGAGGTGGTGTATGCATTATCCAAAGCGTATTAGCAAGATCACGCGTCGTCATCGGCATGGGTTCCGCAGTCGAATGCGGACGACCAGCGGGCGGCGCATCATCAGCCGGAAGCGACGTTTGGGACGGCGTGTCAACGTGGTGTGAGGGCGTCTGCGCCCACGGGCCGGGGGCGCGGGGAGCGAGCCGGTCATCCGTCCGGTCGTGCGCCTGGTCTTTCCCAATTAGATTTGTAGTGGATGTGCGACCGCGCCGGTCGTCCTCGGGATGCGGCCGGTTGTTTCGACCGATGCGTGCAACCTGCTGGATCGCTCTGGGTACAGGCCGGTAACAGGACGGTAGTGCGGGCCGGTTGCGTGACGGCAGCAGGCCTCCAGCAGAGGGAGCGACAGCAGCAATGAGCAGGTTCGAAGGGCCTTGGGCTCTGATTCTGGGTTCGTCCAGCGGGTTCGGTGCGGCGACCGCGATTGAGTTGGCGCGGAACGGCTACGGCATCTTCGGCGTGCACTTCGACCGTCGGGACACGGTGGGCGATGCCGAAGAGGTCGAGCGTAAGATTCGCCAAGCCGGCACGGAGGCCGACTTTTTCAACGCCAACGCGGGCGATCCGGAGACCGTTGAGATCGTCGTCGAGCGAATCATCGAGCGCCTGGGCGGAACCGATGCGCTGGCGGGCGTTGCGGAGAAGGATTCACCGATCCGCGTCGTGATGCACTCGATCGCCTTCGGCACGTTGAAGAATTACGTCGGAGGCCCGCGCGCCAACTGGCTGACCGAAAAGGGTCTGAACATGACACAGCACCTGATGGCCAACACGCTGGTCTACTGGGTGCAGGCCCTGGTGCAAGCGGGACTGCTGGGTCGCGGGGGTCGGGTGATCGCGATGACCAGCTCGGGGGGGCATCGGGTGTGGCACAGCTACGGGGCCGTCTCTTCGGCCAAGGCGGCGCTGGAGAGCCACGTCCGTCAGTTGGCGCTGGAGTTGGCGTCTGCGGAGGTCACGGTCAACGCGATCCAGGCCGGTGTGACCGATACGCCCAGCCTCAGGAGAATTCCCGACTACCAACACATGATCGAATACGCGACGCGGGTGAATCCTCACGGGCGGTTGACCACACCTGGGGACGTCGCCCGTGCGATCGCGGTTCTCGTGGACGAACGGACGCAATGGCTGACGGGCAACGTCATTCACGTCGATGGGGGCGAGGACATGGTGGGCTAAGCTGCGGCCAACCCGCTGCCGCGGGGTTTCAGACAGGCGCTTGGGGGGCAGGTCGTCTGACGCGAGGCGCCGACATTTTCGCCGATCGACTCTTGTGGACCTGACGCGTTCCTGCTACGTTGCGGCGGGCCGGTTATGGTGGGGACATGTAATGTCGGATACATTGTCGGGATCTGTGCGCTCGCGGCGGGGCTTTGTCGGCACGCTCCTGATGGGTGTGGGCGTGGCGGCCGGATATGGCATGGGGGCGTGGCATTTCATGCGCTACCTCGTGCCGCTGGGGGGCAAGGTTCGCTATCGCGAGATGTTCGTCGGGCCGGTCGATCAGCTCGACGTAGGCCAGAGCCGCACGATCAAGGGTCCGCAAGGCGACACCTACGCACTGGCCCGCACGCCCGACGGTTTCCGGGCGCTGTCGGATACGTGTCCACACCTTGGTTGCCGCGTGCACTGGGACGGCGAACGAAAGCAGTTCATCTGCCCGTGTCATATGGGCATCTTTGACGAGCGTGGGGTGGCGATCAGCGGGCCGCCCGCCGAGGCGAATCAGAATCTGACGCCGCTGGAAACGGTTGTGCGAGGGCAAAGCGTGTTTGTCATGGTCAGGGAGAGCTGACATGACTGAGCCGACGGCCGGGCCCGCAGGCGGACGGCGCACGGGTTCGGGCGCCACGGGCTGGGAGGCGCTGATCCCGCTGGATTGGAATCGTCTGCGGGATCTGACCAACGAGCCGGTCCCCCATCATCTGAAGCGATGGTGGTTTTGCCTGGGCGGCACACCGGCCTACCTGCTGCTGATTCAGATCACCACCGGCATCCTGCTGACCTTCTACTATCAGCCCAGCACCGAACAGGCCTATGAGAGCGTTGGGCGGATCACCTATCAGGTGCCGTTCGGCTGGTTCGTCCGCAGCATTCACAAGTGGTCGGCGAATCTGATGATCGTGGCTCTGATCCTGCACATGTTACGCGTGTACTTCACGGGGGCGTACCGGCATCCACGGCAACTCAACTGGGTGTTCGGCGTGGCGCTGCTGGGTGTGACACTGGCGTTGGGGTTCACCGGATACTCGCTGATCTACGAGCAGTTGTCGTTCTGGGGGGCGACGGTGGCGGCGAATCTTACCGAGTCGGTTCCACTGGTCGGACCGCCGATGGCGACGTTTCTGCGGGGCGGTCCCCAGGTTGGACCGACCACGCTTACTCGTCTGTACGTGCTGCACATCGGTGTGTTGCCGGCCGTACTTATCGCCGTGCTTGGGCTGCACATCACGATGGTACGGCTGCACGGTGTGACGGAGTTTGAATTCGAGAGCCCTCTGGTGCGGGAGGGGCGCGGCGACGGCGCAACGTGGTTCTTGGCGATGGTCGCATTGGCCGGCGCGGTCGTCGCGGCGGTGGCGGCGACCGGATGGCAAGGCTTCGAGTTCATAGGATACGCGCTGACGCAGCGGGCGTCGCAAGTGGTTTGGGGCATGATTGCCCTGCTATTGCTCTATGCGGCGTGTGCCTTGTCCCGGCGGAGCCTTACGGGCTTGTTGCTGCTGCTGGCCGGATGTGGGCTCGCGCTAGGCAAGGTGATGCGTGACCTGGCGCTTCGTGAGTCGCCGGCGCCGGCGCTGTGGGTGGTTGCGGGGATTGCGTTGTTGGTGGTGTTGGTGGTGGCGTTGGTGCGGCAGCGGCGGTTTGACGAGCCGCCGGCACCGGACGAGCCGAAACAGTTCAACTTTTTTCCGGATCACATGTTGACCGAGCTGATGATCGGCACCGGTCTGTTGCTGCTGCTGACGCTGCTGACGCTGGTGTTTCCTGCCGGCCTGGGGGTTAAGGCCGATCCAAACGTGACGCCCGAGCACATCAAACCGGAGTGGTATTTCTACTTCCAGTTCCGGCTGCTGAAGCTGTGTCCGGGACTGTTCGGGCTTACGGCTTTGCAGGTCAGCGTCTTGCTCACGGGCGTGCTGATGGTGGTCGTGGTGCTTTGGCCGTGGATCGACGGCGTGCTGGAGCGGGTCGCGCCGGGCAAAGATTTGAGTGTGTACGTGGGCATAACGGGCTTCCTGTGGTTTCTGGGGTTTACCGTGTGGGAGGCCATGGTGGAATGAGTGGGCTGTGCCGACCGCGTGGGATGCAGATCGCGCCTGCACGGGCGCCGTTTGGGGAGTAATACGATATGTCGCTTAACACCAAGCGAGTGGTGATCTTCGTTTTGGGCCTGGCGCTTTGCGTAGCGCTTCTGATGGTGGCCGACCAGGAGCGGCGCCGACACCTGCGGCCCGAGCAGATGACCGTCGCGCAACTGGGGGCGATTGTCAAAGACGACAGCGCAGCCTGCATCGAGTGTCACAGCGTCGAGTCGCCGGGCGTGGTCGGGCAGTGGGCGATATCTGCCCACGCCGCTAAGGGCGTGGGTTGCATGGATTGCCATGGGGTCGAGGCGGGTGCGGTGACGGCGTGGAGTCATGAGGGTGCTCTGGTCAGTTCGATCATTGGCCCGGCTACCTGCGCTGCCTGTCACCCGAAAGAGAACGTGGAGTTTTCGGCCAGCCATCACAACACCGCCGGGCTGATTCTGCACTCCCAGGACAACATGCTCGGCGAGTTTGTGGCGGGCGGTCCGAATGCGGTACTGGGCTGCAAGCAGTGCCACGGAAGCCAGGTGGCGTTCAGCAAGCAGTTTGAAGACGGCACCCGGTTCGAGTTGGACATGCAGGCGGTGTCTTCGGACGTTATGCAAGCGATTATGCAAGAGCAGGGAGTCGATCTGAAGGGGTTGCTTGCATACAAAGAGGAGATGTCGCAGCGAATGGCTACGGCGGTACGGGCGCTGTGGCAGCCGCATGCAGGCAAGGCCCCGAAGACCCACACGCGACTGACGATCGATCCCCAGACGTGGCCCAACAGCGGGATGGGGCGGTTCAACCCGGACGGTTCGCTCGGCACGTGCAACGCATGCCATCCGCGACACGCATTCAGCAAGGCCCTGGCACGGCAGCCGGATAACTGCGGCAAGTGCCATATGGGGCCGGACCATCCTCAGTTTGAGATCTACAACGAAAGCAAGCACGGCATTTCGTTCCACAACCGGCTGGCCGAGATGAACCTGGATGACCCCGACTGGGTGGTCGGTCGCGATTACTCGGCGGCGCCCACGTGCGCGACGTGCCATATGTCGGCCTACAGGACTGCCGAAGGTGTGGTGGGCGTGAACCATGACGTCGGATTGCGCATAAGCTGGACACTGCGGCCGGTGCTGAGCACGCGTCCGACCTCGCACACGGCGACGATCGACACGGCCGGGCAGATCGTCAAGTCGGACGTCCCGTGGGATGTGAAGCGGAACACGATGAAGGCGGTTTGCACCGCGTGCCATTCCACCAGCCACATCGAGAACTTCTACCGTCAATACGATGCGCTGGTCGGCCTGTACAACGAGAAGTTTGCCCGTCCCGGGCAGGCGCTGATGGCTCACGTAAACGAGAAGGGCTACCTGGATCGGCCTGACGCCAAAGGGTTTGCTCATGAGCTGACGTGGATCTGGTTTGAGTTGTGGCATCACGAGGGCAGGCGGATGCGGCATGGGGCATCGATGATGGGCCCGGACTACACGCATTGGCACGGCAGCTACGAGGTAGCCAAGCATTTCTATCTGAAGTTCCTGCCGAAGCTGGAAGCGCTGGCCGACAAGCATGGCGACGAACAGCTCAGGCAGCTCATCGGGCAGGAGGTGTTCGCCAAGCCGGAGCACGCCTGGTACGACGGGATGGACAAGCAGGAAGCGGCGCGGATCCGGGCCGTGTATTCGCGGTACTACGATCTGTACGCCGAGCAGCAGTCGCGCAAGCCGGGGACAGAGTAAGTTGGGGCAAGTCACGGGCGACGCTGCGGGGTTTGGTGGGAGTGCGTTGTGATGGAGGGGGGACTCGGGGTAGGGCTGCCTCGGCCCGGTGAAACTCTCGGCCAATAGGGCGAAGTCGGCCGGCTCGATGTCGCCGTCGCCGTCCAGGTCGCTGGGGCCGGCGGGCGAGCTGCCGGAGAGGTCGCGGTTGAGGCTGTAGGCCAGAAGGGCGGCGGACGGGGGGAGTTGCCGGTCAGCGAGGTGAGGCGATCTGAGTTGATGTGCCCTCGCCGACGAGACGGGGCAACTAGCCTTAATTAAAGCACAATAAAGGAGTTGCGGGCTCCGGGGGCACGGCGCCTGGAACGCGTGAAAGAGCGTGTTGCCTCGGGCCGCCCCGTGGCCATTGGGTGCGGGTCGACCCCGGCGAGGCCACCGCGCAAGCGCTGTCTGAAGAATTCCGATTTCTAAGGCAATCGTTTGTTGCAATCCAGGATCTGGGCCGCTATAAATGGGCGCACGGTTGTTCGGGCACGGGAGTCGGCAACTCGGCAACACCTTTCTCGTCGAGCTGGCTCGTTCATAGCCGGGTTTTCTGAAAAAGAGGAGCTTGTACCATGGACACAGCCAGGGGTGCTATTGGCTTTGCTCTGTCTGTGACGACGTGGGCCTGCCTGGTCGGCTGCCAATCCGTAGGCGGCGACCTGGATTGCGTAGCCGAGAGCATCGAGAAATGGGGCACCGTTTCGATCTCTGGCGCGACGTTGATCAAGCCGGACCCGCGTTTCGGACTCGATCTTCATCTGACGGGCAACCAGATCTTCGAGCGCAACCGTATCGAAGGGTTCTCGAGGATCCTGCAAAAGGACGCCTTTGAAGCGCAGATCAGCGTCCGGGCGGAGATTATCGCGAACCTGCTGAATCAGGTGCAAGCCACGGAGGATCCCAAGCTGCTCGGCGAGCTTAAGAAAGGGCTTATGGCTGCCGCATTCGAAGGGCTGCTGGGCGCGCTGCCGGACGAAGAACGGGCCATGTTTCAGCGTGCGTTTGCTTCGCTGGGACAGCGTCTGGGCGGTGGGGTGCAACCGTCGGGCAGCGACTACGGTGATTCGGCCTATCAGGCCGGCGTGGCCGCGACGGGCGGGGCCGGGCCTGCCCCCACGCCCCCCAAGCCGCTCACCACCAAGCCGACTGACCAGAGCCGTCGACTCGCACTCGGAGCCGTCGACAAGGCGCTTAGCGAGGGGCTGGAAAGCTACGAGGGTCCGCTCACGCTCAATCTCCAACAGTTGCTGACGCTCACTGCCAGCGACAAGAACATGCTGGAAATGCTGCGGTGGTTGAGCTATCCCCGCGGCTATGCGCCCGGCAAACGCGTGTTCCTCTGCATGGCCACCGTCAATATCGTGCCCGGCCGCCAAACGTATCGCGGTTACTACGGGCAGGTGGATTTGTACATGGAATACGGGAAAACCGAATACAGCAAGAAGGAGGCCCGGCACCCGACACGGAGAGCCGGCAAAGCCGATGGAACTGTGGCCTCCTCCCCGGCCATAGGTGGCCGGGTGAAGCGTGTGACGGCGCGGCATCCGATTTGCTTTGCGGTCTATCCCCTCATCGACGCGCAGGTGCTCGACCTGCGCACGAGCCGGCGGCAACTTTTCACGACTGCAATTCAACTGGCCGTCTCCGGCTATCACGCGGCCGCAAATGTACTTCTTGACCACGCTCGCAAGCGCGAGCAGGATGTGGAAACCATCACCGGGATCAACGCGGTGACCAGCTACAGTACGGGCAGCCACCTTGGGTTCACGTTCGCGCCGCGACTGAGCGCTCAGGCCGATCCGGCCAACATCAACACCGGTCCGCAAATGGCCCTTCAGCCACAGACGTTCCCGGTGATGATCATGGTGATCTGCGATGAGGAGAGTATTCGCGACCGCCACTACGACCACCTGATCATGTACCAGACGGCTCGTTGGCGTCGTGCGCCGGATCCCTCCAGCGACGCGCGGTGGCTGATCGGCAGGCCGCTGAGTGAGCTTGCGTTTCCGCGTATGAGCGAGCACGAGATCATCAAGCGGGCGGAAGCATTGGATCGTGTTTACGGTAGTCTTCTCCAGTACCGCAAGAAGTTGTGGGAGGAGTGCGTAAAGGAGGAGGAAAAGGAGAAACGTGTAAAGAAAAAGAAAGAGAAAGGACCCCAGCCCAAATGCAAACATAGGGATGATGAAGGGAAGAGCAAATGCGAGGCCCCGAGTGATTATGCGTTTAGTACTACAACGCTAGATCCGTCGGCCTGGGACACAGATCGATTCTCGGGAAGCCGGCCAAAGAAGCGTTCGGAGGGTGCTTTGCGGCGATGCAGAGGTGTCGGGCACTTGCTCCTGGCTTGGCCGACACTGTTGAGCGGAGGTAACACCTTACACGACAAGGTGTTACAGAGAAACCGAGGCCCGTTTTAGCGTTGTAGTATTAGGACGTTCAGAGACGTTGCTATGGCAACACGTATGAATGAACTGGGGGCAAAGGCCGTGCCGCTTCCCGTCTTCTTCCGCATTCCCGTATTGCAGACGGTTGAAACGTCTCGCTGTCGGGCGCAGCCTGCATGCGCCAAGCTGGAGATACACCCTCGGCGCGGTTGGGTGAACCGTCCCAGCACGTTTCACGTGACGTCGAAGGCACCGATTTTCAAGCATGATTTCGTCGTCACGGTTGGCGGCCGCGAGGTCAACGCGTCGCGCCTGTCTGACCATGTGGCCCAACTTACGCTTCCGCCGTGGATCGAAACCTTCGATTATGAGGCGGCGGTCGATCTCGACAAGGACAATCGCTACAAAGCAAACGTCGTTGTGACGAACGGGACCGGCGTGTATGTGAGCGACAAGTCCGGGTACTTCGGCCACGACAAAGGAGAAGAGGGCTTCGACATCGAGTTTACCTACTATGCCCCGACGCCGCTTACAGCGGTCGGCGGCGGCCCGATGGTGGAGACGGTTCCCCAAGTGCCCACTGCGCGCTTTACCGACGGTGCACAGGAGATTGACCTGGACGAAAAGGATGACACCAAGCGTCACATACGGATCACACTGTCCCGCACGCTGAAGCCCGTGTCCGCAGAGCTCATCCTCCGTGACAAGGAACCGCCCATTGTGGCGGAAATGGTCGTAAACGGTCGAGACGTCCGGACGAAGAATCCCTTGGAATACAAGTACGCCCCGGCCCAATCTAAACCGAAGAACCTTGATAAAGAAGTGGTTGGCAAGCCCCTCGGCGGGTTGGTGTTGAAGTTGGAGTTTTCGGATAAATCCGTTTGGCGGTTGCCCGTGACGGGCAATCTGACACTCCACAAGAGTCGCTAGGGATGATCTAACATGCGCGCGAAACGGCGTTTGGTCTGGACGGGCCCAGCATCGCCCGTTGCGGGCGCACGTCGCACAGGAAGGAGGCCGTCATGGCCAAGAAACGGTCCACAAAAGGAAAAAAGGTCAGTCGCAAGAAGGCGGCAGGTCAGCGCGCCACGGGCCGTGGGCGTCGCACCCGCGGGCAGACGCAGCCAGTGGGTGAGGGTACATGGCCGGGTGCACCCGTGGGAAGGGGCGCCCCCGGGCCCGTGCGCCACAGCGGGACCATAGGTCCCGTCGGCGAAGGGACGTACAACGGACCCGTCGGGATCGGCGTACCGTTCGACCCGGCTGTGTTTGGCCCGCAACACTACTTCAGGCGATCACGGTGTCGGGTTGGTTTGGGCTGGCACCGCGATGTTCCGGATTACCGCGACACGACGCTCGGTCGCCTTGCGCCGAAGTATCAGCGGCCGGCAGAAACACTCAGCGCGGCCAGGTTGCGCCCGAAGAAAGGTGAAAACGTCTATCCAACAGTCGAAGCGCCTTCTGCCGAGGCCCAGCAGGAAGCGTGGCGGAGTGTCGTCAACGCGTTCCAGGAGCAAATGAAGCAGACACTGCCTGCCATAGTTGACAATATCGGTTTTTGCTCGCCGGTCGAGAATCAAGGCCACCTTGGTTCGTGTACGGCACAGTCCGCGGCTGGGATGATCGAGATGATGCAGAACCGGGCGTTCGGCACGTACGAGGACGCCTCTCGGCTGTTCATCTACAAGGCCACGCGCAAGCTTCTGGGTTGGACGGGGGATACAGGCGCCTTTCTTCGCACCACGATGAAGGCCCTTGCGCTGTTCGGCGCCCCGCCGGAGAGCGAGTGTTTCTACGTCATCGACCTGTTCGACGAAGAACCCGACAGCTACCTCTACGCCTACGCCGCCAACTACAAAGCCCTTCAGTACATGCGGCACGACCCGCCCGGTGCACAGGGCGCGGACGTACTGCTGGCCGTCAAGGTGGCGCTATCGCTGGGCTACCCGGTGATGTTCGGGTTCACGGTCTATTCGTCGCTGACGGAGGATGCCTGCATCCCATTTCCCGGGGATGGCGATCAGCGTTCCGGTGGACACGCCGTGCTCGCGGTCGGTTACCAGGACGACGTACAATGCCCCAATGCGCCAACTCCGGGAAGTCTCATTATTCGAAATTCGTGGGGCCCGGGGTGGGGTGGGGATGCAACTCGTAAGATTAGTCCCGGATACGGCCTGCTCCCCTATGACTATGTTTTGGAAGGTCTGGCTGCCGACTTCTGGACATGCTTCAAGTTCGACTGGGTAAACAGCGGTCAGTTTAACGCGCGGCCACCGAGCACCGGCTTGGGCAGGAGGAAAGCTACCTCGGCCCGGTGAAATTCGCGGCGAGCAGGGCGAAGTCGACCAGGTCGATGTCGCCGTCGCCGTCGAGGTCGCTGGGGCCGGCGGGCGAACTGTTGGCAGGGGGATCCGACAAAGCTGGGCCTTCGATGGCCTCAACCAGCGCGCCGGCATCTTCCAGATCGATGTCGCCGTCATTGTCGACGTCGCCCGGCGTGCGTTCGTAGGCGCGCAGGTCGTAGGCCTGCCCCTGGGGTCGGATCACACCCTCCAGGTCGGTCGTGACTGACGTCACATAGATGCCGGTGTCGACGGCTGGCGAGTCGAACACCAGGCGGAAATTGAGGCCGCTCGGATCGGCCAGACGAGGATCGGCCTCGATATTCTGCGTCAGGGCGGGCCAGCCTGACGGTACGAGCCAGAAAAGGTTGTGGTCGTAGCTGCCGAGCCACTCGCCCTCCTCCGCCTGCGCCTGTACGAAGATGTTGTTCTTCCATTCCAGCAGGCCCGGCAGCACTCCTATATGGGCCTGAATGGCTATGTGGCCGTAGATCGTGTTATTGGCGATTTCGATGCCGCCCACTCCGTCTTCGAACTGAAACGCCTGCCCGTTGGCATAGATCAGATTGTTGACGATCGTATAGTCGGTGCTGGGTGCGCGCATCTGGATGGCAAGTTCGTTGTCGTACAGCAGGTTGCTTTCAATATGCAGGTCCCGCCAGCGGTGCTTGAGGTCGAGGGCTTCTCGTTCGATGGAGCGGCTGGCAAACGAACCGTGCAGGCGACAGCGGCGGATGGTCAGGGCCTCCTTGAACGCGTTGGGATCGGGGGTACTGTTTTGGATGTCAATCACGTTGTCGGTGATGGCGGTTCCAGCGATCACGCCGTTGGTGTTTACGTCGAGCAAAGCGATCCCGAAGTCACAGTCCTCGACGTGAATGTCGTAGGTGGGATAGGCGTCTTGTTCGAAGTGGAGTATGTCGCCGGTAGCGAAGGCGGCCTGTGTGCGGCGAATGGTCACGGAGCTTGCGTCGGTGATATGGATGTTGTGTGCGTTGGTCAAAGGGCCCCAGTTGGAGATCGCATGGTGCACGTATACGTCCTCGATGAGCACGTCATCTGCATCGATCCAGAGCTGGTGGTTGCCTGCGTTGGCGATTTCGCTCCGTCGGAGGATGCTGTAGTTCGACCCGTCGTAGAATCGGACCATGCCGTCGTCGTCGGTGAACTGACCGTCGAAGTTGATCCCGTCCACAATGGTGTGCTGGTTCTGCAGGCTCAGAACTCGCGAGCTGTCGGTGACCCATACGATCTCGTCTGCCCATGCGCTGACGGTTATCGGGGCGATGGCCGACCCGTCGCGCACCGTCGTCAGCGATTCGTTGTACGTGCCGCCATAGACGTAGACCACATCGCCCGGCTGGGCGTTGTCGATCCCGTCCTGTATATACTGGAAGGGCGCAGAGACGCTGCCGTCGCCGCCGGCCGGCGCTGTGGCGTCGACGTGCCACTCCGTGGCCGACACAGATACTGCCGTCGAAAAAAGGACGGCCAGAGCGGCCCACGGCCCATGTTTGACGCTGCCTATAGCTGTGCGCTTCACAGCGTCTGCCCTTCCCGCCCCATCTCCCATGGCTTGGCCCGACTGCCAGAACCGCTCAGCGTAGGCGACTGCCAGCATCCACTTCGGGCCACATCTTCTCTATCGCCGCGGCCCTCGCCTAGGGCTTGGGCGGCGTGCGGCGACCAAGGTCACTCTTGACCACCGTGTAGTCACTGGTTGTCACTCTTCCGCTGCCGTTGAGGTCGCAGCGAGCCTCCGTCAACTCGCCCATGTGCGCTTTGACTACGCTGTAGTCAGCCGTGGTGACGCGCCCGCTGTTGTTGGCGTCGCCGAACAGCGTGCACAAATCCAGGACGAATGGCTCAACCTCGAAACCTGTAGCAGGCGTCACGCGATACCACGTCTGATCGGTAAGGACCGTCCCGACCTCGACGGCCTTGAGTGTCTGGCCATCGGGTTCTGTCGTGTATGCGAATTCGTTGCCCCGATCCGGCCCGCCTGCGATCGGGACGATGCGGAGCGCGGGACCGACGGAAGGCAGCCCGATCGGCCCATCGAAGGTCAGCACGATCAGATTGTTCTGGGTCTTGGGCAGCGTACCGTCTGCGGGCGGCTCGCTTGCTGCCAGCGAAGGCTGATATTCGTCGGCGCCCAGGTCATACGCCGTGCCCGTTGGCCGGGTGGTCCCGTCAAAATCGTCGGATACCTCGGGTAGGGTGATGCCCGTATCGATCGCGGGCGAGTCGGCGGTCAGGTGCAAGTTGAAGGCTGCACGGTCGGCAAACACCGGGTCGGCCACGACGGCATTGGGATCGGACCAGCCCACGCCCACCTGAAAGAACAGGTTGTTGGTGTAGGTGCCCCACCAGTTGCCGGACTCTTGAGCGAGACTGAGTACGAAGATGTTATTCTGAAAGGTCAGGTTGCCGGGAGCGCCGCCGTCCTCGCGGACGGATTGCGCGTTGTCGTAAAAGGTGTTGTTGAGGATGTCGAGTCCGCTGATGCCGTCCTCCAGGCGGAATGCGACGTCGTTGTCGTAAACGAAGTTGTTGTAGATCAGGTAATCGGTGCTGGGATAACGGAGGCGGAAGGCAACCCTGTTGTCATAAATGAGGTTGCCGACGATGACGAATCCCTGACAGCGGTCCTTGAGGTTCAGCGCGCCGCCGGTGCTGACGCGGCTGGCCCGGCTGCCCCGTACGATGCCGTTGCTGACCGTAACGTTGAGACTGACCCACGCACCCCCGGTGTCGGCCTTGGTGTCCACGTGGTTTTCGGTGATAAGCACGCCAGGGGTAATGCCGTTGGAGTCGCCGTCGGCCGGCTCGATGTGCAGGTCGCACTGATCGAATACGATGTCGGTCCATTGGCCGTCACGCGACCCTTGCCACAGGTCACCGGTGGCGTAGGCCACCTCGCACCGGCGGAACGTATGCCGGTGTCCGGTCTGGCTGTGGAGGCAGTGGGCGTCGACGGTCGGCGAGACGTTGATGGCGTGGTGGATGTAACAGTCCTCCATGAGGAAGTCGTCGCAGTCCAGCCGCACCATGTGGTTGCCGTGGCGCCGAATCTCGCAGTTCTTGAATGTCTGGTGGTGGCCACCGGCGTCGAACCGCAGCATGCCGTTGGTGGTTCCGTAGTTGCCGTCAAACACGATGCCTTCGATGGTGATATAGCTGCGGGAGGTCTGGATCACGTAGATGTTGGCGCCGGGACTGCGCTCGACCAGCACGTACTCCCCGTCGAAGGCCTTAAGCGTGATGGGGACCGACGCCGTGCCGCTGCGGGGGAAGTTGAGGGTGCTGGTCAGTGTGTAAGTGCCTGCGCGAACGATCACGCTGTCGCCGGGAAAGGCCGCATCCAGGCCCTGCTGGATGGTCTGGAACGGGCTGGAGACAGAGCCATCACCGCCGCCCGGTGCGGAGGCATCCACGTACCAGTCCGCACCCGTAGCGGCTCCGGGCAACAGCCAGACCAGCAGCGTCGAGACGCCGAGGAAAAAGAGGGTCTGTGGTGGTCGGCCCAACCTCTGTGCCCTCCTGCTGCCGAGAGCGCCACAGCGGCTTGGTGGCGCCATCGAATGATGTGTCACCGCGGGACCCCGACGGGGGAACTCCGGCGGGGCGAACCCGAACTCGGCTGCACCACCTCCTGCTTTCGCAGGAAGATGCGATCTGATATCAGCGGGAAGCTTCGGCCATGTGCCTTGTGTGGGGCAGGCGAGCGTCTCCTGTTTCCCGTCCGGACTGCGCCGCGATGCACGCGCATACTTGCTTCTTCCCCTCCTCCTTTACGGCCCGCAAACTCTGGTAACATATTGTAAGCGGAAGATTTAGCACTGTCCAGACGTCAAGCAGCTCCAGACGCACCCAGCGCGGGTTTCCCTCGGCCTGGGCGGCTGAAAGGCTCTGAAGTTGCTTGCCGACTGCTCACACGCAGGGCTCGACTTGTGAATCAGCCGGCTGCTTGCGGCCTGCGTGTACGATGCACATGATGATGCTAATCCCGTCTTTATCAGACGTTAGCGTGCGAAGGCGACTCACCTGCTCTCCTGCACCATGCTGTCGCACATGGCGGCAGTCCGTGGCCCGATCGGCCCGGCGCGGATGCAACTTGGGCACTGCATTGGCGTCCAGCAGGCTTTATGCGGCGGCCCGGAGGCGTCCGCCGGGTGCTTCGGTTTGGCGTGACGGTGGTTTGACTGACGAAACCGCGCATCCATATACTCGGCGAAATCGGGCTTAACAGATACTCGTGTTCGCGATCGGCGAGCTTACAGGAGTTGTACAATGGCCAGACTCTACGACGACGTGACCCAGACGGTCGGCAATACGCCGTTGGTGCGAATCAACCGCATTATCTCCAGCGGGGCCACCGTTTATGCCAAGCTGGAGTACTTCAACCCCCTGGCCAGCGTGAAGGATCGCATCGGGGTGGCAATGATCGAGGCGGCTGAACGGGCCGGCAAGATCAACAAGGACACCACGATCATCGAGCCCACGTCCGGCAACACGGGTATTGCCTTGGCCTTCGTGTGTGCCGCGAAGGGGTACAAGCTCGTGCTAACGATGCCGGAGTCGATGTCGATGGAGCGACGAATTCTCCTCAAGGCGCTGGGAGCCGAGTTGGTTCTGACGCCTGCCGCCGAGGGAATGCCCGGGGCGATTCGTCGGGCGGCAGAGCTGGCGGAAGACACGCCCAAGAGCTTCGTACCGCAGCAGTTTCAGAATGCAGCCAATCCGCGAATCCATCGTGAGACGACGGCGGAGGAGATCTGGCGCGATACCGACGGTGCGGTGGACGTGGTGGTGGCGGGTGTGGGCACCGGGGGGACGATTACGGGCATCGGGCAGGCCATCAAGGCCAGGAAGCCCTCATTCCGGTGTGTCGCCGTCGAACCGGGCGACTCTCCGGTGATTTCGCAGACTCGTGCGGGGCAGCAACTCAAGCCCGGCCCGCACAAGATACAGGGCATCGGCGCGGGGTTTATCCCGGATATTCTTGATTTGAAGATCGTCGATGAAGTAGTTCGGGTGGCCAATGATGATGCCTTCGCGTGGGCCAGACGGGCTGCTCGGCAGGAAGGTCTGCTGTGCGGGATCAGTTCGGGGGCGGCGTTGTGTGCGGCCGATCAGGTGGCGCGCCGCTCGGAAAGCGAGGGCAAGCTGATCGTGGTCATTCTGCCTTCGTTTGGTGAGCGGTATCTGTCGACTCCGCTGTTCCAGGAGGCCTAGTCGAAGAGGTGGTAGTGGCTGGCGAGACGCCCGAAACGGGACATTGGATTGATCTGCACCTGCACTCCAGCGCGTCGGATGGTTTGCTGACGCCGGCTGAGTTGATGGCGAGAGCGGCGGAGGGGCATCTGGCGGCTGTGGCGTTGACCGACCATGACACCACCGCCGGTCTTGCCGAGGCGTCGGATGCGGCCAGGGCGCATGGGGTCGATTTCGTGCCGGGCGTCGAGTTCAGTGTGACATACGATCCGGGGGTGATGCACCTGTTGGGCTATTACTTCGACGCGGGTGATAGCGATCTTGTCGTAGCCTGTCGGCGACTCGTCGAGGCGCGAGACGTGCGGAACCGTAGGATCATTGACCACTTGATCGGTCTGGGCTGTGACATTTCCCACCAGCAGGTGCGTCAGATTGCCTGCGGCGAGGTGGTGGGCAGGCCGCACATCGCCCGGGCGCTGGTTCAGAGCCGATGTGTACGGACGCTGAAGCGGGCGTTCACCAAGTACTTGGCGAAGGGGGCAGAAGCTTACGTCTCTCGTGAAAAGCTGTCGGCCGCGGAGGCGGTCCGGATGATTCGGGGGGCGAGCGGCGTGGTGGCGTTGGCCCATCCGACACAACTGTGCTGTCAGACCCTTGCCGAGCTGAACCAGGTGGTGTCTGGGCTGGTCGACTTGGGGGTGGAGGCGATTGAGGTCTACCATCCAGACCATCGGCCCGAGGATGTGCGTACGTGTATGGATCTGGCTAAGCGATATGGCTTGCTGATGGTAGGCGGGTCGGATTTCCACGGGCCGATGGGCAGAAGTCCCCGGTCTGTGGGGTTCTCCACTTGTCGGATTCCGTACGAATGGCTGACGGATCTGAAAAGTCGGGTGACGGGGCGGCGCGTGGGCCCTGCGGGTTGAACGTACTGGTCGGATCGTTGCGTGGGTGTGTGGTCATCGCCGTGTGCCACTGCCTTCAGGCAGTGAGCCTTGTCGAACTGTTCTTGAACAGTGTCTTCTCTGATGTGAATGGGTGTGTGGCCGGCCGCGCAGATTCTCGGGTGGCATGCTCAAGCCCGCCGCGGTCGGCCCGGGCATGTTTTTTTGTGGGTGATAGAGTCCACACGTGCCCCGCTCCTCGCAATAACAGGCAAACACCGCGATCACCCCCCACCGCGCAGACGATCCATCCATTGCCCCGTTTGATCGTCCACTCTCGTATCCCTGTCGCCAAACCCGCCACGTACTACTTATCGCGTGACGAGAGGTAGCGAAGGGCGTCCAGG
>DATKUK010000006.1:0-103493 GCA_035530655.1 Phycisphaerae bacterium
TTGAGTTGGCTGCATCAGTTCCGCCGCCTGCGAATCCGTTACGAACGTCGTCTCGACATCCACCAGGCGTTTCTTATCATCGGCTGCGTGTTGATCTGCCATCGGATACTTGAAAATCCATTATGTTAGGCGCTCTAAGTATCGATCGACTCTCATGTTGCGCGTCTTGAGCGATCTTTGAGCTGCCCGAAGCACCCGATCGGGGCCCTAACGGTAGTAGTCCTGTAACGCCCGCACCTCCCAGCCCCGGCGCCGCAGGGCGGCGATCGCATTGGCCGCAGCCCGGGCGCCGGTCCATGTCGTCACCAACGGCACGTTGTGCAAGGCGGCCGCCGCTCGCAGCTTGCCCTCGTCCGTGTCCCGCCCTTTGCCTGTGGGTGTGTTAATCAGCAGTTGCACAGTGCCCATCTCGATCAGGTCCAGCATGTTGGGGTGTTTCTGCTGGCTGATCTTGGGCACCAGGCGGCAGGGGATTCCCGCGGAGGTCAGCGCCCTGTGCGTGCCCACGGTCGAGATGAGGTTGAATCCCGCCTCCAGCAGTTGCCGCGCCACCGGAATGATGGCTGGTTTGTCGCGGTCGTTGACGCTGATGAAAACCGTGCCGCCTGCCGGCAGCGGACAGTTCGCCGCCATCTGGCTCTTGGCAAAGGCAATGCCGTAATCCGGGTCGATACCCATGACCTCGCCGGTGCTTCGCATCTCCGGCCCTAGGATTACGTCTACGCCCGGAAACTTGTTGAACGGGAACACGCTTTCCTTCACGCTCACGTGTGTCGGCCAGGGAGCGTCGGACAGGTCCAGTTCGGCCAGCAGCTCATCGAGACTTCTGCCCAGCATGATGCGGGTTGCGATCTTGGCCCAGGGCACGCCAGTCGCCTTGCTGACGAATGGCACGGTACGGGAGGCCCGCGGGTTGACCTCCAGCACGTAAATCAGCCCCTCCTTGACCGCATACTGCACGTTCATCAGGCCGAGGACGCCGATCCGCATCGCCAGCCTGACGGTGACGTCCTTGATCTGGTCGATGATCGCTGGCGACAGCGAGTACGGCGGGAGTGTCATCGCGGAGTCGCCGGAATGCACCCCCGCCTCCTCAATGTGCTCCAGCACGCCGGCGACTACGCAGCGTTGCCCGTCGGCCACGGCATCGACGTCTACCTCGATCGCATCGGCCAGGAACCGGTCGATCAGGATCGGGTGCTGCCGGGCGTCGCTGGGCGTGCGATCGGTGGCTTGCAGGGCCTGACCGATGTACCGATCCAAGGCCGCCTGGTCGTCGCAGATTTCCATTGCCCGGCCGCCCAGTACGTAGGAAGGCCTGACCAGTACGGGAAAGCCTATCCGCCCGGCGATGTAGCGGGCCTGGTCGGCATCGACCGCGATGCCGCTAGGCGGCTGCACGATCCCCAGTTCCTCGATGATTCTCTGGAACTGCTCGCGGTCCTCGGCCAGGTGGATGCTCTCGGGCGGCGTGCCGATAATCGGCACCCCTGCGTCCTTTAGCCCTTGGGCAAGGTTCAGCGGCGTCTGCCCGCCAAACTGAACGATCACTCCTTTGAGCAGTCCGCCCGGGGCGCCGTCCGGCACCGCCAGCGGGCCGCCGTTGAGGCGCTCGCAGATGGACAGCACGTCCTCGTGTGTCAGCGGCTCGAAGAAGAGCAGGTCGCTTGTGTCATAGTCGGTGCTGACCGTCTCGGGGTTGGAGTTGACCATGATGGTCTCGTACCCCTCGTCGCCGGCTGCCATCACCGCGTGGACGCAGCAGTAGTCGAACTCGATGCCCTGCCCGATTCGATTGGGCCCGCCGCCCAGAATGATCACCTTCGGTCTATCCGAAACGCGAATCTCATCGTCGACCACCCGGGCCAACGATTCGGCGCCGCTTCCGACCGATATCTTGCCGGGGCTCACCTGCAATGCAGGTGCCTCATAGGTGGAGTAGTAGTATGGCGTGTAGGCCTCGAACTCCGCGGCGCAGGTGTCCACCAGCTTGTACACCGGCTCGATGCCGAGGCGCTGACGGACGGCGCGCACGTGTTGGGGCGTCGTCGACCACGCCTCTGCCAGTTGCACGTCGCTGTAGCCCCACTGCTTGGCCTGCTGCCAGACGGATTCGGGGACGTCGTCGACTCGAGCGTAGCGGCAAAGCTCGTCCTCAAACTCCACCAATTGCTTGATGTTCTCCAGGAACCACGGATCGATGTGACACAGCTCGCAGACCCGCTCGACGCTCCATCCCTGTTTGAAGGCATAGCGAATGTAGTAGAGTCGGCCCTGGCAGGGGTGCCGGATCTTATCGATCAGCGACTCGTCGGGTATAGGCCAGGCGGTGGCCGCCTCTTCCTTCCAGTCCGGCTCGGGCTCGCCGCTTCGGCGTCCCATCAACGTCTCGCCGCGATCCGCGGCGGGTGAAGCCGTCGCCGAGGGCGACGACCCGTTCGCCCGCCCCGCGCGTGCCGCACGCAGCCACAAATCATTGCCGTCCAGCCCGAGCCCGAAGCGCTTGATCTCCATCGAGCGAATGCCCTTCTGGAGCGATTCCTTGAACGTCCGCCCGATGCTCATCGCCTCGCCCACGCTCTTCATCTGCGTGGTGAGGGTCTCGTCGGCCTCGGGGAACTTCTCGAACGTCCACCGCGGAATCTTCGTGACCACGTAGTCGATGGTCGGCTCGAAACAGGCGGGTGTCTCTCTCGTGATGTCGTTGGGAATCTCGTCGAGCGTATAGCCGATGGCCAGTTTGGTTGCGATTTTGGCGATGGGGAAGCCCGTGGCCTTGCTCGCCAGGGCCGAGCTTCGCGACACGCGCGGGTTCATCTCGATGACGACCATGCGCCCCGTCTGAGGGTGCACGGCGAACTGGATGTTGCTGCCTCCCGTCTCGACGCCGATCTCCCGCATGATGGCGATCGACGCGTCCCGCATCCTCTGGTATTCCTTGTCGGTCAGCGTCTGGGCGGGCGCCACGGTGATCGAGTCGCCCGTGTGGACTCCCATGGGGTCGAAGTTCTCGATCGAGCAGACGATCACGACGTTGTCGGCCCTGTCGCGCATCACCTCCAGTTCGTATTCCTTCCAGCCCCAGAGATTCTCCTCGACGAGAATTTCGCTGATCGGGCTGTACTCGAGCCCTCGCTTGGCAATGGCCTCGAACTGCTCACGGGTGTGGGCGAAGCCGCCGCCCGTACCTCCGAGGGTATACGCAGGTCGTATGCAGCAGGGCAGTTTCACCCCCTCCAGCACGTCCAGGGCCTGATCGTAGGAGGTGGCAATCCCCGAGCAAGGCACATCGAGGCCGATGCGCTCCATCGCGGCCTTGAATTCCGTTCGGTTCTCGGCTTTGTGGATCGCGTTGCGCGTCGCGCCGATCATCGCGACGTGGTACTGTTGGAGAATCCCCCGGTCGGCGACCTGAACGGCGCAGTTCAGCCCCGTCTGCCCGCCAAGGGTGGGCAGGATCGCGTCGACCGGGTCGCCGAGGTCGGCCTCGCGGGCCAGGATCTTGTCGATCGCGTCGGGAATGATCGGCTCGAGGTATGTGCGATCGGCTATCTCCGGGTCGGTCATGATGGTGGCCGGGTTCGAGTTCAGCAGCACGATGCGGAACCCTTCCTCGCGCAGGGCCTTGCACGCCTGCGTACCGGAATAGTCGAACTCGCAGGCCTGCCCGATGACAATGGGCCCGGAGCCGATGATCAGAACCTTGTGAATATCATTTCGTCTGGGCATTCTCGCTCAATCCACGGGGGGACGTACCCCGGGTCCACCCCGCGCCCGGCCCTAAATCCTGCAAACCCTAGCAGTCCCTGCGCTCGAATTCAAGCAGATCGGCGCGCAGGAGACTATGAATCCTACGCCGTGGGGTTCGTTGCGCCGTGCGGGCATGTGTTTCGCGCTTGCTTGCCGAGGGCTGGCCGCTAGGATGCTGTGGTTAAGTTGTATGTCCAGCGGGCGGAAAGGTTACCGATGCAGAAACCGTCCAACTACTATCGCTTCTGCCCTGGTGAGGAGGAGGTCAGGATCTCCGATGCCATATGCCTGGGCAGGCGACGCGCCAGCTATCCCAAGTGCCACGGTTGCCCGTTCAGCGATGATCAGGGCGCTGAAGGCCATCCCTCCGGTGGCCATGGAGTACAGGGCACGAATGCAGAGGTCTTCAAGGCAAATGACATTCGCGGAGTCTACCCCGAGCCGCTCAACGAGGAACTCGCATGGCGCATTGGCCACGCCACCGCCCAGTTTCTCCGAAGCGCGCTGACCGGATACGACCGGTCCGACCCGGAACTCAACAGCGTGGTGGTCGGGCGCGACATGCGCAAGAGCAGCCCCGCACTGGCGGGGGCGCTGATCGAGGGCCTTCGGGCGGCCGGCGCGGGCGTCATCGACGTCGGCATGATCGATACGTCCCAGATCTACTTCGCCGTCAACCACCTGCGCTGTTGCGGTGGCGTGCAGACGACCGCCAGCCACAACCCTGCCCAGTACAACGGCTTTAAGATATGCGGCAAAGGCGGTCGACCCATCGGGCAGGACACCGGCTTGCAGGAGGTCGCTCGCATCGCCATGGCGATGACGCGACACGAGACGGGGGTGACCGGCCCCCTGCGTCAGGTGGATTTAACGCAACCGTACAAGGCGTTCATACGCCAGTTCCTTCAGCCAACGCGGGACCTCAAGGTTGTCATCGACGCCTCCAACGGGATGGCCGGCAAGTGGTTCGACGTGCTATTCGCAGATGCCGCACATCTGGATACTGCCGTGATCAACCCTGAAACGACGGGCGAGTTCGTGCACGATCCCAATCCACTGGTGGACGCCAACCTGGCCCAACTTCAGAAGGAGGTACTCAGGCGGAAAGCCGATATGGGTATCTGCTTCGACGGGGATGCCGATCGCTGCGTGTTTGTCGACAGCAAAGGGAAGATTGTGCGTTGCGACACCATGACGGCGCTGCTGGCTCGCACCTTCCTCGAGCAGCACCCCGGCTCGACGATTGTGTACGACCTGCGTTCCAGCCGTGTGGTTCGTGAGGAGATCGAGGCTGCCGGAGGCGTCCCGCGGCGCGAACGGGTCGGCCATGCCTTCATGAAGAAGACGCTCGCCGACACCAAGGCCGTCTTCGGCGGCGAGGTCAGCGGGCACTTCTATTTCCGAGATAACTGGTATTGCGATAGCGGGTTCCTCGCGTTCGTCCACTCGGTCAACGTGCTGGGCGGCCAGCGCAAGTCGCTCGCTTCGCTGGTCAAGCCGCTCCAGCGATATGCCGGCTCGGGCGAGCGCAACTTCAGCAACGACGACAAGGATGGCACGGTCCGTGCGCTGGCCGAAAAGTACAGCGATGGCGAGGTCGACTTCCTCGACGGCGCCACGGTGCAGTACGAAGACTGGTGGTTCAACGTGCGACCCAGCAACACCGAGCCGCTGTTGAGGCTTATCGTGGAAGCGGTCGACGCCCGACTGCTCAAGGAGAAGCTCACGGAATTGACCCCCCAGCTCGGCGAGCCGGTCGAGCACTAACGGGGGGCACCCCGTACACAGGCGCCGTATCCCGACGCGCCGGCCCGTATCCCTTATGAGTCAATACGTGCACCGAACCCTCGAATGCGGCGTGGAGTTCGCGGCCGAACTGCTGCCCCAGCGTCGCACCGTGGCCATTCACTTCCAGATGCTTTCAGGCGTGGCCGACGACCCGGCCGAAAAGCTGGGATTGGCCCATCTGATCGAGCAGACGCTCGACAAGGGCACCGACCGTCACGACGCGCGCGGGCTGGCCGACGCCTTCGACCGTCTGGGGGTGCGGCGCGACTCGTGGGTGGGGCGGGAGTCGTTCGGTTTTCGCGCCCTGAGTCTGCCGGAGTATCTGCCGCAAGTGGTGCAGCTCCATGCCGAGATGCTGCGCAGCCCGACGTTTCCCGATCAGGCATGCCGCACCGCAGTCGAACTGGCCTGCCAGGAGTTGGACGGCCTTCAGGATGAACCGATCGAGTTGCTGCGCAAGGTCCAGGCTCGCCAGGCGTACGGCCCCCGGCTCGGCAGGCACCCGCTCGGCGAGCAGGAAACCCTCTCAGCGATCGGGCCGGATGATATCAGGAGCCAGTGGGCGAGCACCTTCTCGGCTGCAAGGCTCCAGGTTGCAGTGGCCGGGCCTGTCGACGTCGAGGCGACGACGGGTTTGCTGGAGCAGGTCTTCAGCGGCTTCGGGCCATCCGTACCAGCCGGCCGAGATCCCTTTGAGGCGACGTTCTCGCCCGCCACCATACATGTTCCGAAGCAACTCGAGCAGCAGTACATCAGCATTTGCTGGCCCGGCGTGCCCATCACCGATCCGGATTTCCCCGTAGAGCGCGTCATCCTGGGCATCCTGGCCGGGGGCATGAGTGGCAGGCTGTTTACAGAGGTACGTGAGAAGCTCGGGCTGGTCTATTGGGTGGGCGCCTGGCACGAACACCCGCGAGGCGCCGGCATGGTTCATCTGGGTGCGTCGACGAGCCCCGACCGGTGCGAGCAGACTCTGGCGGTGCTCATGCGCGAAGTCGACCGTCTGACGGATGATCTTCATTCAGATGAGCTGGAGCGTGCAATCATTGGGATCGTCACGCGGACACGCACTCGTGGCGAGATCACCATGGCCCTCGCCGCCGAACTGGCCGACGACCTGTTCTATTACGGGCGTCCGGTTCCTATCGACCAGAAGCTCGACCAGGTGAGCCAGGTCGGCATCAAGCAAGTGGGGGACTATCTCGAGCGGCACCGGCGCGATCGTCTTTCGATCGTGACACTGGGGCCCCACCCGACGGGGTCTGATACGGAAAAATAGGCGATTGAAGCGCCGGGCAGGGTTTCGCCACATCGTCGATTATGGTAAGAAGCCCGCTTTTGTAGCCGGTGAGGGCCCGCCCACGTGTTGTGACTGCGGACTCATCGGATCCTGATGTCGAGTTCTTCTTGCGGAGTTGTGCACGATGTCCGACCAGGTGGCCCTACGCCAGAGTTCTCAAGCGGTACGCATTTGTCCCCCCGCCCCGGCTACCCGACTGACCACGATGAACGTTGGCGGCTGGCTGGGCTTCTACCCCTACACCCGGACCGACGCACTGACATTTCGTCCTGTCACGCGGCGCTATCGTTCTGTCACCGTCGAGAACCGCTACCTGCGGGCCACGATTATCCCCGAGCTGGGTGCCCACCTGTATAGCCTGTTCGACCGAACCAACCGACAGGAGTGCTTTGTCACACCTGAACTGCTCCGCTACGGGCGTGTCCACCTTCGCGGAGCGTGGTATCCGCTCGGTCTGGAGTGCAATTTCCCGCGCGGTCACACGGTCAGCACGGCCTGGCCGGTGCAGTGGGCGTGCAAACGGGGCCCGGATGGGTCGGCCACCATCAGCATCGCGGCGTACCATTGGTGTACGCGCATGCACTGGGAAGTCGATTTCACGCTGCATCCCGACGACGCGCGACTGCACGTGCACACGCGATTGGCCAACCCGACGGATGTGCCCTACGGCTACATGTACTGGGCCAACGCGGCGGTGTGGATGAGCCACGAGTTTCGCATGCAGGTGCGAGCCACCATGGGTGACGTTCGTGGGGATGTCATCCCGTTTCCGGTCGCCGAAGGGCGCGACTACACCTGGTACCGCAGCCGGCTGCACAGTTCCGATCTGTTCGCCATTGCGCAAGGTCAGTCGTGGTTCGGCGGCTACGACCACGGCAGGGGGCACGGCGTGGTGCACGTGGCCGACCCCGAGGTCATGCCCGGTAAGAAGTTTTTCTCCTGGGGGCACGGCGAAGACGGGCTGATCTGGTCCCGCATATTCGGCATGAACGGCGGGCACTACGGCGAGATCCAGGCCGGCCTGAAACACAACCAGGGCATGGTCGATCGCATGGAGCCGGCACAATCCCTCGCATTCAGCGAGACGTGGTACCCGATCGCCCGCACCGGCGACATCGCAGCAGCGTCGGAGTCGATGGCAGTGGGCGTCTCGACACGGCAGGCCAAACCGGCGGCACCCGAACTGCGACTGCTTAGCCCCGTACCTGTGCCCAACGCAAAGCTGGAGGTGATAGCCGGCCGCAAGACGCTGCTGAGTCGATCCCTGCGTCTTGTGCCGGGGCAGTGCAAGGTCATTGGATTGCCCACCTGGCCTGAACAGCAGCCTATGCGCGCCGTGGTGCGTCGCGGTCGCCAGGTCCTGCTGGAAGGCGACCTTCAGCCGGCTGAGCAGGCCGACGAGGTTGAACGAAACGCGTTCAAGAAAGCTCGGCTCGACGCGTTGCCCAAGGACGCGGTCGGCAAGGCCCGCATGCACCTGGATCTCAACAGCGACAACGAGGCCGAGCGACTCCTCAGGCAGGCCCGCCGCCAGAAGTCGGACCCACTCGAGCTTGCTCTGGCCGGCACCGAACTGCATTTGCGTCGCTTCGAGCACGAGCAAGCTCTGGCCGGTTTGCAGAAAGTTCGGCCGGCGCGGCGCGATGCTCGATGGCACGCCACGCTCGCCGACGTATTGACGCGTTTGGGGCACATCGGCCAGGCCGAAGTGGCGTATCGTGAAGCCGCAAAGTCCAAGCAGCTACAGACCCGAGCCCTGACGGGTGCGGCCCGTTGTCAGGCCCGACAAGGCAGGATCGATGCCGCTCTTGTCACCGTTTCGCGCCTGGCCAAACATGCCCCGGACGATCCTGCGGTGGGTTTGCTGCGTGCACGTCTGTTGGGCATGGCCGGCAACCTGCGCGGCGCCAAGGCGGAGTTGGATCGTCTCGAGCAGCGCTGGCCCGCACATCCGGGGCTTGACGCTGAGCTTTGGCTGCTGGCCGACGGCGATGCCGCAGCGCGGTCCGCATGGCAAACCGTGATCGACCGTTGCTCCGGCGACGCAGACTGGTTCCTGGAGATTGCCTGGGATCTAGCGCATCTCGGCGCCGTGGAAGATGCCTCAATCCTGCTACGCCGCACGATTCAGGAAAAACCGTTTGCCCAATCACCGATGCTGCTGGTGACGCTCGCCTGGTGGCTTCGAGAGGAATCGCCGGCCGAATCGTCGCAGGTTCTGGATCGGGCAGCCGAAGCCGACTGGGCTGCCGGCGCGCCCCACCGCTGGGAATCGATTGGGGTACTCGACTGGGCGTGCCGTCAGCGGCCGAAAAGCGGGCGTTTCCTCTACTGGCGCGGATGTCTGTCGAACCGGCAGATGGGCCGTACTGCCGCCCAGACATACTGGAGACGGGCCGTACGGTGCGAGCCGCGTTTGGCAGGCGCGCGACGTAATCTGGGTTACCTGCTGTTCCGCGATCGGCGAAGCAAGGAAGCCTGGGAACACTATCGGGTGGCCTTAGCCGTTGAACCGAACGATTCTCACCTGGTCGAGGAAGCGTCGCTGGTGCTCTGCCATCTCGGCCGATTGCGGGAGCGTGTGGCGATGCTCAAACGCGCGCTGACGCGTATACCCAAGTGCGACAAGATCCTTCGTCTTCTGGCCGTAGCTTTGCGTGACGTGGGGCGCTATGCCGAATCGATCGAGGTCATGACCCGCAATGAGTTCAGCCCGTGGGAGGGCGAACGAACGCTCAAGCTCTGCTTCTACGAGTGCCACTCTGCCCTGGCGCGTCTGGCTATGAAGAAAGGCAGACTGGAACAGGCCGAGAAGCACTTCCGTGCGTCGCTGCGTCTGCCGCCGACTATGGGCCATGCACGATCCCACCGGGGTAACGACGCCCATGTCCTGTACGGACTGGGCCTGACCGAATGGGCCCGCGGTCGCTGGTCGGCTGCACAGGAGCTGTGGGAGCAGGCGGCCAACCGCCGGTTTCCGGTCGGCTGGAGCGAGGGCGCCATCAGCCCGATCGAAATATTCTGCGGCGCGCTGGCGAACCTTCGAATCGGGCGGCGAGCCGGCGCACGTCAACTGGCCGAACAGATGCTTGAGTCGGTCAGAATCACCATGTCTTTCCGCAAGCGTCGCCGCGGCAACCTCCGGGGTGAGACGTGCGGATGGGACCCCTACCGTGCCCCGGAGCAGGAAGCGCTGGCGCATTTGATCCTGGGCGACAAGCGGCAGGCCATCAGCAAGTTCGAGTTGGTTCTGGATTCATACGGCCCGCACGATGCTACGGTAGGCCGCCTGGCCTTGATCGATCCGGCCGGGCCGTGGCAGAATCGAGGCGCCTACGAGATCGATTGGCTGGGGATGGCGCTGTAGCAGGCATCGTGAAGATCGATGGCGCTTGCAGCCGAAACCGCCAAGACGAGGCAGACCCCTGCGACGGTAGTTGTCGTGCAGCCGGTCAAGTTGGCGCTGCCGATCCGTCGCTACGTCCGGATGTGGGACGGCGCGGAATACTGCTTTTTTCTTGATAGTGCACTGAATGAAGGTCGGCTGGGCCGGTTTTCCTTCGTCGGCGGCGACCCGGCCGCCGTGCTGATGTTCCGTCGCCAAGCGGGACACGTCCTCGGTGCCCCTGGCGAGGTGACCGTCATCCACCATCGAGCCGCTGACGGTCTCCCGATTGAGCCGCCAAGGATGCGGCGATTCGCCGCCGATCCCTTCCTGCTCTTGCATCGCTGGCTTGCGCACCGGTCACCACCGCAGCAGACCGAGTCCGCGCAGCCGCACGAGGTGCCGTTTGGCGGAGGACTGGTCGGGTACCTTGGCTACGAACTGTTGCACTTCATCGAGAACGTGCCACCAGCCGCTCGGCGGGATGTGGATCTGCCCGACGGCTGCCTGATGGTTGTCGATTCGCTGCTGGCACATGACCACGATACGAATCGCTCCTACGTGTGCGCCCTGGGCCAGGCTGACCATGCCGATCAGGCGCGCAGCCGGGCGCGCCGAACGGCGGCCGCGCTGCTCGACCGTGTGCGACACTTCGAACCCGACGCACCAGGCGAGCCGACCGGCCCGCAGGCTGTAGCCCAAGGCCCGGTGGGGGCCTTCTTTGACCGGGACGGCTACGGCGAACTGGTGCGGACGGCCAAGGACCACATCGCCGCGGGCGACGCTTTCGAGATCTGCCTGACCCATCGGCTCGACGTCAAGTACACCGGCGATCCCTGGGCGCTGTACTGCCACCTTCGCCGGATCAATCCCGCGCCGTTCGCCGCGTATCTTCGCCTACCGGAGGCAACGATCCTGTGTGCCTCGCCCGAGAGGTTCCTGCGCCTTCGCCCCGACGGGTGGGCCGAAGCCAGGCCCATCAAGGGCACCCGACCGCGCGGTCTGACACCTCAACAGGACCGATGCCTGCGAGACGAACTGGCCCACAGCGAGAAGGACCGTGCGGAGAATGCCATGATCGTCGATCTGCTGCGCAACGATCTGGGCCGCGTCTGCCGGTTTGGGACCATCGGAGTCGAAAACGCCATGAGCATCGAGGCGTATGCCAGTGTGTTTCAGATGGTCTCGACCGTTCGCGGAAGGCTGCGGCCCGAATGCGATGCGGTCGACCTGCTGCGCGCGTGCTTTCCCGGCGGATCGATGACCGGCGCGCCGAAGGTTGAGGCTATGAAAATCATCAACCGACTCGAACCGGTGGCCCGCGGGGTCTACTCGGGGGCGATCGGCTACTTCGACGCAGGCGGCGGCATGGACCTCAACATCGTCATCCGCACCATCCTGATGCAGAACGGTCGAGCTTATCTGAACGTCGGAGGGGCGGTCGTCGCTGACTCGGACCCCCTCGCCGAATATGATGAAACCATGGACAAGGCGCAAGCCCTGCTGCAAGCCCTGCGAGGTGAGCATCGAGTGCGCCCCTGCCGGAGTGACGTATGACCCCCAAACAGCGAATCGACGCCCTGCTGACCGATCAAACGCCCGACCGCGTGCCCTGGCTGCCCGAACTGAACGACGGCTTCATCCGCAAGGTCGTCCAGCAGCGCGGGCCCGCGCCCGAGGGTGTGGACGATCAGACCTTCGTCAATCAGGTCATCGGCGCCGACCAACTCGCCCGCCTCAAGGCGGTTCGCGAGCGGTGGCGCAATGTCGAGGTGATCGAAGACGCTCAAGCCCTGACGACCACTTACGTCACGCCTAAAGGCAGGCTCGTCCATCGGCGTCAGCCCGATGAGACGGCGCAGACGCAATACACCGTCGGGCACCTGATCGCGGGGCCTGAATCTTTTGAGCCCTACAAGGCCCTGATCGAAGATCCCGAGTACACACCGGACTATGACCAGGCTCAGGCCGTTATCGACCGCGTGGGCCAGACGGGCTTGGCCACCATCGACGCCCCGGCCACGCCGCTGATGCACCTGATCATGTGGGACATGGGCATTGAGCCGACGCTCATGGGCCTGTTTGACTACCCCGACGAGATGGCCGACCTTATGGATCTGATTCACAAGCGTAACAAGGAGTACTACCGTATCGCCGCTGCCGGCCCGGGACGGGTGGTTCGTCCCATGGAAGACACCTCCAGCAAACTTACCAGCCCGGCGATGTATGCCGAGTATGCGGTCGATCATCTCAAGGACTACGCCGACATCTGCCACGAGCACGGTAAGGTGTTCATCGTGCACATGTGCGGCCACTTGCGGGACATGCTGGACGTGATCGCCCACGTGCCGCTGGACGGCATCGAGGCCATCACACCACCGCCCACGGGCGATGCCGACCTATCCGAGATCCGCCGCCGCCTGGGCGACATTTTTTTGCTGGGTGGCGTCGACCCGACCACGTACACGACACTCGAAGCCCGTGAGCTGCGCGTCCGCGTGGCCGACCTGCTGGAACGGATGAAAGGCGACCAACGCCTGATCCTGGGTCACGAGGAGATCCCGGTCACCGCCAAACTCGACAACGTGCTGGCTGTAAGCGAACTGATCGAGCAGACGCGCGACGGGTTCTATGACTGATCCGTCGAACCTGACCTGCGTGCCGGACTACAGTGGAGTAGATCGTGTATCGGTATGATGCCGTTTTTTTCGACTCGGGAGGAACGCTGTTCGATCCGTCGGCGCGGAATCCCTCCATGCAGGAGGTTATCGACCAGCGGATCGATCGCCTGGTGGCAGCGCTCGGCGTCTTTGGCATCGATGCCGAACCCAGCAGGCTCGAGCAGGCCCACGAGACGCTCTATGAGCCAATGGAGCGCGAACTCGGGCCGCGTTTCAGCTACTACCTGTTTCTGTTGCGCGTGGTTGACCAACTGGGCTTACCCCTCAGCGCGGAGCAAACAGCCATCGTGACCGTCGCCTACGCCGGCCCGCGATATCGTCACTGGGTTTTCCCCGACACGCACAAACTGCTTGCCCAACTCACTGACGCCGGAATCCGTCTGGGCCTGATCGCCAACACGGCCTGGCCCGGCTTTGCCATGCACACAGCGTTGGCTGGCGTCGGGTTGGCACGGTACTTCGACTTCATGGTCATATCCTGTGACGAAGGCGTGGCCAAGCCGGACCCGGCTATCTTTCGCGTGGCCCGGCGCCGGGCGGGACTAACCGACACAGCCCGGGTCCTCTACGTCGGCGACGATATTGAGAAGGACATCCGCGGCGCCAAGGACGCCGGCTGGGATGCAGCGTTGCGGCGCTCGAGCGCGCCCACATCGGAGGGCCTGGCCGACTTCGAGTTTGACCACAGCCTGGAGGTATTGCCCTTTATCTTCGGATGATGCTTGCTGGAACGTCGATCCGAAAGCTCATGCAGCATATGATCGGCCGTTGTACACGCCGTTTGAGGAGAGGCCCTTGATACGTTTCGCGATTGTGTTGGCAGTTGTTTTTACAGGTGAGATGCCGATGTCCATGCCTTCTACACGGCCAGCCGCACCCGTTCGCTTCGGCTCCGAAGCGATATTGCCCGACGATTCCCGCACGCACTTCAGCCGGGCGGTAAACTTTGCACCTGCCGACGGTGAGGTTTGCACGCTCAACCCGCCGCGCTTCCGCTGGCAATATCATCCCACCGAGCCGGGGCAAGGCGGAGACTATGTCTTTACCTTCCAGATCGCTGCCGATCGGGACTTTGATAGCAACGTGCTGAAGGTCGAAACCGAGTTCAACTTTTACAACACCATCGCCCCGCTGCAAGGGACCGGCCCGTTCTACTGGCGCATCGGCTACCGCGATCGCACAGCGTCGGGTCCGCCGACGCATTGGGGCGATGTGCGCTCATTCACGCTCCCCGGCGACGCGGAGGTATGGGATCGCTCGGCGCTGGCCAAGCCCGACTTCGCCGCCAAGCCTCATCCGCGCATGCTGTTCAACGCGGAAACGCTGCCGAAGCTGCGAAAACTGGTCGAGACGCACGACGACTCGCGCGTGATCTTCGAGGGCATGCTGGCCGAAGCCGATCGCGTTCTGCAAGCGAAGTGGTGGGCCCACATGCCCGAGAGCGATCGCGAGAAGACCGACGTCAGCTACCTTACGATTGCGGGCGACCTGGCCTTGGTTGCTTTCTGCTGGCGCGTGACCGGCGACGACAGGTACGCCGGGGTGCTCGAACGAGCCGTCCGCTTTGCGCGCTACCCCAAGGGTGGCGGGGCGTCACCCGAGGGCGCCGGCGGCGACAGCAACGAGGACAGCACGCAGACCACCGAATTTCTCGCTCTGCTGTACGACTGGCTGTACCAGGACCTGAGCGAACCGCAGCGGCGAGACTTCGCCGACTCACTCGACTGGCGGATCGATCATTTCGTCAACTATTTTGCATGGCGGCGGGTGCGCGATGACAAGCAGCAGGTATGGCGACATTCGCTGTCGACCGACGGCGCCAGCCACGGCATCGAAGGCTTCTACGACACGTTCCCCGCGGCCATCGCGGCCTACCAAGAGTCTGCACATGCTCGCGAGTGCTTCCACCTGGGCGTCAATTACATGGTCGGTGTCGGCTCGTCACACGGGATGGAGTCGGGCTCCAACGAAGGGCCCGGCTACGGCAACAGCAAGCTCGCGTGGATGGTCAACGCCGCCTGTTACCTCGATAGCGTGTTCCCCGAGTTCGGCATCGGCAGGAATCCGTGGCTCATGCGCGTCGGCGCCTTTTACCGCGCCCAGACTCCGGTGGGCATCCAGCACGCCCCGTGGGGCCACGGCTCGAATCGCCGCAGCTACTTCGAGGACGGTCACGCCAAGTCGTATCGCAAGCTGGCGTTTCTGACCGGCGACGGTCGGTTCCTGGCCAACTACCGGCACTACGGCAGCGTTGGCGCTGACATGATGCGACCGTGGATCGAGTGCGCCCTGCCGTTGTGGCGTGAGGCACCCGCGCCGAGCGTCGAGGAGCCCGGCGTGCAACTGTTTGGTCGCGCCGGGTGGGTGATGGCCCACAGCGGTCCGCCGTCCGACCCCGACACGTACCGCCGTGGGGTGGGTATGATCTTTCCCTGCCGGCCTGTCGGGGCATACAGTCACGCCTTCAATTGCGATAACTCGTTCCACATCTTCGGCTACGGCCAGGACCTGTCACACGCCGCGGGCAGCAGCGACTACGAACCCCACGCCTTCCACGCTATGAGCCACAACACCATTCTGGTCGACGGGCTCGGTCAGGCCCAACCGGGCGGGCTGCAAGAGGTCCCCTACTACAGCCGCATCATCGCCTTCGCCGCGCCTAACGACAGTGTCGCGTACTGGTGCGGCGACGCGACGCTGGCCTACCCGCGCCGTCCGTTCCAGCCGCGGCACTGGTGGGGCAGGCTGTCGGAGGTTTACCAGAAGCGCGACCTGTCGTACGTTCGGCGCGTCAATCGCCACGTCTTGTTCGTTCGCAGGAAGTACTTCGTGATCCTCGACGATCTGGCCGCTGACAGGCCCGCCCGGTGGAGCTGGCTGTACCACATCCTGCCCGACGGCTCGCTGGAGCTGGACCGGACTACCGGGTCGTTTCGCTACAACGTCGGGGGCGTCGGCGTGCATGTCGCCCACCTGCTTGGTGCGGGTCAACTCGACGTGCAGGACCTGCGCGGGGCTGACGGCTTTCGCAATCCACTGACCGGCGAAGACTACGCCGAGGACTTCGGTCGGGGCCGACGAGAACGTCCGTTCGTCGCCGAGCACAATCTGTGGCTGACGACCCGAGAGGCGCACCGCACGTGGCGATTCCTGGCGGTGGTCTACCCCGTGCCGCAGGGCGGGAAAGCACCCGCCATCCAGCGACTTGACGAATTGACGGTCCGCGTGACCGCCGGCGACGAGGTCGACGTGATCAGCTTCGGCCCTGCCAGTGCGCAGCCGGCGACGATCAACGTCGACCTGCCCGCCATCGCCCCAGCCGGGTTGCACTAAGGACTACCGGCCGGGTTGCTCAACATGGTCAGCAGCGCCTCGCGTAGCTCGACGAAGGCGTCGCCCGATACGTCGCCGAAGGATACCGCCGCCGCCTCGTCGGCGAACGCCTGTTTGAAGCCCGCTCCCAGTGCCACCTTCGGCTCGACGAGCATCCCGATCTGTGTCCGGGTGTACCGGCGGCTTGCAGCCACCTGACGCATCAACTCGACCAACTGCGCCCCTTCGCGAAGGGCGAATACGCGATACGAAGCCACTCGGGCCACGTCGAAGCGCTGCCCGTCAATCAGCAGGCCGTTGTCCAGACCGTAATACCCGCTGCCGGGCTCGGTCAGCAGCTTACCATCCCCCTCGAACAGACTCAGCCACGGCAGCACCCCGTCGCAGCCGTGCACGTACGCCTTGATGCACCAAGCCGCTGATTCGTAATGGCTGAGCGGCTTCTTGTCGCGGACCAGCGAATTGCACGCACCGTAGCAGTACAGCACGCCATCGTTTCGCCGCTTCCAGTCGGCTAGTAGACGCGGCATGGCGAACTGTCCGGAGTTGGCATACATGTATTCCATCCGCCCGTCCATGAAGCTGCCCTGCCAGTGGGGTCGACTGATGTCACCACGAAAGACGAACTGCGCCGTCTGCTGCCCCTTGATTCCCTCGTGGAACAGTCGGCTATAGAACGCAAGGGCCATCCAGTCGAGCGCCTGCACCGGTTCGTCGAGCGTCCAGGCCGTGGAAACCATGCGCTCGTCGTCGGGCTTGTTGTTCAGGTACATCTCGACGGCCGTGCGCGTGTAGCCCTTTTGCTCGAAGTGTTCGAGGTACTGACGAGTCACAGCCACCATGGCGTCCTTGTACTGCTGGTCGAACGCCTCGTCGATCGGCTTGGCCATCATATCGTGCCGCATCTGCCAGTTGTCGCCGCTTGTGGGAGCGCCGGGGCGATAGTGCTTGTGGATGTTCGCCGGCCAGTTCTCGAACAGCGGCACGTAGAACGTCCGTACGGGCACGCCGTCGCGCGGATTGCCGCGAAACGCCTCGCCGTTGAGGATGGGCCCAACTCTACGATCAAAGTCCGACCAGTTCGCGACGCGAATGTCCTTACCGGCCCCGCTCAGCTTGGGGATCATGTCTTCATCGACGACGCCGTCCTGTCCGTAGGGAACCCGATTGATCGTGCATCGATGGTAGTGCGCCAGACGGTGCGACTCGAAGAAATGCTTCGTGCCGGCGTCGCCCGGCCCGCCGTAGCAATTCAGCTCCGGATTGAAGTTCAACTCGTCAGGGATCACTGCCTCGTGGACGCGGATCTGTAATCGCAGTTCTACCGGCGTGAGTCCTGCGCTCTCGACGGTCACCGGACCCTCATACGTGCCCGGCTTGGTGGTCCGGGGCACGAACACGTCGACCGTCACCGCTTGCATGCGCTGGTCCGGGACCCTGTTGTCGGGCGTGGGGATGTTAAAGGACCCAGTCAACGGCACTGCATACTCGCTGTGCCACCAACCGCCCGTCTTAACATACCAGTTACGGAACAGCTTCACGTTGGACGCGGGGATTGTCCCCCCGTCTCCCTTCAGGTCGCCAACCTCGACCCTCACCGAATCGAGCTTGCCTTCGAACGCCTTGACGGCCAACTGGAAGGCGACGATGTCCGCCCGTGCCGCCGCCAAGCGAATCAGCGCCGCCGACGCGTCCCACACGGCGTTGGCCCGGTCGTAGCCTTTCCTTGCCGGATCCGTCAGAACGCGGCAACTGATCGGATCGAATTTGACCAGCGCCGGCGCCGCCCAGACGCACATCTTGCCCACGCACGGCCTAGGCGAGGCCGGGTTGGGTCGCCACGAACTCGCCGGCAGCGGCTGCACCGAGAGTTTCTTGCTCGTTCGGCCATCGGCGGGGGCCGTCGGCGAGACGTTGCCGGCCGCGTCGGCGACTGCAACTTCGACCTTGACCTGCTTGTCCGCAGGTAGATCGATCAGCTCAAACGCCATGGGCCCGCGAAGTTTGCCCGGGAAGGGCACCTGCCACCGCGCCACAACCTCGCCATCGAGACGGACATGGAACGCCGTCGCATCCGCCGGCAACTCGAACTGCACCTTCAGCGCACCGTGGGTTGGCGTGGCCGCATGCGGCGCGGGCGCGACTCGCAAACCGGTAACACCAGACGGCGAGGCTGTATCCATTTCGCCCAGGTTCACGACCAGCCTGGGCCCCTTGCCCGACTCACGGCTGGCGATGAAGTTGTTCTGATAGGCGCTGGTCGCACCATCCATCACCAGCAACCCATGGCTGGCACCCGCCACCAGCGCCTCGAGCACGCGCGGGTCGACGTTTACCTTAAACCAGCCGCCCTCGGTCTTTTCCAATCGGGCGTCGCATCGCAAGCTGTTGCCATTGCCCAGGATAACGTCGTACACCTTGCTGCCGGGCCAGGCCCAGGGGCGAAGAGCGAAGCTGGCCTCGTTGAATGTCGCGCCGTGGCCAGCGGCATCCTTCTGATAGCTTTCGGCGGCGCCGCCCTCCACCCAGTCGGCACTAACGGTGGAGACGGTGATCCAGCTCAGGTCGGTTCCGCGGTCCTTGCCGACCACCGCATCACCCACCGGATAGAGCCAAAGCTGGGCTTCCTGGATCCGGCGCCCCTTGGCGGCTGACACGTCGAAATCCACCAGGGCAAATTCCTGCCAGATCTTCAGCTTGAGCTGGTTCGTCTTGCCCATGCTGTGGTCGACCTCCTCGCCCACGGCCGACAGCCACACGTCGCGCGAAGCAGGCAACTGGATCCACTCGCCCCTGGCAGCAGACGCAAAGAGCACGCTCGCCACCACAGCAGCTACAAAACCGTGTCGAATGGTCATTTGCTACGCTCCTGGATAGGCATGTACGGCCGGTGCCCCCGGCACACAGCTATAGAACCTCAACTGGTCCACATCAGGAAACACGGCAGAGGGGGTCTTTCTACGACTGACTCTATTCGGCCTGGTCGCCGTCCGGCTCCGGGCCGAGCCTGGCCAGGTCGCCCGCGACGTCGGGGTCGGTCGGCCGAAGCTCCTGTGCTCGCTGAAACTCGGCACGAGCCTGAGACGTCAGGCCCTGTCGGGCGTAGAAACGCCCCAGCTCGGCGCGCACGTAGCTGTTGTCCGACTCAATGGCGGCGGCCTGACGGTAGCAGAGCAGCGCTTCGTCCAGGTCGCCGATGCGCTCATAGTGCCCGGCCAGCACAAGCTTCTGCTTTGCGCCCGGCCCGACATAGGTGTCGGCCCACTCGGCCGCCTGGAGAGCCTTGCGGTACTTGCCCTGAAGATCCAAGGCCTGCACGTGGGCGATCTGGGCATCGGTATAGCCCGGAAACGACTCGATGGCTGAATCGAACCAGTGGATCGCCTCGTCGAGATAGCGGAGAGACGCCGCGAACCGGCCCTGCCGGAACCGCTGCTGACCCATGGCCATGGCGCAGCGGCCCAGGTTGTAGAGGGTCACGGGCCGCTCCCGATCCATTTTCCAGGCTTGCTCGAAATAGGCCTTGGCTTCGCTGTACCGGACCTTCCTGTATTCATCCAGGCCCATCCGGTTCAGCTCGCCGACTGTATGGGTCGTGCAGCCGCTGACGCTGATCGACACCAGGACTACGAAGATCGCAACCAGGCGATACATGGCAGATGCTCCGTTGGTGGGCACGGCTCCGTATAAGGACAAGACGACATCCCCGACCATGAGGCCGCAACGGCCAGGATTGCATCGCGTCGCACGGCCAGGGGCGTCCGATAGTAACACATCGCCTGCCCGATGCAACTTCCCGCCCAAGCGGCGAGGTTGTGGGGCGAGCCACAGGCTGATACAATTACTCAGGATGGCCGCAACGTCTGGAAGTGACGTGGGAGAAGGCGTTTAGTCGGTCAAGGAGAGGAAAGGAGACGACGCCCCCCCCTCGGATTGAAACGCTTTTGGTTGCCAACATGACCCGTTGGCCGGTGATCTGCCGGCGGGGCATTTCAATGGCCCTCGGGCGGCTGAGCGCCTTGGTGTCCGGCGGGAGCCCACACCGCGAAAGGGTCCTGCGCTGCCGGAAACAGGCGAATTGAAAGGAGCAGGTGATGCACATCAGTTTTCGTCGCATTGACGGCGTCAAACTCACGGTTTGTGGTCTTGCCGGGTTGCTGGTGGCTGCCTGGTGCGGGTGGGCCACAGCGGCCGATTGCCTGTTGCCGGCGACGTTCGCCGACGGGGCCAGCTACGCGCAGACGCTGCACGTCGACCCGTCGGGCAACGATTCGACCGGTGACGGCAGTGCGGGCAATCCCTTCGCCACAATTCAGCGCGCGGCGGGGTCGGCTTCGCCCGGGACTAAGATCGTGGTGCACGAGGGAACCTACGCGAGCAGTAACTACATCGCCAATCTTCAGGGCACGGCCTCTCAGCCGATCATGATTACCGGCGCCGAGGGCGAAGGCCCGGCTGTCATCGACCGCGGGCTCGTGGGCAGCGAGTGCATGCACTTGGTCGATGCCAAGTACGTCGTCATAGCCAATCTGACGTGCCGACAGGCCATCGACAACGGTATCAACATTGACGACGGCGGCACCTACGCCACCCCGTCTGAACACATCGTTCTGGACAACGTTACGGTCGAGTACACCGGCCTGGGCGACAATAACGACGGCATCAAGCTTTCCGGTGTGGATTACATCCGCATCATCAACTGCCGCATCCTCAACACCAACGCCGGGTCGGGCATCGACATGGTGGGTTGCCACTACAGCGAGATCGTTTTCAGCGAGTTCCGCGACGGCGGGTCCAACGGCACGCAGACCAAGGGCGGCACGGAGGACATCCTGATCTACGGTAATCTCTTCGAGAATGCCGGAGCCCGGGCCATCCAGATGGGCGGCAGCACGGGCGCTCAATACTTCCGGCCCATCGACGCCACGTTCGAGGGGCACAACATCCGCGCCATCGGCAATGTGGTCATCGGCTCCGAGGCGGCCGTCGCCTATGTCAGCGCCACCGACTGCCTGGCTGCCAACAACACCATCTACAAGCCCACGAGCTGGATCATTCGGATCCTCAATGAGAACACCTCAAAGGACTGGCCCGCCAATGGCCGCTTCTTCAACAACATCGTGGTATTCAACCACGCGCAGATCGGCAGCACGTTCGTCAACATCGGTTCGAGCACGCTGCCGAACACGTTCAGCTTCTCGAACAATCTCTGGTACGCGCTGAATAACCCGAGCTTCAGCGGACCGTCGCTGCCGACAACCGAGATTGACCCGGTCATTCAGGAGGATCCGCTGCTGGTCGATCCGAACGTGGAGGACTTCCACATCGATGCGGCCAGCCCTGCACGTGGGGCGGGTGTGGATATGTCCGAAGTCGGCGGCGACCGCGACGAGGTCTGCTATCTCTTGCCGCCCGCGATCGGCGCGTATGAGTATCTCACGTCGCCGGCGCTGGTTTCGAGCGAGCCGCCGGCCGACGGGACGCTGCCCAAGACACAGAACAACGTCGTCCTGCTGACCTTCGACGGCAACATTACCTTGCCGGGCGGCGATGCACTTGTGGTCGTCCCCATTGCCGGGGGCGCGGATCTGGGCGCCAGCTTTGCCTACTCGGTGGAGCCCGACGGTGTGACGCTCAAAGCCGTGGAGCAGGGCCCTGTGCTGAGCAATCATACGTGGTATCGCATCACGCCGAGCGTGGATTTTGACGTGCAGGCGTTCACGTTGGACGCATGCACCCTCATCGGCGATGCGAACAACAGCGCACGGGTGACCACGGCCGACTACTCGGCTGTGAAGGTGAGCATGGGCCTGATCACCGACTCGCGCGACGACCTGACCGGTAGCGGGCGTGTCACAACCGCAGATTACTCTGTGGTCAAGCAATACATGGGTGACCGCGCACCGACCAAGCCGTAATCGCCAAAACCCAGTGCAGTGCGGTATCATGCCCACGCCCCTTGCGTGGGCATGCTTTTGCGCGTAGAGGTCGACGGTGGGGATGCACGACAGCACCGACCAAGCTATGAGCCAGCACCACGCTAAGACGCGTTTTGTGCTGCACCGGCACGATCACCCCGAAGGCGAGCACTGGGACCTGATGATCGAACAGGCTGACGGTCTGGCGACGTGGCGGATCGAGGCGCTACCTGAAACCGACGCGGCCGGCATCGCCGCCGTCAGAATCTTCGATCACCCCAGGAGATTCTTGAGCTACGAGGGACCGCTGCGCGAGGGTCTCGGCGAGGTACGCCTGTGCGACCAGGGCGAGTGCGAGCTCGTCGAGGCCGGGCCCACGAGATGGGTGTTCCGCCTGGCGGGCAAGTGCCTTAGAGGCTGGTTCACGCTTGAGTGTCAGGGCGGACAAACATGGATTCTTCATCGCCACAGCGCCCGGCCCTGACGTGCCAAGCTTGGATGGATCTTGGCGACCAGGCGCCCGGCCCGAACGTCGATGGCGGCGATGCGAAGGCGCCTCGCCCCGTTGGGCCAGTCAAACCGATTCACCAGGATCAACCCGTCCAGGAGGTCGCCGCGTCGTCCGGTCGAGTCTGACGGGGCGGAACGGGACAGCGCTTCCAGAGACCGCCGGACCATCCAATGGGGCACGGGTACGGCCCCGAGACGACATCGGGCAAGCTTGACGATCATGCGGTCGGGTTCGGCCCGGACCGAGAGGAGCACGCTGAGGACCGATCGCACGCCGCCGATCTCAACTATCCCGGCGACGACGACGCCCTCCTCGCGGAATGCCACCACGGGCCATTGCAGCTCGGGGGGCACGTACTGCCTCAGGCCCGGCCAGATCTGTTCGCGGGCGTCAATCCACCGGTTGAGTCGATCCTCCTGGACGACATAGTCAAACGGCTCGTCGCCCTGCATCGCCAGGTTGAGCTGGTTGAACGCCACCTCCAGATCATCGCGAACGTCCTGGTACTGTGCCGCGCCCACGTGAGGCGGACGATACCACGAGGGAACCCGCGCCACCGCCAACCACGAGGCCGTCGCAACGAGCACGATCGCGGCAACCGCGCCCACCGCGACCCTATGACTTCGTCTGGTACGCAACATGCCCCTAGCGTACACGCAATGCGCCAGGAATGCGCGGCAGCACGGGCGAGGCCGCACGATTTGACCTGCCGGAGTCGAGAACCGTAGAATTGGACGCTTCGCGGGTGCTTAGGGCCCGCCTTTGCGGTGGAGCGATGAACCGACTGCTGGGCATGGTCGTGATAAGCCTTTGGCTGGCCAGCGTGGGCGCGCTGGTCGTGCATGACATGTGGCCGCGCTGGACGGCCGAACCGCCTCCGGGGATGGAGGCCGCGCCGCGCGACGTGCAGATGGGCATCTATGACGCAGGCGGCGGGCGGATCGGAGCAGCCTGGAACAGTGTACAGCCGTCCGAGGAGAGCCTGAGCGTCGAGTCCACGACGGTGCTCGAGTCGGTGCCCATGTTGCCGCCGCTCCGCGTCGAGTCGGTCATGCGGTACTTTGGCGGCAGGCTCGATGACATCCAGGTGAAGGTGTTCGGGCTCCCGCACCTCGACATCACGCTGCGCGGCGAACACATGGGGGGCGGCTTTCCGTGCGAGCTGCAGATCGGGCCGGTGCGGCGGACGTTTGCCTTCGACGATCAGACCATGCAGGCGATGGGCGAGGCGATGCGGCCGTTCACCGTCCTGCCGGACCTGGCGGTGGGCCGCCGCTGGCAGGTGAAGCTGTTCAATCCGATCAGGCAGCTTATCGGCCACCGAGCAGATTTTGAGTCGGTGGTGGTGGAAGTAACCGGCAAGGAGACCATCGAGCACCAGGGTCGGATGGTCGAGTGCTTCCGCGTCGAGGCACGTGACGTGGTCGCTTTTGCTGACTCAATTGGTCGGGTCCTCGAACAGCGTGTGCGCCTGCCGGTGATCGGAGGCATCGTTCTGCGCGACGAGCCTTACGACGAGGCGGTCCGCCAGGCGGCCCGGCAGCGGATTACGCGTTAGTCGCTTTGGATGGAGTAACGGCACGGTGGCCATCGAGCTTAGAGAAGTGACCAAACGGTTCGGCCAGAAGGTGGCGGTCGACAGGGTCAGCCTTCACGTCGGGGCGGGAGAGATCTTCGCGTTTCTCGGGCCCAACGGGGCGGGGAAGACCACCACCATCAAGCTTATCGCGGGGCTTCTGCGCCCCGACAGCGGCTCCGTCCGCGTAAGCGGACACGACACCAGCCGTGACGGTGGGCTGGCCAAGGCGGAATTGGCCTACGTGCCGGATCACCCTTTCCTGTACGACAAGCTGACCGGACGCGAGTTCCTCGGGTTTGTTGCCGAGATGTATCGCGTTCCGCCCGGCGTGGCGAAAGAGCGGACGGATGAGCTGGTGAAACAGTTCGAGATGAACGACTTTTTGGATCAACTGACCGAAGGCTACTCGCACGGCATGAAACAGCGAACGCTCCTGGCGGCGGCGCTGCTACACGAGCCACAGGTGCTGCTGATCGATGAGCCGATGGTGGGGCTCGATCCGAAGACGGTTCGGCTGGTGAAGAACATGTTCGTGGAACTGGCGCAGTCGGGCCGGTCGGTCTTCATGAGCACGCACACACTCGAGGTCGCCGAAGCCGTGGCTGACCGCATCGGCATCATCCACCATGGGCGTCTGATCGCCGCCGGCGCCCTGTCCGAGCTTCGTCGGCGAGGCATCGAACAAGCCTCTCTGGAAGAGATTTTTCTGACGTTGACTGCCGACCGCGATGATCCGCAGGCCGAAACGGTACCGGCATAGGAGAATGGCACCCGTGGCAGGCCAGACGAACATGGCGGCCGAGCCCGGAATCGGGCTGCTGATCCGTGTCAAAATCAAAACGCTGGCCAACCGCGCCGACCAGGCAATGGCCGAGGCTCCCCTCAAGGTCATAGCCATCGCAGTCTTTGTGCTGTTTATCTGGCTGAGTCTGTACCTGTTGTTCCGCGGTATTTTCCTCGTGCTCAAGCAGCAGGCGCTGGCGAGCATCATTGCCGTGCCCTACGTGTTCGGGGTGTTCTTCATCGCGTTGATGGTCATGTTGATGCTGTCGAACGCGGTGCTGATCTACGGCGGACTGTTTCGCCAGAAGGAATCGGCCTACTTACTGAGCAGTCCGGCGCGGCCCGAACACATTGTGGCGATCAAGTTCTTGGAGTCGCTGTTTTTCTCCAGTTGGGCGCTGTTGTTGGTCGGCGTGCCTCTCATGTGGGCGATGGCGGACCTGCAATTTGTGCCATGGCACTTCTATCCGTTCTTTCTTTCACTGTTCGTACTCTTCGTGGCGATTCCGGGGGCGTGGGGGCTGCTGACGGCGTGGTTTGTGGCGATGTTTCTGCCGCGGAGTCTGCGGCGGGGGCTGATTGCCGGCGGCATTGTGGTGGGCGCGGGCGGAATATGGTGGCTGATGAACGCCTGGCAGCACAGCCCGGCGGACTCGGCCGTCTGGCTCAAGCAGTTCCTGGCCGAGCTGCGATTTGTGCGATCGGCGTTGCTGCCCAGCGCGTGGGTGACGGCTGGTGTGACGGCCGCCGTCGAGAACCAGCCTGGCCGCGCGCTGTTCTACCTGTTTATCGTCTTCGCCAATGCCGTGTTCTTCAGTTGGCTGGCTGTGACGCTGACAGCATCAACGCTCGGGCTGGCCTACAGCCGGGCCAATGGGGCCGGCGGGCGTCAGCTTCGCGGCCGTACCTGGGCTTCGGCTCTGCTGACCCAGGTGATGTTTTTCTATGTTCCCGCCAGGCTTCGAGCAATCATCCGCAAGGATGTGCGTGGTTTCCTGCGAGATCCGACCCAATGGGCCCAGATGCTGATTCTGTTCGGCCTGCTGGCGATCTACACCGGGAATATCCCCACTATTCGGTTGGACTTTGCCACGCCTAAGTGGCAACTGCTGATCTCTTTTTTGAACATGACGGCCGTCAGCCTCATCCTGGCTACGTTCACAAGCCGGTTTGTCTTCCCCATGATCTCGCTGGAGACCGACACGATGTGGCTCCTGGGCCTGTTGCCGGTACAGATGTCGCGTATCGTCGCGACCAAGTTCATTTTCGCCTTGACGGTCAGCCTGCTGGCGGCTGTATCGGTTACGCTCTTGAGCTGTCGCACGCTTGAGGTGGGCTGGTCGTGGACGCTGGTGAAGCTGTCGGTCGCGGTGGCATGCTGCATCGGGCTGAGTGGTTTGGCGGTCGGCGTGGGGGCGCGGCTTCCGGTTTTCGGGCAGCGTAATACCGCGAGAATCGCCAGCGGCTTCGGCGGCACGGTGAATCTCATCCTCTCGGTCCTGTTCGTAACGATCGTCTCAACCGGATTTGGGTGGATCAGTCTGCGAGCGTTCCAGCTCGGTTACAGCCGCCAGCTCGATCTTCGCACGGTCGGCATCGTGGTTGCTATCCTGCTGTTCGCGGTCGGCGTTGCGGCGGTAGCCCTGGCCGTGGGGGCACGTCATCTGACGAGGCGCGAGTTTTAGGCGCACACCACCCCTGCGGCGTCACCCGTCGACCCCTTGTCCCAGATATTCCAGAAGGTTATGCCAATATGGGCCCAGTGGGGCAGCATGGACTGAGGACCTCGCTGGATGTCAAGGATTGAGGACGCCGTACACATCCTCAGAACCGACTTGCGCCCGCCCGAGAGCCCCAGAGACGATTGAACTGGCGGATTTACCATTGCCGAAGCCCTTCGACCGAGCGACAATAGCTGCTGGTAGGCCGCGATGTGGGGAGTGGACGCGCCTGCGAAATCTCGGCTTAACCTGTCGAGGTGCCCGCGGACCAAGCCCCGTGGCGCTTTCACAGATGGCTCGGTGATCGCCGCGCAGGGGCAGAATCGCTGCGGGAGGACCGAGGGCCGGGTCGCGACGCTGCTTTAACAGAAGGGGTTGGCGTCAGGATGGGCGAGTCCGTAGTGGGTAGCACTCCAGTCAAGACGCATCGGGCGCATTCAGCATCGGTGCGTCGGGGAGCAGCAGCTATGAAACGGTGGAAACGTGTGGCGGTGATGGCGTGGGTGGCAGTCGCCTGCCGTGTGGGCTCGGCCCTTGGCAATCAGGCTGAGAAGGTATTGGATGATCTCTTCGGACCGCAGTTGAAACAAGCCAAGGCGACCTCCAGCAAGAACGACGACCTGGCGTTGGCAGGCGAGCTGTTGGACAAGGCCGCCACTGCGACCGATCAGGCGCTGGTTGCGGCGCTATGCAACGAAGCGTGGGCGTTGACCTGCCAAACACCGAAGGGATACGAAACAGCCGTCGGGGCGATGCTACTGTTGAGCCGGCGTGTGCCTGCCGAGCAGGACCGATGCAGGGACAAGCTGCTGGGAATCCTGCCGCGGATGTACGCCAACCGCCGGGGCGAGGAAAAGGGCGAGGCGGGCCGCCTATTGGCTGACTTGCTGCAGGACTCGGCGGAAGCGAAGCTCGAAGCCGGTGATCCGGACGAGGCACTCGGGTTGATCAGGCGGGCCTACTCGATCGCCAGGGCTGTCAAGTCGGACCCGTTCGGTGATCTCCAGGCGAAGCTGGAGCAGATCACAGAGCGGCGCCGCGTGGCTGTATCGCTCAAACAGCTCGAGGTCAGGTTAGCGGGCGATCCGGCCGATTCCGAGGCGGGGCGGAAGCTGGCGATGCTGTATGTGGTCGAGATGGATGATCCGAACGCGGCGTTGCAGTACGCAGGCCATGTCGACGACGAGATACGTGAGAACATTGGGTGGGCGGCCAGTGACGGCGACCAGTTAGGCGAAGTCGAATGCCAGCGTCTGGGCGCGTGGTACCGGCAGTTGGCCGACCAGGCCGGCGACGTGCACAAGCCGGCGATGCTGCGGCGTGCGATCGGGTATTACGAGCGTTTCCTCCGACAGCACGAAGCCGACGATCTTGACGGCGCCCAGGCCGAGATTGCCGTCAGCAAACTGAGGACTCAATTTGCGGAGATGGACCGCCAGACCTTTGATCTGCTCAGGTGGGTCGATCCGGTCCAGGACACGGTGGCGGGGCAATGGAAGTGGGTGGGTACGAAGCTCCAGATCCAGCAGGCCGAGTACGGACACATTTTGCTACCGGTCGCCGTGGAGGGCAGCTACGAGCTGCATTTCCAGTTCTGTCGTCTCACGGGGGACGGCGAGATCCGTACGTGTATCCCCGTCGGGCAGCGCAAGGCCTGCGTCGTCTTGGCCGTCCGTGGCAGGGGCGATACCTGGCTCAGCGGAATCGGCAACATCAAACGCGAGCATGCCAGGAGCAACGAGACGACGGTGCGAACATTGAGAATACGCAACAACGTGCTCTACAACGTCGGGATCACAGTGCAGCTGGACGGGGCCGACGCACAGATTGCGGTCACCGCCAACAACCAGCCGCTGCTCAACTGGCGCGGCCCACAATCCGTGCTGAGGCTCCCGAAGGTCGACCGGGAAGCTGGCGCCAGGATCCAGACCCCCAACGTGCCGGCGCTGGGTGCGGCAGCATCCGAGGTGAACTACCACATAGCCAAACTCAGAGTACTCGATGGGACGGTTAGTCCATTGCGGCCGGAGGTTGCGCTTGCACGCTGAGGGCGGCTGTAGTAGAGGCCCAAACCGGTATGGAGTGCCTATACGCGACAGCGATCCAGAATCTCGGAAGTGGTCGCCCGTGTTGCACAACAGATAAGGAAGATCTCCGTGAACAGGATCGATGCGAGCTTGATCGCTATTGTTGTCAGTCTCGTTCTCCCAGGATGGACCCACGGGGAGAAGGCGGCCAGATCCTGGAACGTGGTCCTAATCGGATGGGACGGCTGTCAGCGACAGCACCTCAAGGAATGCATCGCACGCAACGAAGTGCCCAACCTGATGAGATTGGCCAGCGAAGGGGACCTCGTAGCGATTGACATCTTACGGACGACGGACACCAAGGCGGGTTGGACGCAGATTCTGACCGGATACGAGCCCGAAAAGACAGGTGTGTTCAGCAATCGCCGTTACGGACCCATTCCCGTTGGCTATACGATCTTCGAGCGCGTGGAGAAGCACTTCGGGCCAGAGAACATCGTCACCGTCGCGATCATCGGTAAGAAGAACCACGTGGACGCCGACCCGCCCAGCAAGACGCGTGTCCTGGATGGCGGCACGACGCCCAGAAGAAGACGCAGGGCGCCGCGGGACAGCACGACCATCGAGGAAAGAGGTATCAAGTACTGGGTGGTGCCCGGTAAGCCCTACTTCCATACTAAGGACAACATGGACGTCTTTATCAACGGCCTGGGCGACAACGAGAAGGTCGGTCAAACAGCCCTGGAATACCTCGAGCGATGCAAAGACCGCCGCTTCTTTCTCTTCGTGCACTTCGCCGAGCCGGATCACGTCGGCCACAAGTACGGCGAGAACTCGAAGGAGTACAATGAAGGCATCATCTCCGACGACGTGTGGACCGGTCGGATCATGGACAAGTTGAAGGCGCTGGGCCTGTACGATCGGACGCTGATTTACGTCACCTCAGATCACGGTTTTGACGAAGGGCGGGACGCGCACCTCGATGCCCCGTACGTGTTCCTGGCTACGAACGATCCAAAGGTGATCCGCCAGGGCGAGCGATGTGACATCGCACCCACCATCCTGACGCGTCTCGGTGTGGACCTGCGGAGGTTGAGCCCGCCGCTAGATGGGCGCCCACTCACAACGCCGCTCGCGCCGCCGATTTGGTGAGGCCCACATTCCTCTCGTCGGCCTGACGGTGGGGACACTTCATCTGGGTATGAAGGGCGAATGCCGGGCGAGACGTTGCCCCGCCACGTCACCCGCAGCGTACCTAGTGGCTGAAGTGACGGACCGTCTTGTCGGTGATGAGCATGTCGATGGGCACGTCGTGCGGTCCGGCGGGAATGGCCTCGACGAACTGTTCCTCGAAGGCGAGCGCGCATCGCACCCCCGCAAAGTCCGGCTGAGCGAGGAAGCGATCGTAGAAGCCGCTGCCCCGGCCCAGACGGTGACCGTTCGGGTCGAACCCCAGGCCCGGTACGATCACCATGTCGATGTTCGCGACCGGGAAGGGCTGGCCGTCGACCGGCTCGCGTATGCCCATTTGCGTTGTCGCCGCAACGTCGTGGAGCGTGTGGATCTCGATCGGCAGCATGCGCCGTTGGTGCCACGAAACCTTCGGCGCCAGCACGCGTTTGCGGTCCTGCCAGGAGCGAAGCACCACGGGCGTGGTATTGATCTCGTGGGGCAGCGACAGGAACACCATCACCACTTCCGCCTTGCGGTACTGTTTCTGTTCGAATAGCCGCTCACAGGCTCGCTGAGAACGTTCGGCGTTCTGCTCGGGCGGGATGGCCGCCAGCTTCTGTCGCAAATCGTTGCGCAACTGCTTCTTGATCAAGACGGGTTCCCCTTGCTGTCTGTGGCCGCAGTCTGCTGGCGGCGCAGTTGGCGGAACTTGGCCAGACACTCGGCCATCTTCGCTTCGCGCCCGCGGTCAGTCGGCTCGTAATAGCACTTGTCGACGCCGAGATACTCCTGTGCGACGAACCCTTCCTTGGAGTCGTGCGGGTACTGATAGCCTTGCCCATGTCCGAGCTGAGCGGCGCCGCGATAGCTGCCGTCGCGCAGGTGTCTGGGCACCGGCTGCGTGCGACCGGCCTTCACGTCCTTGACGGCTCGCCAGATGGCCATGGCCGAGGCATTGGACTTCTCGGCACAGGCGATGTAGATGGCCGCCTGCGCCAGCGGCAACTGACACTCGGGCATGCCGACAAACTCGCTGACCTGCACAGCCGCGCTGGCCAGCAGCAGCGCCAACGGGTCGGCGTTGCCCACGTCTTCGGCGGCGCAGATGGCGATGCGCCGGGCGATGAAGCGTGGGTCCTCGCCCGCCTCGAGCATGCAGGCCAACCAGTAGACCGCTGCGTCCGGATCGCTGCCGCGCATCGACTTGATCAGCGCCGAGGCCGCATCGTAGTGCTCGTCGCCGGTGCCGTCGTAGTGAATCGCCTTGCGCTGGATGCTTTCGGCGGCCACATCGAGATCGAATCGTACCGGACCGGACGCCTTGCCGTCAGCAGTCAGCTCCTGAAGCTGCGAGCGAACGCCCACCTCCAGCGCCGTCAGAGCACGACGTGCGTCGCCGTCGCTCATAGTGGCCAGGTGATCCAACGCCTCCTGGGTGATTTGCACATCGTATGCGCCCAAGCCTCGCTGCTGGTCAGCGAGGGCGCGGCGCAACAGGACCTCGATCTGCTCGTCGGTCAGCGGCTCGAACTGGAAGATCTGGCTTCGCGAGAGCAACGGACTGTTGATGGCGAAGAACGGATTCTGCGTGGTGGCTCCCAGAAGGATGATCACGCCGTCCTCGACGTCGCCCAGCAGCACGTCCTGTTGGGCACGATTGAATCGGTGGAGTTCATCGATAAACAGCACGGTACGCCGCCCGCCGCTGCCCAGCAGCGCTCGGGCCTGGCCAAGGACGTCGCGGACCTGGCGAACGCCCGCGCCACTTGCATTGACTTGATGGAACTCGGCCTGGGTGTGGTGGGCGATGACGTGGCCGAGGGTGGTCTTTCCCGTTCCGGGCGGGCCGTAGAAGACCGCCGAGCTGAGCCTGTCGGCCTGCAACATCCGCCGCAGTAGCTTACCGGGCCCGAGGAAGTGCTCCTGGCCGACGAATTCGTCCAACGTTTTCGGACGCATCCTGACGGCCAGAGGCGCGACCTTCTGCAACTGCTGTTGCTCAGCGGTTTTAAAGAGGCTCACGGCCTCCTCCGCGGGTGTGCGCCCGACCAACAACGTACGCTGGTCCAGCGTATCATTATACACGCTTGCTGTCCGCCCGCCAGGGGCAGCGGGAACCCCACGGCCGGTGTGGCCGAATTCGTGCGGGGCGAGCGGAGACTCAAAGCACGTCCAGGCCCTACCGATATACACGAGGGTCAACCTGATTCGTCCGGAGGTTAAAACCGTGTGTGGTATCGTGGGATATATCGGGCATAAGCAGGCCAAGCCGGTCCTGCTGGAGGGTCTTAAACGCCTCGAGTACCGCGGCTACGACAGCGCCGGCGTGGCGTTGCTGAGCGATGGCCAGCTACGCACCACACGCTCGGTGGGTCGGATCCTGGCCCTGGAAGAGAAGCTGGGCGACGTCGACTCCCCCGCAACGGCGGGCGTGGCCCACACCCGTTGGGCCACCCACGGTCATCCGACCGAACAGAACGCCCATCCACACTCCGACGCCTCGGGCCAGATCGCCGTGGTCCACAACGGCATCATCGAGAACTACCACTCGCTCCGCCAATACCTCACGCAGCACGGGATCGAGTTCTACGGTGAGACTGACACCGAGGTGCTGGCCAAACTTATCGGACATTTCTACCAGGGCGATATCGAGCAGGCCGTCCGCACCGCCCTCGCCGAGGTCCAAGGGACGTACGGCTTGGCTGTGTTGTGCGCCCACGAACCCGACCGGCTGGTGCTGGCCCGGTTGGGAAGCCCCTTGATCGTGGGGGTGGGCGACGGCGAGTACATCGTCGCCAGCGATGCGGCCGCCATCGTGGAACACACGAAACAGGTGATCTATCTGGCCGACCGCGAAATGGCGGTGGCCACCCGCGACAGCTTCCGCTCGACGACGCTCGACGCCGTGCCCGTCACCAAGCAGGTTCACCAGGTGGACTTCGACCTACAGGAGATCGAGCTGGCCGGGTACGAGCACTTCATGCTCAAGGAGATCTGCGAACAGCCCGAGTGTATGCGGAACTGCCTGCGCGGCCGACTCCTGCCGCGTGAGGGGCGTATCCACCTCGGTGGGATCGGCGAGCACGTACGCGAGCTGGTCCAGGCCCGGCGGGTCATCATGACCGGCTGTGGCACGGCCTGGCACGCCGGTCTGATCGGTGAGTACCTGTTGGAAGACTTGGCCCGCGTGGTTTGCGAGACCGAATACGCCAGCGAGCTTCGCTACCGCAACCCGCTGATTGGGCCGGGCACGATCGTGATCGCCATATCGCAAAGCGGCGAGACGGCGGACACGCTGGCCGCCCTGCGTGAGACCAAAGAGAAGGGCGCGATGGTCCTGGGCGTGGTCAACGTGGTGGGCTCGAGCATCGCCCGCGAGACCGACGCCGGTGTGTACCTGCACGTCGGGCCGGAGATCGGCGTGGCGAGCACGAAGGCGTTCATCGGTCAGCTCACTGTGCTGACCATGTTGGCGATCCAGATGGGACGGCGGCGGCACCTCAGTCAGCAGCGTGCGGCCGAATTGATCGAGGCGCTGGCCTGCGTGCCCGATCAGATCGACCAGATTCTCTTGCAGTCGGACCACATTCGTCGCGTGGCCGAGCAATGTTTGGACCAGGAGAACTGGTTGTACCTGGGGCGGGGGTACAATTACCCCATCGCCCTGGAAGGTGCCCTGAAGCTCAAGGAGATCAGCTACGTCCACGCCGAGGGCATGCCGGCCGCCGAGATGAAGCACGGTCCGATCGCCCTGATCAGCGATGGCATGCCGACCGTTTTTGTCGCCACACGGTGCAGCCAGTACGAGAAGATCGTCGGCAACATCGAGGAGGTCCGCACGCGAGGAGGACGCGTCATCGCCGTGGCCACCGAGGGCGACGAGCGGCTCGCCGAGTTGGCCGATGACGTCTTCGTCGTGCCGGACGCCCCCGAGCCGCTTCAGCCTCTGCTGACGGTCGTACCGTTGCAGCTACTGGCTTACCACGCGGCGGTGCTTCGCGGATGCAACGTCGACAAGCCGCGCAACTTGGCCAAGAGCGTTACCGTCGAGTAACGACCTGCCCAGGTGCCGTCAGGTGCAGGCCCGCCACAGGCCCACACGCCTGTCGTCGTGCACCCACGCGAACAGGCCCTCGCCCATCATCGCCTGCCAGGAGAGTTTCCCGCCGCCCGGCAGCGTTTGGTTGACGGCGTGCTCGACCACCTCGAAGGACCACACCTGGCTGACTTGCCGGCCGGCAGACCATCGCCAGTACCACCTGCCTGGCGCGAGCGGCCGATCCGGTACATACACCGTCCACGGGCCGAAGCTCTCCTCGATGGTTTCTCCCGCAGTGAAGGCACGATCGCGCGACAGCTCGATCCGGTAGCGTTGCGCCTCGGGCACGGGCTTGACGACGAAACCCGGGAGGTTCAGCGTGATTCGCTCGCCCCGGTGCGGTTTACGGATTTCTATTATAGGGTTCGGATACCTGTGAGAACGCATGGGCTTACCCCCGAGTTATCCGGCGGCACGGGCCGGTCCATTTTCGTTGCCGAGGCGACACTCGCGCGATCACTCGCTAAGCCGGCGGATGGCCGCCCCCACCGCCGCCAGCTTGGCCTCGATTTGCTCGTACCCGCGGTCGATGTGGTAGACACGGCTTACCCGTGTCTGGCCTTTGGCCGCCAGGCCTGCCAGCACCATCGCCGCCGAGGCCCGCAGGTCGGACGCCATCACCGGCGCGCCGATCAACTGCGCCACACCTTCCACAATCACCGTCGCGCCCTCTTTGCGCAGCCTGGCGCCCATGCGGTTCAGTTCGGCCACGTGCAGGAAGCGGTCGGGAAAGATCTTTTCGGTGATCACGCTGTTGCCCGCGGCCCTGCTGAGCAGTGCCATAAGCTGTGCCTGAAGGTCGGTCGGGTAGCCCGGATACGGCTGCGTCGCCACCGTGGCCGGCATGAGCTTGCGGCCGGCCGCCACGACTACCTCGTCACCGTCGCGCTCCACCGACGCGCCGCAATGACGCAGCACCTCGACCACCGCCAGCAGGTGATCCATCCGGCCGTTGACCAGCCTCAGCTCGCCATCAGTAATGGCGGCCGCCATCATAAACGTTCCGGCCTCGATACGGTCGGGTATGATGGTGTACCGGCATCCCGTGAGGCGTTCGACACCTTCGATCACGATCTTAGGCGAGCCGTGCCCCCGGATCTTGGCGCCGCAGGCGTTGAGGAACTCCGCCAGGTCGGCGATCTCCGGCTCGCACGCCGCCGACTCGACCACCGTCGTGCCTTTCGCCAGCGCGGCGGCCATCATCACATTGGCGGTACCGGTCACCGTCGAGCCGAAGGGTCCACCCAGGAAGATCTCCGCTCCGCGCAGCCGGTCGGCTCGCAGATGGACGTCACCGCCGATCAGTTGCACGTCGGCACCCAGGCTGCGCATGCCCTTCAGATGCAGGTCGATCGGCCGATACCCGATCGTGCAGCCGCCGGGCATCGACACCTGCGCCCGCCCGCGTCTGGCAAGCAGTGGCCCCATCACGCAGACACTGGCCCGCATCTTGCGCACCAGGTCGTACTCGGCGTGACACTGCGAGTCGTCCTCGACCCGCAAGTGCAGCGAGCCATCGGCCTCGCGCCGGCAGGATAGTCCCAGTTGCCCCAGCAACTGCATCAGGTGGTCCACGTCGGCAAGCTCCGGCACGCCGCACAGCACCGTTTCGCCTTCGGTTAGGATGCTGGCGGCCATGATGGGCAGGGCGGCGTTCTTGGCCCCACCAATGGTGACCGAACCGGCCAGTTTGGCGCCTCCATCGATCAGGAAGTAATCCATTACCTCGAGCCCTCCACTGCCGGGTGCTACCCGACCAGCAAGAAGTGCATCACGCGCTGGATACCGGCCAAGTCGCGTCGGACGGTTACCAACTCGAATCGCCCTTTAGCCGCAAACAACTCGGCCACTTGCTCGTGCTGTCCGTAACCCACTTCAACAAACACCGCCGCTCCGGGCCAGAGCACGCGCGGCCCACCCTCGGTGAGCTTACGGTAAAACACCAACCCCTCTGGTCCCGCCGCCAAGGCCTCGCGCGGCTCGTATCGGGCCACCTCGGGGGGCAGTTTGTCGATCTGATCGTCGGCAATGTATGGCGGGTTGGACACGAGCAGATCGAATCCGCCATCCGGCACGACCTTTTCGCCCAACACCAAGCCGTCCGCTTCCACCAGCCTCACCCGATCCTCCACACCATGCCGTACCGCATTTTCGTGCGCGACCGCCAAGCTGTCCGGCGAGATGTCGGTGGCCACCACCCAAGCCTTCTCCAAATACTTGGCCAGCGAAACGGCGATGCAGCCGCTTCCCGTGCCCAACTCGAGGATGTTCCATCGCTGGCGGTCGCCTACCCGGCAGTGGTCGATCACCTCCTGGACGAGCAGCTCGGTCTCGGGCCGAGGGACGAGCACCGCCGGGGTCACCTTAAACTCCAGCGAAAAAAACTCCTTTCGCCCGATCAGATACGCCACCGGCACCCGCTGGGCCGCCTGCCGCACCAGATCACGAAGGACATCCATCTGTGCCTTACTCGGCACGTGCTCGAAGCGGGTATAGAGCTGGATTTTCTCGCAGCCCAGCGCGTGCGCTAACAGCAGCTCGCTGCACAGGCGCGGCTGATCGACGCCTTTGTCGGCCAGGTGCTGTCGTGTCCAATTCAACAGCCGCCCTATCGTCCACGGCTGGGATCCATCGGCCATGCCGTCCAGTAGACCACAGGGGCGGGGCGCAGGCAACGCCGGCGCCGGCAGGTTTGATTGGCCAGGCGCCGACGCGTAGAGTAGAGCGAGTTGCCTCACGGACTATGGGCGCAGAATTGGTTTGCTGCACGTGAGGTCACTGCGCGATGGAATGAGTCAGCAACGTTTCGATGTCATCGTGATCGGCGGCGGGCATGCCGCCGCTGAAGCCGCCTGGGCGGCGGCTCGCATGGGCATGCGCACGGGCATGGTCACCATGTCGGTGTCCAGCATCGGGCGGATGAGCTGCAACCCTGCGATCGGCGGTATTGGTAAGGGGCAGATCGTCCGCGAGATTGATGCCATGGGCGGCCTGATGGGTCTGGCCGCCGACGCTGTAGGTATCCAGTTCCGCATGCTCAACCGCCGTAAGGGGCCGGCCGTCCAGGCCCCGCGGGCCCAGGCCGACCGCGCCGCCTACGCCCGTTGCGTGCGGACCATGCTGGAGGGCACACCCGGCCTCGAGATCATCCAGGGCACCGCCACGGATATCGCAGTACGGCAGCACCGGCAATCGCTCGCCGGTCAAACGGCAACCGGTGTGGTCTTGGCCGACGGGCGGTGCCTGCCCGCGGCTGCCGTCGTGCTGACCACGGGAACATTTCTGCGCGGGTTGATCCACTGCGGCTCCCGCCAGTTTGCGGGCGGACGGCTGGGCGAGCCGTCGTCCGAGCAACTCAGTTACTCGCTTGAGCGGATGGGCTTTGGCCTGGGCCGGCTCAAGACGGGCACACCGCCGCGGGTCCGCCGTGACTCGATCGATTTCGGGCGACTTCAGGCCCAGCCGGGCGATGACGAGCCGGTTCCGTTCAGCTTCCTTACCGATCGTATCGAGCAGCCCCAGACCTGCTGCTGGATCACGTACACCAACCCCGCCACGCACGCGCTGATTCGTGCCAACCTCCACCTGGCACCGATGTACTCGGGTCAGATCCGATCGACCGGTCCACGTTACTGCCCGAGCATAGAGGACAAGGTGGTCCGCTTCGCTGACAAGGATCGCCACCAGATCTTCCTGGAACCCGAGGGAACCGACAGCGAGCGGATCTACTGCAACGGCATCCCCACCTCCTTGCCTGTCGACGTGCAGCGCCCCATGGTCCGCAGCATCGAGGGGATGGAAAGGGCTGAAATCCTCCAATACGGGTACGCCATAGAATACGACTACGTACCACCGGACCAGCTCCACGCCACGCTTGAGAGCAAGCCGGTGGCCGGGCTTTTTCTGGCGGGGCAGATCAACGGCACGAGTGGGTACGAGGAAGCGGCCGGTCAGGGCCTGGTAGCCGGTGTGAACGCGGCACGGCTGGTGCAGGGCCGAGAGCCGATCGCGCTTCGGCGCGACCAGGCCTACATCGGCGTGATGATCGATGATCTGGTCACCCGACCGCCTACCGAGCCCTACCGCATGTTCACGTCACGAGCCGAGTATCGTCTGCACCTGCGAAGCGACAACGCCGACCAGCGTCTGACCCCGCTTGGGCGCGAGGTGGGCCTGGTCGACGAGGATCGCTGGCAGCAATTCGTGGACAAGCAGGATCAGCTTGCGCAGGCCCGCCGCTTTCTCCAGACGCACCGGCGCGACGGTGGGTCGCTGGCCGACTGGCTCCGCCGACCCGATGTGACGTGGCGTGAGCTGGTCGATGGCGACGCCTCGTTTGCGGCGATCATCCTCGATCAGATCGAGATCGAACTGAAGTACAGCGGGTATCTCGATCGACAGCGACGGCAGATCGAACGGTTCAGTGAGCTGGAGTCGCGCCCCCTACCGGCGGATCTGGACTACGCAAGCGTGGACCAGCTTCGAGCCGAGGCGCGCGAGCGTCTGTCGGCTGTGGCCCCGCGCAGCCTCGGTCAGGCCTCGCGCATCAGCGGGATCACGCCGGCGGATCTGACGATTCTGATGATACACTTGCAACGCAAAGCCCGCCCGCGCCGCGGCGGCTAGCCCGTCACGGCGAGATCGCCTGCGTGTGGGGCGCGCGCGCCGCGGGCGCGTACGATTGACGCCTTCGCTGCCCACTCTTACCATCGCCACAACCTTGATTGTCCTGGAGGCCCGACATGTCCGGCAAACCCGTCAAGAGCTGGCAGGCCCGGCTGAGCAAAGCGGCCGATGCCCTCACCGAGCAATTCGTCGAATCGATCAGCCTCGACTGGCGACTGGCCAAGTACGACATTGCAGGCAGCGTCGTCCACGCCGAGATGCTGGCCGAGGTCGGTCTGATCACCCACGACGAGCTTCGCCAGATCAAGCAGGGCCTCAAGGCCATCGACGCCGACATCGACGCCGGCAAGCTCAAACCCAACGTCAGTCAGGAAGACGTGCACATGGTGGTTGAGGCCGATCTGATCAAACGCGCCGGATCGGCAGGTCAGAAGCTCCACACGGCCCGCTCACGAAACGACCAGGTTTCGTTGGACATGCGCCTGTGGATGCGGGATGCGATCGATCGCGAGATCGTTCCGCGGATCGTGGCGCTTCAGGCCGCCCTGGTGGGTCTGGCCGACGAGCAGGGCCAGCTTCTGATGCCCGGCTACACACACTTGCAGCGAGCCCAGCCGGTGCTGCTGGGGGCTTACCTGCTGGCCTATGCGGAGATGCTCGACCGCGACCGGCAGCGCTTTGAGGATGCCCGTCGGCGCGTCAATGTCTGCCCGCTCGGGGCCGGCGCCCTGGCCGGCACGACCTTACCCATTGATCGGCAATTCGTGGCCGACCGCCTCGGCTTCGCGGCGGTCGCCGCCAACAGCATGGACGCCACCAGCGACCGAGACTTCTGCCTGGAGTACGCCGGTGCGTGCAGCCAAGTGATGGTCCATCTGTCGCGCCTGGCGGAGGATTGGATTCTGTACAACAGTTGCGAGTTCGGTTTTCTGCGCATCGACGATGCGTTTTGTACCGGCTCGTCCATGATGCCGCAGAAACGCAATCCCGACCTTCTCGAGCTTGTCCGTGGCAAGACCGGCCGGGTCTTCGGCGCCGTGGCCGGGCTGCTTGCCATGCTGAAGGCTCAGCCGCTCTCCTACAACCGGGACGTGCAGGAAGACAAGTTCCACGTTTTCACCGCACACGACACCACCAGCGCGTGCCTCAAGGTGTTCGAGGCCATCGTCCGCAATAGTCGGTTCGACGGCGAACGGATGTCGGCTGTCGTGGGCGACGGGCTGCCCGATGCCACCGCACTGGCTGAGTACCTTGTGGGCAAGGGCGTGCCGTTTCGCCAGGCGCATCAGATCGTCGGTGCTCTGGCGGCCGAGTGCGACCAGCAGGGCCAAAGGCTGGGCGACCTGCCGCTGGAACAACTGCAGCGCGCCTGCGACAGGATCGAAGACAGCGTCTACGAATATCTGGGGCCGGCCAATGTCGTCCGACGATATCGCAGCGAAGGCGCCGCCGGCACCGAGTCGCTTGAGCGCCAGCTGAAACAGTGGCGGGAGCGCCTGCGCTGACGCCGGCCCGACCGAGTGAACATGGCCAAAGGCGAACTGGCTCTGCTCGAGTGGCTGCGGAAGCGAAAGGCTTTCGACCCGCAGCGTGTGCCGATCGGCATTGGCGACGACATGGCCGCCGTTCGCTGCGGTGGCGAGACGGTGCTGCTGACCGCCGACATGCTGTTAGACGGGGTGCACTTCGAGACGGCCAGGCACACTCTCCGACAGATCGGACACAAAGCCATCGCCTCCAGCCTGAGCGACTGCGCCGCGATGGCTGCGACGCCGGCCGCTGCCCTGGTCAGTGTGGCCCTTCCTCGCACCTGGACGATGGAGCAGGCCAAGGAACTGTTCGAGGCCATGCGGTCGACCGCCGAGCAGTTTGAGTGCGACATTGTGGGCGGTGATATTACCAGTTGGGACAAGCCTTTAGCCGTCGACGTAGCCATGCTTGCGCAAATGCCCCACGGGCGCCGTCCCGTGCGGCGCGACGGCGCGCGACCGGGAGACGCCATCTACGTCACGGGCGAACTGGGCGGCAGTCTGGCGGGCAGGCACGTGGAGTTCGTTCCTCGCGTACGCGAAGCCTTGAAGCTGGCCGACGGGCTGGGCGATGGGCTCCACGCGATGATCGACATCTCCGACGGGCTGGCCTTGGACCTATGGCGAGTCTGCCAGGCGTCCGGTTGTGGCGCCGAATTGGACGCTCATGCCCTCATGCAGGTCGCCAGCGCCGCGGCCCGTATGCAGCCGGATCGTACGATTCAGCACATCCTGCACGACGGCGAAGATTTCGAGTTACTGCTGGCCACTTCGGGCAATCCCGAGGCGTTCGCTCCTCGCGGTGCCCTGACGCGCATCGGGCGAATTACGCAAGCCGGCCTGCATTTGCGGCATCCCGACGGGCACACCGAGACCATCGAGCCTCGCGGCTACGAGCATTTCCGATGAGCCCGCCTCAGCAACGCCGGATCACCAGCACCAGTGTCGAACAGACGCTGGCGATAGGGCGAGGGCTCGGCGCTGCCCTGCAAAACGGCGATGTATTGGCCCTGATCGGTCCACTCGGGGCCGGCAAGACGCAACTGGTCAAGGGCATTGCCGCGGGCCTGGGCGTGATCGATTTGCGGAAGGTCAACAGCCCTACCTTTGTGCTGGTCAACGAATATCAGGGGCGGCTCCACCTGTACCACATCGACGTGTATCGGCTGCGCCATGGCAGTGAACTGCAAGCTCTCGGCTTCGACGAGATGTGTTTGGCCAGCGACGCCGCGGTGGTCATTGAATGGGCGGATCGCGTCGAGGACGTGCTGCCCGACAATTATGTCGGGATCCACCTTCATGTCGCCGGCGCCGACCGCCGGGAGTTGGTTCTCGAGGCGAACGGCCGGGGTTGCGGCCACCTGCTAGCCAGCCTTGACAGTACTGGAATCGCGTTCTAAACTCCTGGTTTCGCATTGGAGCGGCCAACGGTGGACACTGCGATAAGCAAAGCTCGCACGCTGATCGAGGCGCTGCCCTACGTCCAGCAGTATTACGGGCGCATGATCGTAGTGAAGCTGGGCGGATCGATCATGGAAGATGTGACCGCCGAGCGCGAGCTGCTGCGCGATGTGGTGTTCCTCAACTATGTGGGCGTTCAGCCGATCATCGTGCATGGCGGCGGCAAGGCGATCAGCGACGCGATGCGCCAGGCGGGCGTCGAGCCTCGCTTCGTGCAGGGCCTGCGCTACACCGATCAAAAGACATTAGATATCGCCGAACAGGTCTTGTGCGGCCAGATCAACGGGCGAATCGTCGCCACGCTCGAAGAGCTTGGCGTCGAGGCCATCGGCCTGCACAGCCTGGCCAGTTGCGTGCTCTTTGCCGAACAGGCCGGGGCGGAGGGAGGCGACGGACGCCCCGTCGATGTGGGCCGCGTGGGCCGCGTTACGCAGGTCAACGATCGCATCCTTCGCCTGCTGTGCAATGTCGACACGATTCCCGTGATCGCGACGATCGCCCGTGACCCCGACGGCGGCAAGTTGAACGTGAACGCCGACCATGCCGCCGGAGAGGTCGCTGCCGCCGTCGGTGCCGAGAAGCTCGTCGTATTGTCCGATACCCATGGCGTCCGGTGCGAGCGCGACGATCCCGACTCGCTGGTGTCGACGCTGCACGAGGGCGAGATCAGGGACTGGATCGAGCAGGGCCGCATCGATACCGGCATGCTTCCCAAGGTGCAGGCCTGCCTGCGCGCCCTGGAGGCCGGCGTGAAGAAGGCCCACATCATTGACGGTCGGCTCGCCCACTCCCTGTTGCTGGAAATCTTCACCGACAAGGGCATCGGCACGCAGATATTGAGATAGGCGTCTCGACTCGCTGCGGGCGGCAGACTGGAACGGGACTCTTTCCGAGGGATAAAACGTTGAATTCACAGCAAGAAGTCTTCGAACAATACGGCAAGTACGTCATCGGCAATTACGGACGCATGCCCGTTGTCGTCGTCCGGGCCGAGGGTAGCTACTTCTGGGACTTAAGCGACAAGCGGTACCTCGATCTGTTTCCCGGATGGGGGTGCAGCGCGATCGGGCACTGCCACCCGAAGGTGGTAGCCGCCGTCCGTGAGCAGGTAGGGCGCCTGATCCACATGGACAACACGTTCTACACGCTCGAACAGGGGCGGCTTGGGCAGATGGTCAGCGAACGCAGCTTCGGCGGTCAGTGCTTCTTCTGCAACAGCGGCGCCGAAGCGGTCGAAGCCGCCATCAAGCTTGCGCGTCGCGCCACGCCCGCGGGGCGCTACAAAATCATCACCATGGAGAAAAGCTTCCACGGTCGAACGTACGGGGCGATGTCGGCGACTGCCCAGTCGAAGACGCACGCGGGCAACGAGCCGCTGCTGGCCGGCTTCGTGTATGTGCCGTTTAACGACCTCGATGCCGTCGAAAAGGCCATCGACGACGAGGTTGCCGCCGTGCTCGTCGAGCCCGTCCAGGGCGAAGGCGGTGTCAACGTGGCCGCCGACGGCTATCTGGCCGGTCTTCGGGAGCTGTGCGACCGACACAATATGGTGCTGATCTTTGACGAGGTGCAGTGCGGAGGAGGCCGCACCGGACGATGGTTCGGCTATCAACACTGGGGCGTCGAACCCGACATCATGACGCTGGCCAAGTCGCTCGGCGGCGGTGCCCCCATCGGTGCGGTCGTGGCCAAACCCGAGGTCGCCGCAACGCTGACTCCCGGATCGCATGCCTCGACCTTCGGCGCCAACCCTCTGGTGGTTTCCGCCGCCATCGCCACCATCGAAGCCATTGAGCAGGAGGACCTTCTGGCCAATGCCCAACAGACGGGCGAGTACGCGCGCGGCAAGGCGCGCGAGTTGGCCGGGCGCTGCGATCTGGTCGGCGCGACCCGTGGATTGGGTCTGATGCTGGGGATCGAGCTGAGGATTCCCGGGGCGCAGATCGTCGCCGATGCGATGGAGGCCGGTCTGCGAGTAAACTGCACTCAGGACACCATCTTACGTATGCTGCCGGCGATGAACGTCACACGCGAGCAACTCGACGAAGGGTTCGTCATACTCGAGCAGGTGCTTCGCCGCGCCGTCGAGAAGGGGGTGACAGGATGAACCTGCCCGACCCTTTGCGCAATCTTGAGAACTTCGTGGCCGTCGCCGACCACTCGCCCGAAACGATCTGCGCTCTGCTCGACTATGCGGTCGAGCAGAAGAAGCGATTCCGTGCGGGCCGACTGGGACCCTCACTAGAGCGCAAGACCCTCGCCATGATCTTTGAGAAGCCGTCGCTACGGACCCGCATCAGTTTTGAGGCGGCGATGGTCCACCTCGGCGGGCATGCGATCTGCCTCGATCAGCATCACATCGGCCTGGGAAAACGCGAGGCCGTCGAAGACGTCGCACGCGTCACCGGTCGCATGTGCGATGGAATCATGGCGCGGACCTTCAGTCACGAACACGTCGAGGCGCTGGCCCGGTATGCCAATGTGCCCGTGATCAACGGTCTGACCGATCAATTCCACCCCTGTCAGGCCATGGCCGACATGATGACCGTGCTCGAGCATTTCGGAGACGTGGCCGGCCGCACTCTCGTCTTTGTCGGCGACGGCAACAATGTCGCTCGATCGCTCGCATGGGCATGTTTCAAGCTCGGGGCCAACTTCGTCAACGTCTGCCCCCAGTCGTATCAACTCGAAGCTGAGTTGATCGAGCAACTCAGCCGCGAGGCAACCGGCCTGACGTTCGCTCGCACCGACGACATAGCCGGCGCGGTCGCCCGGGCCGACGTGATCTACACCGATACCTGGGTTTCGATGGGTCAGGAGGACGAAAAGCAGCAACGCCAGCGGGACTTCGCCGACTATCAGGTCAACCAGCAGTTGGTGGATCGGGCGCCCGCCCATGCGGTGGTCATGCACTGTCTGCCGGCCTATCGTGAGGTGGAAATCACCTCCGAGGTGCTCGATTCGCCTCGGTGTATCGCGCTGGACGAAGCTGAAAATCGCCTGCACTTTCAGAGGGCCCTGCTGGAGGTGCTTATGGCCCACGGCAACACAACGCGAGGCTGACCGGGCCGTTCGTTCAACGGCGCGTCGGCTAGGGAGGCTGCGGTGCTCAGATCCGATGGACGACGAGCCAACCAGCTCAGACCGATCGAGATACAGCGTGGTTACACCGAACTCGCCCACGGGTCGGTCCTGATGGCCATGGGGAAGACGCGCGTCCTGTGCACGGCCAGCGTCGAGCCGGGCGTGCCCGAGTGGCGCGAATCGCAGAACAGCGGATGGTTGACCGCCGAGTACGATATGCTTCCGGCTTCGACCGGCAGGCGCCGGATGCGAAGCCGCAATCGAGTCGACGGTCGATCACAGGAGATCCAGCGCCTGATTGGCCGCGCCCTGCGTGCCGTCGTCGATATGGACAAACTCGCACCGTACACGGTTTGGATCGACTGCGATGTCGTGCAGGCCGATGGCGGCACGCGGACCGCCGCCATCACCGGCGCATTCGTCGCCCTGCACGACGCCGTCGACCGTGCTCTTGCAGGCAAGTTGATCGCTGAACAACCGATCCTCGACAGCATCGCGGCCGTCAGCGTTGGGCGGGTTAACGGTACGCTGCTGCTGGATCTGGATTATCAGGAAGACGCCGCCGCCGAAGTCGACCTCAACGCTGCCATGACGGGCACCGGGCGGTTCGTAGAGATCCAGGGAACAGGCGAATCGGCCACTTTTACTCGAGCCGAGCTTGATAGAATGTTACGGTTGGTCGAACGCGGGTGCCGGCAGCTTCATCGCTGCCAGCAGCAGGCCCTCGATCGTACGAGGCCCGGTGCCACCCGTTTAGCGAAACGATCACCAACCAGGCGTTAGACGTCCATGTGCCGTCAAGCGATTTGGCTGACCCTCGTACCGCTGGCCTGTTTCGCCTGCGACCCACCGCAGGCAGGGACCGCGTGGAATTGGGATCTCGGCGCGCGCGCCAACAGGCAAGCCTGGACCATCCTCTGCCTGGAAGCCGCCGATCCGCAGCGTCAAACCAACGTCGAGATGCTGGCCGAAGGCCTGCGCCAGCGCAAGGAGCTGGACGGCTCGGAAGTCCACGTCGAGCATGGCCCTCAGGTAAGCCGCATCTACTACGGTACTTACTACGGCAGCACGGACCGAGCCACCGGTCGCTGGCGGCTTGATCCGCGTTGTGCTCGGGACGTGCGGTACATTCGATCACTGAGCGTCGGCGAGGCCATGCCCTTCCTCATGGCCAAGCCCATGCCCAGGCCGACGCTTCGCGAGGATCCGCCGGAGTGGGACCTGCGCAACGCCCCCGGCGTGTACGCCCTGCAAGTCTGCTACTGCATCAACAAGCCGGGGTTTCCCGATCGCCGTGAGGGCGCCGTGGCCATCGTCCGACAACTCCGCAGCGAAGGCGAGCAGGCCTACTACTACCACGGATCCGTCAAAAGCCTGGTCTGCGTGGGGAGTTTTGACGAATCCGCAGTCACCGCAGACAGGCAAGGGCGCCGCCGCTACAGTCAGGAAGTCATCGATCTGCAGAACCGGCGAGAGGACTTTCAATTCAACACCGAATGGCTTCAGAAGGTATACCGCATCGGCCCCGACGGCCAGCGGAACGCGGCCAAATCCTTCCTAGTGGGAATTCCGCGGGATGAGGAATCGCCGCTATGGTGACCGAGCCGACAGTCGACCGCCTCCTGGTGGCGACCACGAATCCCGGTAAATTTCGCGAAATCGCCGAGCTGTTGGGCTCACTACCGATCGAACTGGTCAGCCTCGATAAGCTTGCGCCCGCGCCACCGGTTGCCGAGGATGGGGCGACGTTCGCGGAGAACGCCACCAAGAAAGCACAGCACTACGCAGCCTGGAGCGGCATGTGGGCCCTGGGCGAGGACTCGGGCCTCGAGGTACACGCCCTTGGCGGCGCGCCGGGCGTTTACTCCGCCCGATACGCTGGTCCCGAGGCCAATGATGCCGCCAACAACGCCAAGCTGGTCAAGGCCCTGGCCGATGTGCCGACGCACGAACGTCAGGCGCGGTTCCGCTGCGCGATGGTGCTGGCGGCGCCCGACCGCGTCCTCGCCCAAACCGAGGGAACCGTCGAAGGCTGCATCATCGACCAGCCGCGTGGCCACAACGGCTTCGGCTACGACCCACACTTCTTTGTGCCGGAACTAGGTTGTACGACGGCCGAACTGCCCCGGCATCGGAAGAACGAAATCAGCCACCGTGGACAGGCGCTTCGCGCCATGCGGCGGGCCATCCATGCCCTGCTCACCAAGCACCCCGCCGGCTAGACACGGTCGGGTGTAGTCCGGCTGCCTCCGAGGGCCAAGGGGCCCTTCTCCTTGGCGGGGCGTCTACATGCCTCTATAATCGCCCCGACTTCACAGCGGATTCTCGGCTAAGTGCGGTTGATTGCTGGAGGATAGGCCACATGGCATTGGTGCCGAAGGAGATGATCTTCACCAAGGGCGTGGGACAACACCGCCACAACCTTCAGTCTTTCGAACTGGCGTTGCGCCAGGCCGGCATCGCGCACTGCAATCTGGTGCGCGTCAGCAGTATTTTCCCGCCTGGCTGCAAGATCGTACCGTGGCGGGTCGGACTACGGAAACTCCAGCCGGGCCAGATCACCCATGTCGTCCTGGCCGAGACGCGCACCGACGAGCCGGGCCGACTGCTCGCCGCGGGCATCGGCTTGGCCGTACCGGCCGGCGGCGACAAATATGGCTACATCTCCGAGCACCACGGCTTCGGCATGACGGCCCGCAAGTGTGCCGACCTGGTCGAGGATATGGCTGCTTCTATGCTGGCCTCCACTCTGGGCATTGAATTTGATCCGGATACGGCCTATGACGAACGGCGCGAAATCTATCGGATGAGCGGTCAGATCGTTCGCACCCAGGCCGTCGTACAGACGGCCAAGGCCGACAAGAACGGTCTGTGGACCACCGTGGTTGCGGCCGCCGTGTTCATCTACTGATCGCTTGGCAGCATGGCGAATCCGCAGGACTCGATCGTATCAAGAGGGAGTTCATGTCTCATTCTCACGAAGATGCCGTCAAAGACCGGTACATGCAAGGTCGGACTATTGAGCCTCTGCAACTGGGGGGCAACGAGAATGTCGCCGACATGATTGACAACGTGTTCGCCGCCTCGGGCTTCAATGCCCGTCGACTCGCCGAAGCCGCGCACCTGTTCTCACGAATGCTCGACGGGCCTGCCACCGTGGCGCTGACGCTTGCCGGCGCGATGACCCCAATCGGCATGAGCGGGCCGATCGTCCGCCTGATCGAAAACGGCTTTGTCGATTTTGTGATCTCCACCGGTGCCAACCTGTACCATGACCTGCACCGGCCGTTCGGGATGCCTATGGTCCAGGGCCACGCATCGGCCGACGACGACGAATTGGCCGAGATGGGCATCGCCCGCATCTTCGATGTGTTCATCGAAGACGAGGACACGCTGATGGCCAGCGACCGCGTTATCCTCAACGCCGTGCGGGAGCTTCAGGACGGTCATCCCGTCTCTACCGCGTCTCTGCACTATGCCCTGGGCCAGCGCATCGCCCGCAAAGCGCCTCAACCAAGGAAGTCCATACTGGCCGTCGCGGCTGAGTACGACGTGCCGGTTTTCACGTCTTCTCCGGGCGATTCCTCGATCGGCATGAACCTGGTGCCGGGACATCTATTCGGCCAGCCGGTGCGGCTCGATCCGATCCTCGACGTGATCGAATCGACCGCGATCGTGCGGGCGGCCGACAAGAACGGCGTCATCGAAGTCGGCGGCGGCTCGCCCAAGAACTTCTACCTTCAGACGCAACCCACCCTTCATCAGATTCTGCTGGACCGCAGCAAGGGTGGCCACGACTACGTGATCCAACTCACCGTCGACGCGCCGCATTGGGGCGGCCTGTCCGGCGCGACCCCCAGCGAGGCGCGAAGCTGGGGCAAGATCAAGGAGGCCACCCGCAACAACGTCGTGGTCTACTCGTGCGCATCGCTGACATTGCCGCTGCTGGCGCAATACGTCCTGATCCGCAACAAGCCGCGCCAACCTAAACGCCTCATGAAGGACCTGCCGGAAATGGTGGAACAGCTCAAAGCTTTCGCCGCGAGCAATCAGGAGTTGCGCGATCAGCTCAAGGCGTACTATCCGATTCTTTGAAGCGGCCGGTTGCACAGGCCGAGACTTGCAGAGGCAGTGGACAAGCTGTGCCTACGGTGGAACAGAACTTCCTGGGCCTGCCGCCCAAGCTCAGCGATTACGCTCGCGCAGCCTATGCGGTCTTGCCGATTCCCTACGACGGCACGGCATGCTACCGCAAAGGCGCGCGGGACGGCCCGGCTGCCATGCTCGCTGCCAGCCAGCAGGTCGAATGGTTCGACGAAGAGCTCCAGCGAGAGCCGTGTCGCGCGGGCATCGCGACCCTGGCGCCGCTGGAGCCTCGGTCCGCCAGCCCCGACGCCATGCACGAAAAGATCTTCCGGGCCGCGCGACGCGTCGCGCGCGACGGTAAATTCCTTCTAGCCTTGGGGGGCGAGCACGGGATCACCTCGGGCCTGATACGAGCGGCCATGGGACGCCGCCGGACGCTGTCGGTACTCCAGATCGACGCCCACGCCGACCTCCGCAACAGCTACCAGGGTAGCCGTTTCTCGCACGCGTCGGTCATGCGTCGCGTCCTGGAGCTTGGTGCCGATGTCGTCGTCGTCGGCCTGCGAAGTCTCTCGGCCGAGTGCAGCCGAGTTCTGCGGTCGCGAGGCACGCGGGTGGCCGCGATCTCCGCAAGAGAGTGTCTCGAATCGGCCGACTGGATCGAACGCGCCGTCGCAGCGCTGGGGCCGCGGGTGTACGTAACCGTGGACATCGACGGCTTCGACCCAGCCTACGCACCGGGTACGGGCACGCCCGAGCCGGGCGGGCTCGACTGGCATGGCGTGTGCAGTCTGCTTCGCACCGTCGCCGCCCAGCGGCAGATGATCGGGGCCGACGTCGTGGAGGTGGCTCCGATTCCCGCCCAGCACACTACCGAGTTCCTGGCCGCCCGGCTCGCGTACAAGCTGATCGCGTACCACCATAACAGCCGCTGATCATGCATCGACGCCCTGCCTCCTGCCTCAGGCTCACCCAGAAGCCACGCCCCATTGAACCGCTCCGACCAGAGCAGCTAGAATACGGCTTGCAACAGATCTTAGAGCTATACAGCTCCTATCCCTTTCGGTGCTATATAGTTGTCCACTGCCGGACGACTTCACCTAAAATGCTGTAACACTCTATTATATAAATAGTTATGCCTTCCATCGAATCCTGAAGCCTCTGCGGGCGAGGCCTTGACGGCGCGGCGCGAAGAGATTAGCTTAGTGTACTAACTTTTGTGTGCTATATATCTCTGGAGGTAATTATGGTGGGGTTGGGTATGGAAGTCTGTGACGAGGTGCTGGTTTGCCTCAAGCGGATCACGCGAGCCATTGACCTGCATTCGAGGCAATTGGTGGAGCGTTACGGGCTAACGGTGCCTCAACTGATCGTGCTCAAGGAACTGACGAGCCACGGCGAGATGCCTGTGGGCAGGTTGGCGGCGGCGGTCAGTCTCAGCCAGGCGACGGTGACGGGCATCCTCCACCGCCTGAAGTTCAGGCAACTCGTGGTCACCAATCGGGACCAGACCGACAGGCGCCGGGTGCTGGTCCATGCAACGCAGCTGGGGGCAGACACGCTGCGGGATGCACCGTCGCTGCTTCAGGAGCGTTTCGTATCGGAATTTCGCCGACTGGAGGACTGGCAGCAAACGCTGATCCTGTCCTCGCTACAGCGTGTGGTCACGATGATGGAGGCGGAGCGTATCGAGGCCGCCCCGGTTCTGGGCAGCGGTTTGGAGAGTGGTTTGCCAACGGAAGAGCTTTCCGTGTCGGGCGAGCCCTCGGCGGATCCAGGGAAGACGCCGTTGGCGGACTTCGGACTCAAGCGCCCGTTGGGGACGAGGGATTCGTAGCGGCAAGAGGGAACGTTTGTGACGACCGGAAGGAGAGTAAAAAGTGGGAGTAGTCGAAAGGACGACGACGCAGCAGAGCCAGGCAACGGAGGACCTGGAGGTACATTTCCCGGCCGTGCAGACCGGAACACTTGACCAGGACGAAGAGTGGTGCACGGTCGCAGTTAACGGGAGCCGCCGGAAAATCCGGTTTCATGACTACGACCAAGTGTTTGAGGTGCCCGGGCTATACGAGCATCTGTTTTACGAAAAACTGAAGTGCAATTCGCCCGAAACGGTGTGCACGCTTCTGGAAGAGGAATTGGCCGAATCGGACGATTCGGTGTCAGATCTGACAGTGCTGGACGTGGGTGCCGGCAACGGCATGGTGGGCGAGGAGCTTGTCAATCGCGGAGCCGAGTCGGTCGTCGGGATCGATATCATCGAGGCGGCAAGGGACGCGGCGCGACGCGATCGTCCGGGCATCTATGAGGACTATTTTGTGGCGGACCTGACGGATCTGCCGCGCCACGTCGCTCGGCAGCTCGATGACGCGCAGTTCAATTGCCTGACGAGCGTGGCTGCGCTGGGCTACGGAGACATTCCTACGGCGGCGTTCGCCCGTGCGTTCAATCTCATTTCGACACCAAGCTGGGTGGCGTTCAACATCAAGGAGGATTTCCTCAAGGACACCGACACCACGGGTTTCGCCGGCTTTATTCGCCGCATGATCGATTCGGGCATTCTCAAGGTTCGTCTGATGCGACGGTATCGGCATCGTCTTTCGCTGGCGGGCGAGCCGCTTTATTACGTGGGGATCGTGGGCAGGAAGCAACGAGACGTGCCGGAAAGCTGGCTGGAAGAGGTACGCGAAGCGGCGGGCTGATTCAAAGCACGACGGAGTTCTCTGAATAGCACTATGCAGGAACGTGCATTAGAGTTTTTGGCGTGTCCGCGCTGTCGCAGTGCCTTGACGGTGACGGATGCGCAGCGTACGGACGATGGGATCGTGCAGGGCCGCCTGGCATGCGAAAAGGGCTGCGGGTGGTACCCCATCGATAGAGGCGTGCCGCGGCTGTTGCCCGAGCTCTGCCGCAGCGGCGAAGGCGATGAAGCGCATTTGCAGTCGCAGGAGCGACAGGAGCACGCGCGCAAGGGCTTCGGGTTGGAATGGCGCTTGTATCGATACGGCGATACGACCTGGGGCGTGACGGTCGATGAGCGGATCGTGGTTGCGCTGCATGAGTTGGGGTGGTCGGAAGATGATTTGCCGGGCAAGGCGATTCTGGACGGCGGGTGCGGCAATGGAACGCTGTCGGCGGCCTTGGCAGAGAGAGGTGCGGAGGTCGTCGGGGTCGATCTGAGCGACAGCGTGTTTCGGGCCCACGAGCACTGCGGCGGCCCGCGCATGCATTTCGTACAAGGGAATCTGTTCTTCCCGCCCCTGCGGGACCAGGCATTCGATGCAATCTACTCGTGCGGCGTGTTTCACCACACACCCGACACCCGGCGGTGCTTTGACGCGCTGGTGCCGACGCTGAAGCACGATGCCCGGTCGCGATTCTTCGTGTGGCTGTACGCCAAGCGATCGCCGCTGTTCAATGTGACGGTGGAACCGTTGATGAAGGTGACGCGCCGGCTGCCAAGCTGGGTGTTGGCGCCGGTGTGCGTGACGGCTGCACCGGTGGTGGAGGGCGTTTCGCGCGTACTGGGGGGCCTGGGGCTGCTGAAAGACGTGCCGAGGTCGGTGACGGACCGGGCGGTAATTCTCCACGATCTGCTTTCACCGCAGTACGTGCGCTATCACACCAGCGAACAGTGCCGAAGCTGGGCCAGACAGGCGGGCCTGACCCGAATCGAGCAGACGTTGTATCGGACTGGCGGCAACGGTGACGGCCGGGGGAAAGAGATCTTGGAGAAGTATTGGCGAGTGTGCCGGCCTGGGTTCGGGATTCTTGCCCGTTATTCGCAAGAGGTTGGCACTTGATCGCGCTGGAAAGTGTGTCGAAGTCATTCGACGGCGGCGCGTCGTTTGCCGTCAAGGATATCTCTCTGCGAATCGCCGAGGGCGAGACGCTGGTCCTTCTGGGCTCATCCGGTTGCGGCAAGACAACGACCCTCAAGATGATCAACCGTCTGATCGAGCCGACCGCCGGGCAGATCGAAGTGGACAACCGCAACGTCATGGACGTCGATCCGGTCGAGCTGCGCCGGTCGATCGGGTATGTGTTCCAGGGCATCGGATTGTTTCCACACATGCGAGTGGCGGACAACGTTTCGATCGTCTTGCGTTTGCTGGGATGGCCTCGGCGTAGACGCCGGCGGAGGGCAAACGAGCTGCTCTCTCTGGTCGATCTGGACCCGAACGATTACGCCCTGCGATATCCGGCTGAACTTTCCGGCGGGCAGCAGCAGCGCGTGGGCGTGGCCCGAGCGTTGGCTGCGGACCCAGCTTACCTACTGATGGACGAACCGTTCGGCGCCCTGGATGCGCTGACGCGCGACACGCTCCAGAAGGAACTGCTGCAACTGAAGGAACGGCTTCGCAAGACGATTGTGTTCGTCACGCACGACATCGTGGAGGCGATGGTTCTGGCTGACCGTATCGCCGTCATGCACGAGGGCAGGCTGGAGCAGCTCGGTACGCGGGACGAGATCCTCAGCAATCCAGCCACGCCGTTCGTACGCGATTTGTTCGCCAAGGCCGCCGAGCAGCTGTCGGCGTTCGAGGAACACCGGCAATGAACGAACAATCGCTGTGGGCGTTCCTGACGGCGCGGGCGCCGGAGTTGTGGCAGAAGACGCTGGAGCATTTGGTGCTCACCGGCGTCTCGACCGGTTTGGCCGTCCTGATCGGACTGCCGCTGGGCATCTGGATCACGCGTAATGCGGTGGCGAGGCGCCCGGTGCTGGGGGTGGTGGGCATCGTGCAGACGATACCAAGCTTGGCGATGCTGGCGTTCCTGCTGCCTTTCCTGGGCATCGGCGCCAAGCCGGCCATCGCGGCCCTGACGCTCTACGCCCTGCTGCCCATCGTTCGCAACACGTATACCGGTCTGTCGGAGGTTGCTCCCGACATACTCGAGGCGGCCCAGGGAGTGGGATTCACGAATCGGCAGCAACTGCTGATGGTCGAATTGCCCCTGGCCGTGCCGGTCATCGTTGCGGGCGTGCGTACGGCTGCGGTGATCGGAGTGGGGATTGCCACCTTGTCGGCGTTCATCGGCGCGGGCGGTCTGGGCGATTTCATCAATCGTGGCTTGGCGTTAAACAACACACGGCTGATTCTGTTGGGAGCAATTCCCGCTGCTTTGCTGGCGCTGCTCGTCGACGCTGCTATCGGTTTGATTGAGCGATTGCTGCGTCGACCGCAACAGACGACACCGGCTACGTGAGACGTCGCTCGCACGGATGTGCGTCGCCCCTCAGTATGTATGGAAGCGGGCCAATCTACCCGCAGGAAGGCAGAAGTTATGTGTGCAGGCAAGCGCCCTGTGCGAGTGAATGGAAAACACCGCCTGATCAGAGCCGTTGTAGTCGCTCTGGCGACGGCATGCGGCCTTGCTGCCGTCTCGCCTTTGGCGGGATGCAAGCGCGACGCCGACGCGACGAAAGTTCACGTCCGCATCGCGGCCAAGAACTTCACCGAGCAGTTCATTCTGGGCGAACTGCTCGCCCAGTTGGTGGAGGGCAAGACGGATCTAGCCGTCGAGCGGAATTTCTATCTGGGGGGTACGATGATCTGTCACGGCGCGCTGGTTAGCGGTGAGATCGATGTGTATCCCGAGTACACGGGCACGGCGCTGACGACCATTCTTAAGCGTGAGGTTCTGGCCACACCTGACGAAACGTATAGCGCTGTGGCGAAGGCGTATCGGGAGCAATTCAAGTGTGAGTGGCTCTCGCCGCTCGGATTCAACAATACCTACGCTATCACTGCGCGCGAGACCGACGCGCAGGCGAAAAACTGGCAGACGGTGAGCGACCTCAAGCGCGAAGCACCGTCACTGGAAGCCGGATTCACCGCCGAGTTCGTCGAACGGCCGGACGGTTACCCAGGCTTGAAGCGGAAATACGGCTTTGAGTTCGGCTCGGTGCGCGAACTCGATGCGGGTTTGATGTACAAGGCGCTGGCGGCCGGCGAGGTCGACGTGATCTGTGCGTTCGCGACGGACGGTCGCATCGCGGCCTACAACCTGGTGCCGCTGGAGGACGACAAACGGTTCTTCCCGCCCTACTTCGCCGCGCCGGTCGTGCGTTCGGCGGTGTTGCAGGCTCATCCCGAGCTTCGCAACGCCCTAAACGGCCTCGCCGACAAGCTCGACGATTCGCAGATGCAGAAGCTCAACTACGAAGTGGACGAAAAAAAGCGTTCCCCGGCCGACGTGGCGCGAGAGTTCCTACGCTCACGGGGCCTGGTCAGCTGATGCCGATCGGCGATACTGCTTATCGGACGGCGAGGCGCACGGCTTCGCCATTCAGATGAGGGGGAGCCGGCGAGGCAGGGCGAAAAAACAGCAACCTTTCGCAGCCCCGCCTCAAAGCGATCCGACAGCACAACCATCTTCAGCAGGTCCGCACTTCAAATCTCGGTCGGACCACGTTACCGTTCGGGCGCCGAACCACCACACGATCGAGTGGGGCTTTTGAATGGGAGGATTCCTGCAACATCTGGAGGCGTTTTCGGGGCTGATGGCCCGGTGCCTCGGCAGCGGCATGGAACCCGCTCGGGCGCTGGAGCTGTGCGGCTCGCGGTCGGCGTGGCGGCCGCTGCGCAAGTGGTCTGACGATGGGCGAGTACAGATTCTTGAGGGCGAAAGCCTCGGCGACGCCGTGCAGGCCGGCGGCAGCCCTTTCCCTCGTTTCTACACGGCCACCGTTCGATGCGGCGAGCAGGCGGGTCGGCTGTCCGAAGCGTTCGATGACCTCGCGGAACACTGCCGGCGCCTCTTGCCGATGGCCCGCGGCGTCCGGGAGTTGTGGCTGTATCCCGCGATCATCTTTTCGTTCGGGTGGTTGGTTCGGGCGGCCATGCTGGCATGGTTCGGAGAGGGCTACCGAATAGGGTACATGGTCCGTCGCGAGATCATGCCATGCGTCCTGGTCGCACTTGTCCTATACGTTCTGCGGGGGTGGCGGCCAATGCGCCGGCCCTGGTACGGACTGAAGCTGAACATGCGCATCGTCCGTGCGGTCGAACTCGCCTGGGCCACGAACCTGTTCTTCCGCAACCTGTCGCTGACAACGGGCATGGGCAACACGTCCGTCGTCCACATGTTGACGATGGCGTGCGACGGGATCGCCAATGACGTCATACGCGATGACTTTATGCGTGCCCGTCGCCTGCTGGCTGAGGGGCAGTCCTGGGAGGGACGCCTTGGACCAGTGCAGGCTTCTTGCGCCGCAGTACCGCGAGGCCCTCGCCGTCGGTGCAGCGTGGCTGAGTGTCGCGATAGGGCGAAGCACATGACGATCCCAGCCAGCGGACGGTTGTTGCTGCGCCGCGTGACGCGCAAACGCCCGCCGCAGCACCTCTTAAGGCGAGATGGGCCGGATTCTGCGCTCAAACGCAAGCATTCTCGTCAGAATGTTCGCTCGGCCCCGAAATCCGGCCAAGATCTCGGTATAATCGCGGCTTCGGAGGCAGCAAATGGGAAATCTCGGATAACAGAGGATCTGCCAACCAGCGGCGAACACGGATGCGGACAAGCTGCACCGCTGAGCCGCCAGCCATCGGGAGTGATTACGATGACAAGAGCCATACTGAGCCTCGCCACGCTACTGGGGATCATGCTCGTAGCCGGATGCGACAGAACGCCAGCCGATCCTCGACTCGAGGGCAGAGTTGTCTCTCATGTCGACAGCTACGGTTCCGGAACAGGTGGCCAGCGGAACCTGGAACGCGAAGGCTCGATGGACAGTGGATTCGACTACGGGGACCCAGCCAAGGTCGACTGGACATCGAACATCGAGTGGTGCTTCCTCCGTCACGACGGTGGGAGTGACGTATACCGGGTGGAATGGACCTTCAAACCGAAGAACGGCACTGGTCGCACCCAGACGACGGAAGTCTCCTTCGACGGGAAGCACAGTGTCCGGGCGTTTGAGAACAAATGGCAGACGATCTCGCTAGACCCCGGACTACTGCAATGGAACTCGCAAGAGGAGTTCCCAATATCAGTGATACCGGCTGAGACTGCGACTCGCCCAAGCCACGTCGAGGGCGGTGGCAGATGACGCAGTAGTCGAATGGCCCAACAGCCGGCGCATTCCTTCTCAGAGGTGCAAGCGAGTGCGTCACGACCTTGATGGGTGTGAGATGAGGTTGACGGGCGAGTGATGGCCGTCCCGCACCTGAGGACCACAGGCCTTTCTTTCAGAGGAATGCCAAGCATAATGATTCGCTACATCGAATCGCTGGAAGGGGTGTCGGCCGAAATGCTGCAAGGCTTTTTCGACGGATGGACCGAGCCTCGCACGCCCGAGCAACACATGAAGATCCTGGAGGGCAGCGATCACATCGTGTTGGGTGTCGATGGCGACAGCGGACGCGTCGTCGGCTTTGTGACGGCGATGACGGACGGGATACAGGCCGCCTTTATACCGTTGCTGGAGGTCCTGCCGGCCTACCGACACCGAGGGATCGGAGCCGCTCTGGTGACGAGGATGCTCGAGAAGCTCAAAGGAATCCCAGCCATCGACCTGACGTGCGACCCCGAGGTCCAGCGTTTCTACACCCGATTCGGCATGACGCCCTCGGTAGGCATGGTAATTCGAGACTACTAGCAGGCAAATCCGTCCGTCGGCCCACCAACATCCTCATTCGGCGCCGACGGTGAATAGCTCATACCTGAAGATCGTCGCGCGCTCCACAATCGCGCGACCCGCACCAGCCGCCAGATGCAAGCCCAAACCGGCGGCGTGGAAATAGGGCCAGAACTAGCTTGCCTTCGCTCCCTTTGCACGGAATACCACGATCTGCGTAACTTTCTTGTCGCGGTCGAGCCAAAACAGCACGCCTTGCCTTTCAGGTCGATCCACTGAGCCGGCGAAGCCGAATCGCTTCTGACAGCCTACTGTACGTTACCGCGTCCGCAGGCTAACGCATGACGTCTGCCCGGATCCGATCTATCGGCTCCGTGTCCGGTACTGCCTCCCCATGGCGAAGTGACGCGCTGTTTCACTCACCGTCCCCTTGCCATACACTGACTTCTCGCGCCCGACGCGGTCGGGTCGCAGGGAGAATGCCATGCCACAACGCCGCCAGGTCGTACTGATCATGACCGACAGCCAACGCTGGGACATGCTCAACTGCTACCGCCAGACCGGTCTGCAGACACCCAGCCTGGACCGTCTTGCCGCCAGCGGTATCCGGTTCGACCGTGCCTATACCTGCCAGCCGGTCTGCGGGCCCGCCCGGTCGGCCCTGTTTACCGCCACCTACCCGCACACGAACGGCAGTTGGGGCAACGACATGCCGTTGGGCCGGAACATTCGGACCGTCGGCCAGCGGCTGAGGGCCACCAGCATCCAAACGGCCTACATAGGCAAGTGGCACCTCGACACCAGCGATTACTTCGGCCTTGGTCGGTGCCCCGACGGCTGGGATGATCGCTACTGGTATGACATGCGGAACTACCTCGACGAGCTTTCGCCCGAGGATCGCACCCGTTCCCGTCAGGGCAAAACGATTCAGGATGACATACCTGACGACTTCACATTCGGACATCGTTGTTCCAATCGGGCCATCGATTTCCTGCGGCGTCACGAACAGAACGACTTTCTCCTCGTCGTCTCGTATGACGAGCCGCATGGCCCCTACCTCTGCCCAAAGCGATACTGGGATATGTACGCCGACTACGAGTTTCCCCTCTCTCCCAACGTGCATGACACACTCGATGACAAACCTGAGCACATCCGCCTGTGGGCCCGGGAACGCCTTGCCGGCGAGCATGCCGGCAGCAAATTGATTAACCCGGCTTACTTCGGATGCAACACGTTTGTCGACTATGAGATCGGACGCGTGTTAGATGCGATGGATCGGCACTGTCCCGATGCGCTGGTGATCTACACGTCAGACCATGGCCACATGGAAAAGTCCCACCGGCTCTATATCAAGGGCCCGGCCATGTATGACGAGATCACTCGAATCCCCCTGCTCGTTCGTTGGCCCGGCCAAGCGCCAGCAGGGACAGTGTGTCCTCATCCGGCTTCACACATCGATGTTACGCCGACGATACTGGACTATTTCGGCGTACCCGACCCGGGCACGTTGCAGGGCCGAAGCATGTTGGAGTCGTTCCGCGATCCCTCCGTCAGACCAAACGAAATCATCTTCATGGAGTATGCTCGGTATGAGGTCAGCCAGGACGGGTTCGGCGGCTTCCAGCCGATCCGCTGCGCGTTCGACGGTCGGCACAAGCTGGTCATCAACCTGTTGACCACCGATGAACTCTATGACCTTCAGGTCGACCCGTCGGAAACCACAAACCTGATCGACTCACCCGAGCACGTTTCGGCCCGCAACCGCCTACACGATCGTCTGCTGGAATGGATGAACACAACGCATGACCCGTTTCGGGGCTACTACTGGCGAATGCGCCCTTGGCGCACCGACGCAATCCCACCGACGTCGTGGCACGACGACGGCATGATCCGCCAGGTGCCGCGCGAACCCGACGAACCCGAACGGCTTGACTACAGTACCGGGCTGCCCAGTATGGCCGGCCCGAAACCAGTGAGGCCGAAATCCCGCCCGGGGCGATAGCCGGCGCCGGCGCGGCCGATGCGGTCGGGTCGTGAGGTAGAGGCAAAGGTCGTTACACGAAATTCCAAGCGAGGTGTTCAGATGATGGGTAGTCGACGATGGACCTTGGCAACAGGTATTGGCCTGGCAACTGCATGGTTACACGTGGCCGGTTCGGTGGCCGGCGCGGACGTGACGCTGCCACGCGTGTTCGGCAGCCACATGGTGCTCCAGCAGCAGATGTCGCTGCCCGTGTGGGGCTGGGCCGATCCGGGCGAGGCGGTCACCGTGACGCTGGGCGACCATAGCGTCAGAGGTCAGGCCGACGACCAGGGACGCTGGAAGGTTCGCCTGCCCGAACTGCCGGCCGGCGGGCCGCACGAAATGACTGTCAGCGGCAAGAACACAATCCGCCTGACCGACGTGCTGGTAGGCGAGGTGTGGTTGTGTTCGGGTCAATCGAATATGGAGTGGCCGGTCCGGCAGGCGGACGATGCAGAGAAGGAGATCGCAGCTGCCGACCATTCCAGGATTCGCCTGTTTCAGGTGCGCAACACGACATCGGGCCTGCCGTTGGCCGACGTGGACGCCGAGTGGCAGGTCTGCACACCCGAAACCATCCGCAACTTTTCGGCGGTGGGCTACTACTTCGGGCGCGCGCTACAGCAGCAGCTCGACGTGCCGATCGGGCTGATCAACAGCTCGTGGGGCGGTACGATGATCGAGCCTTGGACCCCGCCCGAGGGTTTTGCAGCCACGCCGAAGCTGGGTGAGTTTGTGGAAGTTATCGACGAGGCGAATCGGCGCTACGCCGAGGCGCTCGTCCCGCTGCTGAGTCCGTTCGAAGCGTGGGTGCGATCCGCTCGTCAGGCTGGGAGCGATGGCAAGCCGCTGCCGCCCATGCCCGCGCTGCCGGCCCATTCGCTTAACGATCGCACGCGGCCCACCGGCCTGTACAACGCGATGATCTACCCGCTGATGCCATTCGGCCTGCGCGGGGCCATCTGGTATCAGGGCGAGGCGAATCGGGGCGACGGGATGCTGTACCACGAGAAGATGAAGGCCCTGATCGGCGGTTGGCGGCAGGTGTGGGGGCAAGGCGATTTCCCGTTCTACTACGTGCAGCTTGCGCCGTATCGCTCTGGCGGCGACCCGACGGCTCTCCCGCAGATATGGGAAGCACAGACGGCGACCCTATCGGTGCCGAACACGGGCATGGCGGTGACGGTCGACATCGGCAACTATCGCAACATTCACCCGACCAACAAGCAGGAGGTGGGCAGGCGCCTGTCGCTCTGGGCACTGGCCAGAACGTATGGGCGCGACCGCATCGTGTACTCCGGCCCGCTGTATGAGTCGATGTCGACCGAGGACGGCCGCATTCGCATCCGCTTCGACCATGTGGGAGGCGGTCTGACCTCGCGTGATGGTGAGCCGTTGAACTTCTTTGAGATCGCCGGGCAGGACAAGAACTTCTCTGCTGCCGAGGCGAAGATCGACGGCGACACGGTGGTGGTCGGCAGCGAGCAGGTGACCCGGCCGGTCGCCGTCCGCTTCGGCTGGCACCAGAGGGCGGCGCCCAACCTGATGAACAAGGAGGGGCTGCCGGCCTCGCCGTTCCGCACCGACCGGTGGTGAAACCGCCGACTTAGCGCCGACCGCGGCTTTGCTTGCTACGCAGGCCGAGACCCTTACAATCGCGACTGCGCGACGGTTTCCGGGCAGATCACGACGCGACGACGATCTGCCGATGATCGAAATACCCGGACGCCAAGTTCGGCCACACGGCAGCGGGTGGGCCGGAGGCATGTGGATGGACGTTAGCAGAAGGTGGCAGCATGGGTGACGAGCGATACCTGGTAACCGCGGCATTGCCGTATTCCAACGGGCGACTCCACGTGGGGCATATTGCCGGTGCGTACCTGCCGGCCGACACCTACGTGCGCTACATGCGGGCCCGCGGGCGCGAGGTGCGCTTCATCTGCGGCAGCGACGACAACGGCGTGGCCGGTCTTATCACGGCGAGGAAGGAGGGCAAGCCGGTCGAGCAGGTCAGCGCCCGTTATAACGCCCAGCAGGCCGCTGACTTTGCGGGGCTGGCGATCGAGTCCGACATCTACGGCGGCACGCACCAGCCCGAGTTTGTCGAATTGCATAACCGGATCAGCCAGGACTTCTTCAAGGCCATCCACGAGAAGGACTTCTTCCGCAAGAAGAAGACCAAACAACTCTACGACGTCGAAGCCGAGCAGTTCCTGCCCGACCGGTACGTCAAGGGCAAGTGCCCCTATTGCGGACATGGCGAGGCGTTCGGCGATCAATGCGAAGGCTGCGGCAAGAGCATGGACCCGCTGCTTCTCGTCGATCCGGTGAGCACCATCACCCATAGCAAGCCGCACGTCCGTGAGACGGTACATTGGTATCTTCAACTGGGCAAATTCGAGGAGCCGCTGGCCGAGTGGCTCGACTCACACGACGACTGGCGGCCGACGGTGCTGAACTTCTCGCGGGGGCTGCTGCGCGAGGGCCTGCCGGAACGGGCGATGACGCGCGATCTGGACTGGGGCGTGCCCGTGCCGCTGGACGACCCGGACGCCAAGGGCAAGGTGCTGTACGTATGGTTCGACGCGCCGATCGGGTACGTGTCGTTTACGGCTGCGTGGTGCCAGCGCAACGGCGGAAGTTGGCAGGACTACGCGCATTGGTGGAAAAGCGGGGACTGCAAGATCGTGCACTTCATCGGCGAGGACAACACGATCTTCCATGCGCTCATCTGGCCGGCAATGCTCATGGCCGAGGGCACATACCAGCTGCCCGCCTACGTCGTGGCCAACGCGTTTTTGAACATCAAGTTCCCGGGGCGCGAGGAGGAAAAAGTCAGCAAGAGCCGGGGCAACGCGATCTGGATCGAGGAGTATCTCAAGAGTTTCGACCCGGATCCGCTGCGCTACTACCTGACGGCTATCGCCACCGAATCGCAGCGAGCCGCATTCGACGTGGACGAGTTCATCAACCGCAACAACAGCGAGCTGCTGAGCACGTTCGGGAACTTCGTGAATCGTACGATGACGTTTACGAAGCGCTATCTCGACGGCAAGGTGCCGCCCGCCGGGCAGCGCGACCAGGCCGATCTGGAACAACTCGACGCGTGCCGGCGCTTTGCGGAGCGAACGGCCGAGCAGCTCGAAGCGTTTCACTTCAAGGCCGGTCTGAACGAAGCGATGTCGCTCGCCCACGAGGCCAATGCGTACTTCGACCGCAAGCAGCCGTGGGTGCAGCGAAAAGACGATCTGGCGGCGTGCGGCACGACGCTGAACGTCTGCCTCCAGACGGTCAAGACGCTGACGACGATTCTCCAGCCGTTCCTGCCGTTCTCGGCCAGGAAGTGCCTTGCGCAGCTTGCACTCGACGAATCGGCGCTGGCGTGGGACCAGGCGACGGTCGAGCTATCGGCCGGCCACAAGCTGGGCGAGCCCGAGGTGCTGTTCAAGAAACTCGACGTCTCGGAGCTGTTCGGGGACGAGACAAGCGGGGATTAGGAGGGCAGGTCATGACCAAGTCCGCTGTCCTATTCGGCTTGTTGCTGTTGACGACTTTGGGGCAGGTCGATCCGTCCGAAGCACCGGTCAAGCGCAGGCTGACGATTCGCCGCAGTGGCGACGGTTACGCCGTGGTTGGGTTCCGCTCGGCCGTCGGCGCAGAGCGGTTTGCCGTAACCACGGGCATGACGGCCGAGCAGGTACTTGGGCAGATCGCATCGGTGCAGTGGGACGAAGTGGCGAACCGGTTGGACGACGATCCTCCCGCCCTGACCGCTCGGCGAGCGCGGCAACTTGGCGTGACCGAAACGGTGTCCGTGGCCATGACCGAGCCGGGCCCAAAGGGGCGCGTCCACACGGTTCAATACGTGCGTGCGCCGGTGCCCTTTTCCCGCGTCGGCTTGGTTCGCCACCTCAACGCCCTGTTCGGGCGTGGCCAGCCGACGCTCGACACCCCGACCCAGATGCGATTCAGCTACCAGTCGCCCCGGGGGCCGGTTACCGCGATCGCTGACGCCACACTGGTCGGCGCCGACCCGCCGAAGTGGCAAGTCGCTTACACCATCAGCGACCCGCGCCTCCAGCCAACCACGACGCAGCCGACCAGCGCCCCGGCACCGACGACGCGACCCGGCATGAGGACCGTGTACCCCACCTCCGGGCCGTCGACTCCGCCGGGTATGAAGACGGTATACCCGTCGTCGCAGCCGGCAGACGGATCGGGCGACTAACCTTTGGGGCGGAAAGCATTTTCGACCAGCGACGGGTCGAATCCAGCCGGGGCCTGCCCCTGCGTTGCGTAGAGGTAGACAGCCGCAGTGTAGATCCCCCCGACGGCCGCCGCTACCACGCCCAGCAGCGCCCAGTACAGCAGCGCCACCACCGCCGCCGCGACCCACCCATAGGTCGAGCCCGTCAGCAGCCCGATCGCCAGAAGCGGCGCGAAACCAAGCAACGCCATGAGCCCGAAAAACAGGCCGATGCCGAAGTTCCCGATGATCTGCTCGCCCCACGTGTCGCGCAGCAACGATGCGCTGCGTTTCAGCGACTGCCAGGCCCCCCTGCGCTCCGAGACGATCACCGGAACCACCAGGTACGTCGCCAGCGACCAGGCTGTGCCCACGATGGCCGCGACGATTCTGCCGACCCAGTCAAGTCGCCCCTCGATCAGCCGAAGCAGCAAGCCCACGGTGGCGGCAATGACGGCGTAGCGAAAGATGCTGCCGATTCGCGAGAACGCGATGCGAACACCATCTCGCACCGTCGGGTCGCCGCCTTGCAGGCGAATCAGGGCCGCCCCGATCAGTCCGGTGTTGCAGAAGATGATCACGAAGTAGTTGCAGAAGTAGAAAAGAAACAGCGTCACCACCCACATGTAGCTGCCGGCCGAGCCGGGGCGCTCGGCAAGTTGATCGGCCGTCCGCTCCAACGCCCCCGACTGCCAGGCCGGCACGACAAACGACGCGCTGACCACCACGCACAAGACGCTGCTGATGATCGGAAACGCGATCAGCTCCTTGTCCTTGCGCAGAACGCCGAAACTCGCTCTCACCAGCTTGAAGCTGTTGGCCAATCGATCGAACATCGTCATCACCCCTTTGTCGGCAGACTGCGTGCCGTCGCGCGTCGGCTACGGCTTTTCGTCGCAGGTGCACACCATCTTTCCGCAGCCGGGACAGCCGTTGGCGTACTTGCTCAGCGCCTCGTCCAGATCGACGCCCTCGACGTTGGCCAGGGTGACCAGCCAAGCCATGACGTCGGCAAACTCGTCGGCCTTCTGCTGCGGCGTGCCCTCACCGACAGCGTTAGCCAGTTCGCCGATCTCTTCGATGAGCCACAGGAACGTACCCGCCGAACCCCGGCGGCGGTCCTTCGCCGAGTACATGCGGTCGATCAGCTTCTGAAACTCCCGAATTTCCATCGGGTCAGTCCCTCAACCTGACGAATCCAGACCGTAGCCTACCAACCGACTCGCGGCATGTCACGCGAGGCCACACGCCCCCAACGCTTACTGACCCGAGTGCTGATCGGGGTCGTCGTCCTGCTCCATTCGCGCGTGGTGGTCGAGCGCCAGCGCCAGGTTCATCCAGCTACAGGTCTTGCGGAGCTGGCGGTCCTTGGGGGGCACGAAGGTGGCGGCGAGGCGGTCCAACTCGCCGGCGGCCTTGGCACGGCGGTAGATTTCGGCCCAGGCGCACTCGCGGCCGGGGAAGGCCTCGCACGTGCCCTCGGCGTCGCATCCGCCGCACGGGCCGTTGGGCAGGCCCTTGCCGCACGTGCTTTCGATGCAGACGTACTCGGTCTCGGGCAGGCTGCACGAGCCGCACCCCTCGCAGCCGACCAGCGGCGTCTTGGCTAGGCGCTCGCACAGGTAGCCGGCCTTTTTCAGCACGGGGTGTCGGATGATGAAGCGCGACACAGCGTGGCCTACGTGGCCCGGCTCCATAAAGTCGGTAAAGAGCAGGTCGTGCATGGCCCGCAGCATGCGGAAGCGCATAGGCCTGGCCACTGCAAGCCCATCGGGCGACGGCTGGTCGGTGTTTAGTCCGTTCGAGTCGGCAGTGAACAGATAGAACCCCTCGGCCGGGGCGAACCGGACGGCCCGCCCATCCTCCAGCCGGGCCAGGTCGAGCCATCGCTGCCAGAGCGCGTCGACGCTGGGCTGGCTGGCCATCAGTTCGTCGACGCGGTCGAGCACTTCGCGCAGCGTGTCGGGCTTCTTGAACCCGCCGATGTGCACGCCCGCGTAGCCGAACAGCCTGGCCAAACCAATGTGAAGCATCATCATCTCGACGCGCTTGGCCTTGCCCTTGTCGGGCAGCTTCGACCACTGCTCGAGCAGCGTGACCAGATCCTCGGTGATGATCACCCCGGGCACCTCGCCGCGATTGGCGAATCGGGCGAAGGCCGGCGTCAGCCAGTACAGCGCGGCAATGGCGGGGACGGGCTGCCGCGTGAAGCGCAGGTGAAGCACCAACTCCTGCGTCTTGCGCAGGTCGTAGCCGACCTGGTTGAACACCACGTCCATGCCGCGCGCGATCTTCTTCTGGAGCTTGAGGTACTGCATCATGAGCGTGGGCTCGGTGTACTTGAAGCTGGTCACCGCGCCGGCGATGCAGAACCGGTCGCTGCACTGGCGGGCCAGGTCGACTGCCTGCACCGAATCGAGGAACCCCTGGGGGCTGACGGCGTCGAGGTCGGCGTTCTTGCGGAATTCCTTCTGCACGCGAGGGACGTCGCCAGTGACGACCAGCGGGTTGGCCAGCCCCAGCGCGAGCATCTGCTCATATCGGCCGCGCATGGCCTCAGGCGTGTGGTTCTTGCCCGACAGGTGGACGAGCGGCATCTTGCCGCTAACGTCGGCGGCCCGGACGGCCAGATCGATGGGGTCGTGGGCCGTCTCCCCCACGACCCGATCGGTGATCCCAATGGTCTGGATGCGAGGCTCATCGCCCACATAGCGTGCCAGGGCAACCAAATCGTCTATCGATTCGCTTCGATCGGGCGCGGTGTATTCGAGGGTAACGATGAACTGTCCCGTCTCGAGCGCCTGTCGAAAAGCGTTTGCATATTCGCTCATTACGCCAACAACCTTTCGCACACGGTCGGCCGCCGGGTCCGGCCGGCCTGGCCGGCACGGTACGAACCCGCAGTCGACGAGAAGCAGGGATTATAGCACGTTCCCCGGCGACGGGTACGCGGTCGGGCCGGGGCATCGGGCCCAGTTGGCCCTGGAGGCTGAGAACGGCGCCTTCGCACGCCGCCGGGCTGACGATGGACTGATTCGGTTACCGCGAGCCGGTGTATTCCGATGCGAACATCGACATATCAACCAGATCCACATCGCCGTCGCCATCCAGGTCGGCGGCCATGTCGGGCGGTCGCGGGCTCTCCGGCCGGCCGCTGGGCGTGTAGCCGGGGTTTGTCGTCAGCAGGATGCGGTCGACGCGGGCACCGTCCTCACGCATCCACAGGTTCACGCCGTGCCGCCCGCGCGAACACACGCGGATCGTGGGTCGTCCCCCGCCGTCCTTGACGGACCACCATGCGAATCCGGTGACGATCGCCAGCACCGTTTTGGCACGTCCGGCGGACAGGTCGGCTCGTGCCAGGCGGGACGGCAGCCGGCACCGGCCAGCCACCTCCAGACGCCGGCGCCTATGGGTGAATCAGTGCTCACGCGTTCCCCCTCCGTTGACACAAAACGGCGCGGCCACCCCAGCTGCGCACCGGCCCCATGCGAACTGACCCAACATGTGCAACGGAATCTCCCGTCCAGCCGCCCTCCGTGTGGCCGGCGCATAAAATGGGCGCCGGAAGCCGAACCTTGTTCTCACGGCGCCAGGCGGGTTTTCGACCCTAGGCACCACTGTTTAGAACGTCTAGGTTCCTTCGACTTCCGGCGCCGCCCGCCTGGCACCGCCGGTACGCTGAAAAACTATTGCCGTCCTCATGGCGTGGCACGGTTCGTCAATTGAAGCTCGCCCCGCTCGACGGGCTCTGTGGCTGACGCCGCTCGCCAACCGACTCGCGCGCGAGCCGCAAATCACGAAGGTGACGCGTCAGGATATATCGCAGGTCGTCCAGCTCCGTATGATCGCGACGCGAATCCTTCCACCTGGCCACTTCGGTTACCAATCGATCCATACACGCATCGAGTTCGCGGGTATCCACCATGACCAACACCTCCCGGCGGCTTGCGGAAGGACCGACGAGGCGACGGTCGCTTCCGGAAAGCCAAACCGTAACCACACCGTCTTGGCCTGCGGTTGGATAAACCACAGGCCCTAACGAAAAAAAACCCTGCGAGCCGGTCGGTCCGCAGGGCTTGGTACTCGCTTTTTTTCGTTGCCCTACGGACCGGCGCGACAAAGCGTCCATCCCGTAACGTGGTTCGCCGTAAACGGCTTTACCGCGCACGATATAATCGCCTGGTAGATGAACGCTCTGGTCGATCCGAAGGACATTACGTAACCGCTGCCTCCCGTGTTCACTATAAATGTACCACAAAAACGAGGCTTGTCAACCGCATTTTTTCGGAACCTTCCCCGGCCGCTGGGAATCGCGCCCCAAGCCACAATACTCTCACGGCGGGCCGGTGAAGGCGGCGAACAGGTCGGCTGCATCGGCCAGGTCGCAGTCACCGTCGCGATCCAGATCGGCCGCCGGGTTCGCGGTAGCTGTTTCGGGCCCGCCCATAGCGGCGGCCAGCACCTTGTAGTCGTCCAGATCCACGTCGCCGTCGGCATCCAGGTCGCCCGACACGGCGGGCACCTCGTCGGCCCCGATCTCCACCCGCCCGAACACGACGCGCGCGTCGCCGTCGATGTCGGTTTCATCCGGCGCCGGTACGAAATTGGGATCGCCACCGTTTACGCAAGGTGATCCTGTTTGCAGGTGAGGGTCGAACAGACGATACCCGTCGCCGTTGTGCACCCAGGTCTGGCCGTTGGGATCCTCGATCGTCGTCCGGTCTGCCCAGACGGTAATTGTCGTGGCCGAGTTGTCTGCAATGACCAACTGACGGGGCTGCGACACGTCGGGATTAATCAGCTTGCCGACGAGCGTCGCCTCGCCCCAGCCGGCAAGCACGTCGGCAAATGTGATCCGTTGCGTGTTCGGGTCATAGGCGCCGTCGGCAGTCCACGTGCCGCTGCCGATCGATACAAAGAGCGGGTCGTCAGCGATGTTGCCGGTGCCTCCGCCCGACCAGTCCATAATGCAACTGTATGTCGGCGTCGAGCAGTTGTAGATCTGCGCGGCCTGGGGTGCGACGTTGTCCCATAGGATGCAATTGGAGATCGTGCCGTCGCAGTCGCGCAGGCCCCCGCCGTAGGACGCCTGATTGCCGGCAACCGTGAGATTTCGCAGGGCGCCGTCGCAGTTGTAGAGCCCGCCGCCCCATCCGCCGGCCTCGTTGCCGACGATCACGGAGTTGAGGATCGACCCGCCGCTGTGGCCAATGCCGGCGCCGTCGTACTGCGTTGCGTTGCCCGCAACAAAGCAGTTCGTGATCGTGCCGTTGCAGGACCGCAAGCCTCCACCCCATTGGGCCCGATTGCCGGCGATGATGCAGTTGCTTATTCGTCCGCCGCAGCCGTACACCGCACCGCCCCAGTGACTAGCCGCGTTGCCGACCAGGATGCAGTTCTCGATGGTGGGCCCGGCCGACGCGCAGTAGATCGCCCCGCCGTCGTAGGCCGATCCGGCCACAATGGTCAGGCCGTCAAGCACAGAGTTAACACCCTCACCCTGGGTAAAGGCGAACCCGCGACCGGCGGACTCACAGTCAATGATGCAGTTGTCCGGACCGTTCTGGCTACGCACGGTGATGGCTTTGCCGCCGAAGTCCACGTCGCGGTTGCCCGGCCCGCAGTAAACTCCGTCCAGCACGACCACCATGTTGTAGCCTGTCACGGCCTTATCGATCGCTTCCTGAATGGCATCGAAGGGGTGGGCGAAGCTGCCGTCCTCGTTGGGGTCGCTGGCGTTAGGATCGCCCCCAGCCGGATCGCCGTCGGCATCGTCGTCGACATAGAGGGTGTACGACCACTCATAGGCCCCCATATCGACCACGGCTGTCGCGTCGCCGTCGCCGTCGGTCGCGCGTGGGTGCCCGTCCAAATCGGTGTCGGCGTCGGGCGGAGGCACGAAGTTCGGATCGCCTGCGTCAACGCATGGCGAACCGCCCAACAGGCGATAATCACCTCCGGCCGCGTCGGCAAACATCGGAACCTGGTCGATGTTGCCCGCGCCCGTCCAACCGTCCTGCACATCGCTGTAGGTCACGACCGCCGTGCCGACGATCTGACCGGGACTGTTCGACCACAGGATGCTGTTTTTCACGACGGCTGAGGTCAGCCAGCAATACAGCGCGCCGCCCGAGCTTGCCGTGTTGTCGACGACGGTATTGCCGGTGAGCGTCGGTTGCGAATCCAACTCACAATAAATGCCCCCGCCACGATATCCGGCAATGTTTGTGACAATCAGATTGTTGGCTATAAGCGGCGAGGAATTGTCGTAGCAGCACAGCGCGCCGCCGCTGTACGCTTGGTTTCCCGCCAAGCTGTTGGCTACAACGGACGGCGAAGACCCATTGCAGTGGATGCCGCCACCTCGGCCTTCCTCGCCATCGTAATTCGCGGTGTTCGACGTGATCTGGTTCGCCCATATCGCCGGTGACGAAGCGTTGTAGCAGGCTATGCCGCCACCGCGCCCTCCGGTTCCGCCGTCGTCCGCCGTGTTCGACGTAATCTGATTGCTGGTGATTGCAGGCGAGCTGTTGTCGCAGTATACGGCGCCGCCGCAGGTAGCCGTGCTGCCGGCGATGCGGTTGTCTTTCAGCATCGGCGAGGCGCCCGCCAGGCAGGCAATGGCGCCGCCATAGTCGGCCGTGTGGCCGCTGAAGACGTTGTCTCGAACGGTCGGCGAGGCGCCCTGGCAAAGTACGCCCCCGCCGCAATTGGCGGGCCAAGTGCCGTCTGCCAGTCCGTTGGCGAGGGTAAAGCCGGCCAGCACGGCGTTGGGATCCTCGTTGGTGCGAAAGACAAAGACTCTTGCAGCCTGTCGAGCGTCGATCGTACAAGCCTCCGGGCCGTTGGCACTACACACCGTGATCGCCTTGCCGCCGAAGTCGATCTGTCGGTTGCCCGCGCCGGTGTATGTGCCGTCCAGCACGCGCACGGTGTCTCCGTTGGTGGCGCCGTCGATCCCTTCCTGAAGGGCGTCGTACGGGTGCGCGAGGCTGCCGTCCTCGGCCGGGTCGCTGCTGTTGGGGTCGCCTGGAGCCGGGTCGAGCGGACCGTCGTCATCGACGTAGATCACGTGACCGGTGTTGAGGGCGTACTCGTAAGAGCCCATGTCGACACGTTCGTTGTCCAGCCGCGGGTTGCCGCCCAGGTCGGTCTCGTCGTCATAGGCCACGAAGTTCGGATCGCCGGCGTCGATACAGGGCGAATTCTCGCTCAGACGGTAATCCTGATCATTTGGATCGATAAATAACGGGCTGCCGTCGATGTTGCCCTCACCCGTCCATCCGCCCTCGACGTCGGTGTAGGTCACGGCGGGTGATCCGCGAATTGCATCCGGATCGTTGTCCCAAAGGATACTGCTGGCCACTTGCACCGAGGTGCCGTCGCAACTGATGCCGCCGCCGCCCAAGTCGGCGGTATTGTCTGCCGCCGTGGTGTTGGCGACGACCGCGGCCGAGTTGCTGCAATACATGCCGCCCCCGTAATACTCCGTCGTGTTGAGCGACATCAGACAGTTCACAATCGTCGGCGAGGCGTCGAGGCATGCGATTGCTCCGCCCCCGTACTGCGCTGCGTTGCCCGTGAGAATGAGCTTGCTGAGCGTGGGCGACGAGCCGTCGGTGCAGAGAATGCCTCCACCCGTGCCGGCATAGCCATTGACGATCGTAAAGCCGCGGACCACCGAGCCGGCCCCCTCGCCGCTGTCGAAGACAAAGCCGCGGTGGGGCTCGGCCTGGCTGCCGGCGCAGTCGATGACGCAGGCACTCGGGCCGTTCTCACTACGTAGAGTGATCGCCTTGCCCGCAAGGTTGAGGTCACGATTGCCCTGTCCGCTGTAGACGCCGTCAGCCACCACGATCACGTCGCCGGCTGCGGCGGCGTCAATCGCCGCCTGTATGGTCGCTTTGGGGCCTCCCCTGTCGTTCGGATCGTTGGGGTCGCCGCAGGTTGACTTAAGTCCGCTCCAGGCGTCGCTGCCGCAGGCTGCGTTGACGTACAACACCACGCTGACGGGCGAAGCCGACTCGTAGGCCCCCATGTCCACCCGCTGGTTGATCACGCGAGCGTTGCCGTCCAAGTCGGTTTCAGCCCCCGGCGACGGCACAAAATTCGGATCGCCTGCATCGATGCACGGCGACGCGGCAAGCAGGCGGTAGTCGTCCCCGTTGGGATCAGCGAACAGCGGGTCTTCGTTGATGTTGCCCTGTCCTGTCCACCCGGCTTCTACGTCGCTGTAACTAACTGCGAAGGTACCGACGAGTTGGCCCGGCGAGTTAGCCCAAAGGATGCTGTTCGTCACGGTTGCCGACGTCAGCAAGGTGTACATGGCCCCGCCGGCCGCTGCGGCGTTGTGGGCAACGGTGTTGCTCACCACGAGAGGCTGCGAATCCACCTGACAGTAAATTCCCCCTCCGCGATAAGTCGCGGTGTTGCTCGTGATCCGGTTATTCGCCAGAAGGGGCGACGAACCGTCGTCCAAACCCAGCGCGCCGCCGCTGTAGGCCTGGTTCTGCGTGAAGATGTTGTTCACGATGCTCGGCGACGATTGATCGCAGTACACAGCGCCCCCGCATCCGGCGGCGACATTAGCCGAAAACGTGTTGTGCCAAGCGGCAGTTGAAGACCCACCGACGCAGGCCAGGCCGCCGCCGCTGTCAGCATCGTTTGCCGTAATCTGATTTCCCGTAAGGGTAGGCATCGACGCACCCGTGCAGTAGATGCCGCCGCCGCGATGCTCAGCCGTGTTGCTGCTGATGCGGTTCTTTCGGATCGTGGGTGACGCCCCACTGCAATAGATGCCGCCGCCGCAGTCGGCGGGGAACGTCCCAGTGGCCAGACCGTTGGTAATCGTGAAACCCTCCAGCAGGGCGTTGGGATCTTCGCCGCTCTGGAAAACGAAGCCGCGGCCCGCTCCCTGGCAGTCGACGATCGTCGCGGACGTTATGTTGGGATCGTTCGGATCGCCGCTCTTTACGACGATGGCCCTACCGCCAAAGTCGATGTTGTAGTTGCCCGGTCCCGTGTAGGTTCCTTGTAGGACCTCGATGGTGTCGCGGCTCTGGGCCGCGTTAACCGCTTCCTGAATCGCGTCGTATGGATGCAGGTGTGTGCCGTCCTCGTTGGGGTCGCTGACGGCCGGATCGCCCGGCGCCGGATCGCCGCTGGCGTCGTCGTCCACGCAGATCAGCCTCCCGCCTGAGGGGACATACTCGTACGCGCCCATGTCCACGCCGTCATCGAGCACGCGAGGACTGTAGGTCAGATCCGTCTCGTTGCCGGGCGGGGGTACGAAGTTCGGATCACCCGCGTCGATGCAGGGCGAATTCGCACTCAGGCGGTAGTTGCCGCCGCTGGCGTCGGCAAACAGTGGGTTTTGGTTGATATTGCCGGCCCCCGTCCAGCCGCCCTCGATGTCGCTGTAGGTAACCTCTACCAGTCCACTCATCTGGTCGGGGTTGTTACCCCAGACGACGCTGTTGCCAATCGTGGCGGCGTCTTCACCGGCGTCGTAGTAGACGGCACCACCGTTGAGCGAGGCGCTGTTGGACGCAAGGGTCGTGTTATCGATCGTTGCCCCCGCCCCGCTGCAATAGACGCCAGCCCCATACCAGTCGGTGCTGTTGCCGTAGATCAGGCAATTGAGGATCGCAGGCGACGAACCATAGCAGGCGATGGCCCCGCCACCGTACTCGCCCACGTTGCCCGACAGGATGATCTTGCTGAGCGTGGGCGACGAGTCGTCGCACAGAATGCCGCCGCCGGCCAGAGCGTAGCCGCCTCGGATCGTGAAGCCACGGACGGCCGAGTCAAACTGTTCACCGCTGTGAAAGTGGAATGCGCGATGCGGATTCGATTCGCTGCCCTGACAATCGATTACGCAATACGCTGGGCCGTTGGCACTACGGACGGTGATTGCCTTGCCGCCCAAGTCGATATCCCGGTTGCCGTCTCCCGTGTAGACCCCATCTACCACAACAACCACGTCGCCTGGGGCAGCCACGTCAACGGCTGCCTGAATCGTCGCCTTCGGGCCGTCCATTCCGTTTGGGTCGTCGCAGTCGGCGTGCAGGCCGCTCCAGGCATCGTTGCCGCAGGCGCCGTTGACATGATACGTATCCCCCCTGGCAGGCCACGTCATCAGCGCAAGCAACGCCAGGCATGCAGACATCGACTTGACGAACACAGCTACCTCCCCGTAGCTTGCTGCGTCACGCGGCGACGCCGTATGACGACGATCACCCTCACGCCCGGCGCAGCGCGCACGCAAACTGTTGCGCCCACTGACGCACGTCTTCATTTATCGGACTTTTTGGCGGTGTTTGTGCATACGCCCCCAGACCGTATTCGCAGCCCTGAGCGCGGTCAGCTCGCCGGCCCGTGGGTATCCCCGCTGTCGAAGATACGCCTCTGGCCAATCGGCAGACCAATCTCGAAGATCGTCCCCTCGCCGACGACCGAGCTGACGGTGATGCGGCCGCCGTGCTCATCGATAATCTTGTGGGCCACTGCCAGCCCCAGCCCCGTGCCGGCGTGTCCTTTTGTCGACCGGAACGCCTGGAATATGCTGTGGAGCTGGTCCTCAGGTATGCCCGGACCGTTGTCGCCGATCGTGATCAGCGCCTGCTGGTTGGCCGCGTCGTAGTGGGTCTTGACGTTGACAATACCGGAGTCCGGCTCCACGGCCTCAATGGCGTTGGTCACGATATTCAGCAGCACCTGATGGATTCCGTCGGGATCCAGCGGAATGGGGGGAAACGACTCGGCCGGCTCGAAGAGAAGCATGGCCTTCCGGTCGTCCGCCAGACGCTGGGCCAGATCGACGACGTCCTGCACGACCTTGTTGAGTTGAAGCTGCTCGATGCGCGGCTGGCGCTGCTTGCTGAACGCCAGCATGTTCATCGACAGGTTGTAGATGCGGTCGATGTTGCGATACATCACCTGCCAGCCGCGCTCCAGCGCTGTGAAGTTGCGGCGCTGGAGTCCGAGTTCGATGACATCAGCCCCCGAGCGCATGCCCTGGAGAATGTTCTTGATGTAGTGCGATAAATAGGCGACAGCCTCACCGACCGCGGCCAGCCGCTCGCCCTGCACACGCGCCGACAGCAGACGACCGTTCTCAATGGCCAAGCCTGCCATATATCCGATCGACGTGATCAACCGTAGCTGCTCCTCGTTGTACGTGTGGGCAGACATCGAACAGTCGATGTGAATGGCTCCCAGCACGCGGTCGCGTGCACTGATGGGAGCGCAGATCACGCTGCGTAAACCGTAAGAGTGAATACTGCCATCCTTTTTCTCGGCGAATCGCTGGTCGGTCATGGCGTTGGTGCAGAGGACGGCTTCGCGGCGCTTGACGACGTGATCGATGATCTTTCGCGACGCGATGATACGCTCGTGCTCCTCCTGCTCATCGGGCAAACGCGATCGCACAAAACGCGGCACCATTTGTCCGCTATTTGCATCGACCAGAAGCACGAATCCGCGGTCGACCGGCACTTGGTCGTAGATGATGTCCATGACCCGCTCGAGCAGCCGGTCCGTCGACACACCCGACCCGATCACCTGGGCCAACTCGTACATGACGTGCAGGCTGCGCGTAGCCTCCGCCAACTCGGGGGCAGCGATAATCACGCTGTCCTCGTTGCTGCGCATGCTGGATACGATCGAAGCGTCCAACTGCTTGGAGCCCGCGTCCAGGTCCACCAGCCCCGTTGGCAGCGACGTTGGCTTCAGCTTCGAGGTGCTTTCTTCACCGGCATAGACCAAAAGCGTGCTGCCGACACGAATCTGGTCACCGTGCTTGAGGGATTGCGGCTTGGTGATCCGCACCCCATTGACGTAGGTGCCGTTGGCGCTGCCCAGATCCTCGAGGAACCATGCCCCGTTTTCCGGGCGGAGGCACGCGTGCCTCCGAGAGACGGTCTGATCGGTCAGGGGGATATCGTCCGCGGATCGCCCCACCAGGGCCGCCTCATCGTGCGTCTGGAAGGTGCGGCCCTTGTCCGGCCCCTGCAATATGTACAGCGTAGGCATATTCCAGCCCCTCAACGAGCTTGCCGTCAAAGCTGCCGGCGCGCGAATGGGGCAAACGTTCCACCCTTTCGAGCAAAACGGCCGTCAAATGCTCTGGTCCGTAGACACTATATCCTAGTTTTCGGTGCCGTTGTGGTCAACCGGGTAAGCCAGCATGCAGCGCGCACGCAAACCGACGGCCCGGCTGGCGCGCCTATGCCTTTGGGAACCTGCCGCCCAGTTACGGACGCCCGGCAGGTGCCGTCCCCGCGACGGGCCATCGACCGAACGCCTGCCGGAGCCTGGACACGTACGCGCGCACCAAACCCACCCGCAGCGCCTCGCTGTCAGGCCAGCATCACCTGCCGGACCGTCCGTGGCAGATGACACTTCAGTCGACTAGCGGGCCCACTTGCGCAGAAAATCGCCCACCGAGACCGAATCCAGCGACTTGCGGACGTCCTGCGTGGCCGACTTGAACACTTCTGCCAGCCCGCGCCGCACGTTCCGTGAGGCCCCGGAAGCGATCGAGTCCCGGAAGCCGTCCTGCAGACCGTTGACCGCGTCAATGACCTGGAGAAGCGATATCTGGCCCGGCGCTCGTTGCAGGCGGAACCCACCGCGGGGTCCCCGCTCGGACTTGAGAACCTTCGCCCGCGCCAACTGGCTCATGACCTTTGCTGCATAGGCAGCCGGGAGCTTGTACTGCTCGGCAATCTGTCCCGCCTGCACGCCGCCCTTGTCACCGCCCGCATGACGCTTGGCGATCTCCAAAACCGCTAGTAATGCATACACTGAAGATTTAGAACGAAACATGGCCCCTTCTCAACCGGACCAGCGAACTGCCCCATGGGGCACGCTGAACATCGACATCACACGACCGTACCCGTCAGCCCGTCCGTCGCGAAGAACCGATACGCGATGCTAACAGTTCGGCGTGCCGCGTCACCCGCCAGCGACAGTTCGCTAACCCAAGCTCCTGTTACCCTGAAAGACTTACGCACACAAACTTGCCTGCTCGCGTCAGGACCCAGCGCCACGCTCCCGCGCGCCCACGTAAAGACCGGATGGACGGCAATCCGGCTCCGCGTTGGCCCCCGACCCGACAGGACAACCCGCATTGGACAACCGTTACTCTCTACACTCACTGTCACAAGCCATCGAGCAGACTTACGTTACCGCGTTTACTTCTCGCTTCCTCTCGCTATTGTAGGCAGACCGTCAGTCGGGAAACCACCGGCCCGACAGAGGCTACCCGAGAGTCGCAGGGCGCAACATACCTCACCGACGATCTTAGATCTTGCCAAGCGCCTCAGGGCTAGAATTTACCGACAATCGGAGTTCCTGTCAAGCGCTGTTACTTTAATTTTTCCAGTCCTGCTTCAAGGACCCAGCGGGCGGAATCCTGCATTGATGACTCAAACACCCCAGAAAACGGATACATGGCTCCGGGCCTTGGGGCGTCGGGAATTGCCCGAGCAAATTCTGCTTCAAAGCCAGACCTACAGGCGGGCAGCAACGTTCAAACACGACTTCTTCGCAGCCACCGGCCTCTACGAGGGCCCCGCAGGCAAGCTGGTCCTCAAGCTCGGGCGCCAGGCCGAGTTGTTCGGGCTGCCTCTGGCCTGGCTGGGACGCTGGCTGGCCCGCAGGGAGGCCGAAATCTATCAGCGGCTTCAGGATCTTGAGGCTGTCCCTGCCTATTGGGGCCGCTGGGGCAAGACCGGTCTGCTTCATGCCTACGTGCCGGGCCACCCTCTTCGACGCCACGAATGGGTTAACGAACGCTTCTTCGACCGGCTCCAGGCCCAGATCGATGAGATTCACCGCCGCAGCATGGCCTACGTTGACCTGAACAAGCGAGAAAACATCATCGTCGGCGACGACGGCCGACCCTACTTGATCGATTTTCAGATCAGCTTCCATTGGCCTCACACTAACCGTCCCCTCCCTATGCCGGCACGGTGGCTGCTCCGACGCCTACAACAGGGCGATCTCTACCATCTGGCCAAACACATCAAGAAACACCGCCCCGATCTCCTGCGCCCGGAACACGAACAGATGTGGGAAAGAGGGATTCAATCGGTCCGATTTTACAGACGACTTTCCGCCCCGTTCACACGGCTGCGCCGCCAGACACTCAAACGATTGGGGCAGTGGCGCTCCGGGCCAGCGTAAGCCTTTACGACCACTGGCGCGCCAGTAGGGGCCTGCGTCCTAGGCCGTTGCCGCGCGAGCTGCCGCCACCGAGTTCGGATCCACCTTGCGCACACCCATCTGGATCAGCCCCCCGGGCTCAGGTCCGTCGCCCACATGGATCACGGGGAACGGCAGTGTAGGCATGCCCGGCCAGCGGATGATGGGGCCCTTCTTGAGCTTGCGAACCCACCGCAGGTGACGCAAAAACGTCACAGGCAGGCCGCCCAGCCCGATCAACTGGTCAATGATACGCGTCTTCCGGCACGGATCACGACGGACGAAGATCGCTTTGATTAAGTTGGGCACATTGTAGAACCGGGCATAGGCCCTTAGCACGTTCCATTGCTGCTGCCAAGGCTTATCACCCGTGTACGCCACCACATGATTGCCGTCGTAGTGGGAATCGGGCACCATCTGGCCCGCCACTTTGCGGAACACCATCCCCTCGTCGAGGGCCGGTCCAAAAGCCCGGGTGCCGATGGCTGGGCTGTAAATGGTGCACTGATACCCCACGGCCCCATGGCGATGGAGAAAATCGACCTGGTCGAACAGCCCCACGACACCGCCTGCCGCGCCGCGGAGCGGCTGACGCTCATAATGCATCATCAGGACCTGCGGGCTGATGCCCAGCCGAACCATATGCTCGAACAGCTCCAGTGTTACCGTGGGGGTCTGGCCCTTGTTGACCAGGTTGGCGTCGAGGTCCTCGATGCCGAAGAACAGGCCTCGCAGGCCGCCGCGACGGGCCAGAGGCAGCAGGTCGCGGTGCCGATACACGTCGATCTCGGTGGCCTCCGTGCTGAAATCAATCGTGTCGCCGAAGCTTCGGCCCCCGTCCAGCTTCGCCCGCGCCATGGCCTCGAAGTACGTCTGGATCGTCTCGCGCTTGTTGAAGAAGTTGTCACAGGTGCCGAAGAAGTGCCGAATGCCGGTATGCTTGTGTATGTCCTGAATCTCTCGCACCAGCCGCGCAGGGCTCTTGTACCGCCAGGTCCGCTGGTTGTAGGCCGGTATGGGGCAGTACTCGCAATTGAACCGACAACCGCGGGTGATCACCAACGAGGCGTAAAACGAGTTCCAACGCATTCGGCGTAACGCCAGTGGCCTGGGCCGTAGGTTTCTGCCGCGATGGGGCCGTTCCAGCAGCCGATAGCCCACCAGGGGTTCCGGCAGCTCGTCGAAGTCGCGAACCAGCCGCTGCACGCCGGTATGGATCAGCGTGGGGCGATTCGGTGCAGAATCCTCTGCGCGATACACCAGCCCCGGAACGTCTTCAAGCAACCTTTCCCGACGGGCCCGCTCGAAGCCCTGACGCAACGTCTCGGTCTGTCCGGTCGAGGCGAGGACACGTTCGAGCATCGCCAGGAAGACGTACTCCTCGCCCAGCACGGCCACATCGGCCTCGACCTTGCCCTCCGGCGGCAGCCAGAAGAAACCGTGGGGTTCGTAGATCGCCTTCGCCCCACCTACGACGATCAGCGGCCTGTCTGGCCCGAGTTCGTGGGCCTGCCGTACCAGCTCGATCGCCCGAGCCGAATGGATCTGCATGCTGGAGATGCACAGCATTTGGATAGGACGCCCGTCGAAGGTGGCTACGCGCGGGTCGAAGTTGGGCGTCCATTGCTGGAGCACAATGCGGACTCTATCGAAGCCGGCGGCCGCCAGGCTGGCGCCGATCGCCCGTGCACCCGCCGGGGCCATCCACTGGTTGGCCAGTAGATAGGGCAGCATCACCGTCGAGCGATCGAATGCGTACACCACGACCACCGGACGGTCGGCCAGATCGAACCGGCCAAGTCGGTGCTCCAGGTCTTGGTACGCACCGTCAGGCAGGAATCGATCGTGCTTCGCTCGGCAACCCAGTTCCATCAGGCCGTTCCTTGATGAGGAGGGATATCCCGGATGCAGGTAAGTCGGGTGGTCAACCGCGCCTCAATCCAGCACAAGTTATTCATGTTAGCTGTCCCGTTTCGGTCGGTCAACCGTCGGGCCGCGACAACGTACCACCCTGGCCAGGCGTCGGCGGGGCTTTGGGCCAGACCGGTCAGAGCCATATTCTACACGTCGGCCGGCCAATGGGGGTTGCCATGGAAGGTGAACTTCTGTAACATTAGCGAACGGCGATGCTAAAGTGCACATCGTCTGCTCGGTCTTGCAGGGCAGCTTTGCGTGGGCGGGGGCATACGACTGTTGTGGAGTGCCCCATATCCAGGCTGTCTCGAAAGGCCTGAGCGGTGACGCGAGTGCCATCAGGCAAGGTCGTGCTTGGGGCGAGCCGACCGAATGAGGCGGATGACGGTCGAAGCGTACCGACCGGGGCATACATGCTCGCTGCCGGGTCTGCACGACGTCGGAGTACGGATGGCTAAAACAAGCGCTATTCAGTTAGAGGGAACGGTCGTCGCAGCCCTGCCCAACGGCATGTTCCGAGTCAAGGCGCAGCAGGGCGAGATGGAACACGAGGTCCTCGCCCACGTGTGCGGCAAGATGCGCAAGTACTTCATTCGCATCCTTCCGGGGGACAGGGTTCTCGTGGAATTGTCGCCTTACGACCTCAGCCGGGGCCGAATCATCTACCGACAGCACTAATCGCCCTTTCGCCAGCCAGGCGAGGCCGCTTGCTGGCGTCGCGACTCCCTAGACACTGTACCTGTCCGTCCGGCACCCCAGCTTGCCGAGCACCCACGCCGGGCGTACACTGACACGCGGCCGAGCGTGGGCGGGTTGTTTTCTGCTGCGGTGCCGTTCAGCCAGGCTCGGCGGTCCGATCATTGAGGCGCAGTTGGCGGCGCCATGAGATCATGTTTATCCACACCGAGGCCACACTAGACGCCGAGCAAGCGGACGTGATGCGCGTCCTGGCGGACGAGCCGGGATGGACGTCGCCGGTGGCGCGATTTGAATCGATTCGCCAAGTGCGTCTGACTGGAAAGAGGCGTGGTCATCGTCCCGACTCGGTCATTCCGCCGCGCATCTCGGTGCTGCTGGCCGGACGGCTGTGGCAGGCGTCGGTAGCGGTCACGGTCTACGGGCTGGCCCATGGGCGAAGCAGGGTGTTCCTCAACGCGACCATACGCGGGCCCGGCCTGTGGTTCGCGCGCCGAACGCGGCGCAGACACATCCAAGGCTACCTTGAAGACGTGCTGGCCGGCGTCTCGCAGAGAATCATACCCAAGGCGGCAGCCTCGTCGACGCACCCGCCTGCCGGATCCCAAGCGGATCAAGGCGCGACCGAAGAAGCGTCCGAGCCGCCTGCCTCGTAGTGCTGCAACCGGGTGAAGCCGACCAGCAATCTTGACAGTCCCGCCTGAACGAACTATGGGAAGGCGCGGTGCGGTTCATGCACGCAACAACACAAGCTGCGAAAGGCGAGTGAAAGGCTCATGGCGAAGCGAAGACGAAAGATTCGATTCGGCGTTATCGGCGCCGCTGGAGTGATCGGCAGAACGCACGTCCAGGCCGTCCTGGCGAACAAGTCGCGGGCGGAACTGGTGGCCGTCAACGACATTGACGTGCCGAAGCTCGAGGGTATGGCCGCCGAGCTGGGCGTGCGGGCCTACCACGACTACCGCAAGCTTTGCGCCGATCCCGACATCGACGCGGTGATGATCGGCACGCCGCATCCGCTGCATCCGGCCCAGGCGCTGGCAGCCATCAAGCACGGCAAACACGTGCTGACGGAAAAAGCCATCGCCGGTCGACTCAGCCAGGGGCACAAAATGGTCGAGGCGGCGCGCAAGGCGCGGCTCAAGATCGGGGTCTGTTTTCAGCATCGGCAGGCCCCCTGGGTGGTGCAGGCCAAACGCATGATCGACCGCGGCATGCTCGGGCCGCTATACCGAATTGTCTGCGAGGGCAGTGCGTTCAAGGCACAGCGTTACTACGCCAGTGCGGCGTGGCGGGGCACGTGGGACGGCGAGGAAGGCGGCGTGCTGGTGAACCAGGCCCCGCACCCGATCGACACGATGATCTACTTGAGCGGCATGCCTTCGCGCGTGTGGGCGGTGAACCGTTCGCAGAAGCACCGCATCCCCGTTGAGGACACAGCCAGCGCCCTGCTGGAATACCCCAATGGCTGCCAGGGCATCCTGCACTGGAACACGACGCAAATCCCCAACACGTCGCGCTACGAGTTCTATGGCGACCGCGGGGCCCTGATCGTGGATGACGATGGGATGAAGTTCTACAAACCCCAGATGCCCATCAGCCGCTTTATCACGACTTTTAAAGGCTCGAACATTTACGGCAAACCCGACCACGTTGTCTCGGTGCCGAAACTGCCCAAGGTCCAAGGCGGACACGTGGGCCTGGTCGTAAATTTCTGCAAGGCCATCACGGACGGCGACAAGCTCGTTTGCAGCGGGAACGAGGGCCTTGCGAGCCTGGAGCTGACCAATGCTATGGTGCTGTCGAGCTACACGGGCACCATCGTCAAACTGCCGCTTAATGAGCGGAGATACGATCAGTTGGTCAGGAAGCTCGTCAAGACCGGTGCCAAGGCGGCTCACAGGCCCAATAGCGATCCGCCAAAACTGTAAACGACAAGGCCCGATGCAGGGCGCCGGATAAAAAACGCCCGCACAAGGCGGGCAATTCGGCGGGAAAGGGTGAGAGACGGGATTCGAACCCGCGACCCCGTGGACCACAACCACGTGCTCTAACCAACTGAGCTACTCCCACCACGCGGTAATACTGTAGAATAGCCCCCACGAGGCCCTCTGGCAAGCGGGCCTGTAACCGAAGCGGTCGCCGCGAAAGGCGACAGGCACCTTATGGCCGCTCGTTCCGACCAGCGCACATGGCGGTACGGACTGATCGGATGTGGACGTTTCGGCCACTTCTGCCTGGACCTGCTGCGCCGTATGGATCGCGTTCAGGCCGTCGCCGTGGCCGACGTAGCCCGCTCGGCGGCTGAGACGCTGGCCGAGGCGTTCAAGGTGCAGGCCTGCCAGACGCCCGAGCAGCTTATTCGGCAGGCCGACGTTGATCTGGTCCACATTGCCACGCCGCCGTCGAGTCATTACGAGTTGGCACGGGCTGCTATCCGGGCCGGTAAGCACGTTCTGTGTGAGAAGCCTCTGGCGCTAAACCACGATCAGGCGGCTCGGCTGGTGGCTGCGGCCAACGAGCGAGGTGTGCTGTTGGCGGTCAACCATGTGCTGCGTTACAGCCCGCTGCTGCAAACCGCGAAGCGCGTGATCGACTCGGGCCTGCTCGGCCGCCCGCTGCGGGCGTTCTTCGAGAACTACGCCGAGGACGAACGGCTGCCGGCCGACCACTGGTTTTGGGACCCCGAAGTCAGTGGCGGGATTTTCATCGAGCACGGTGTGCACTTTTTTGATCTGTATCGCTGGTGGTTCGGCGACGGCCAGGCCGTCTGGGCAACCGGCCTCCAACGCGAGCAAACGCGGCAGGTCGACCGGGCGTGTTGCGCCGTCCGATATGGCAGCGGCGTGCTTGGCCAGTTCTACCACGGGTTCGACCAGGCCTATCGGCTCGACCGGGCTGACCATCGCGTGCTGCTGGAGCGGGGCGACATACAGATCGTCGGCTGGGTGCCGATGGAGCTGCACGTGCACGGCATTGTGGACGAAGCGGGCCGTCACGCCCTGGACGCGCTCTGCGACCGGTGGCAGACCGAAGTCGTCGACCAGTACGAACCCGACCGCCAGCCCTGCCGAAGTCGCGGGAAGAGCTATCGCGTCACGATGCGCGCCCGGTGGTCGTGGCAACTACCCACCGAACAACGCAGCGAGGTATACCAAGGGCTGTTCCGGTCGCTGTTGAGCGATCAGCTCGACCGCCTGGACAACCCGGCCCATCGACCGCATCTGACCGCTGCAGACGCGGCCGAGGCTGTTGCCCTCGGCGAGCAGGCTACTCGACTGGCCCGGTCCTGACGCCAGGCAGACGACGCGGGAGCAGTTTCATGCTGGAACGATTCGCCGAGAATCCGATCATCGAACCGTCACACGTCGCCCCGTCGCGTGACGATTTCGAAGTGGTCTGCGCGCTCAACGCCGGCGCCATGAAGATGCCGGACGGCACGGTGTTGCTTCTGATGCGCGTAGCCGAACGCCCGAAGGACGTCCGCCAAGGGTGGGCAGCCGCACCGGTGCTGGATCTGGAACACGGCGATCGACAGATCACCGTGCTCCGCTGCCGTACCGACGACGCCGAGTACGACCCCGTCGATCCACGGTGGTTCATCTACCAGGGGCAGAAATACCTCACGTCGATCTCCCACCTCCGCGTGGCCCGCAGTCGGGATGGACGGCACTTTCAGATCGATCTCGCGCCGGCCTTGGCGGCCGAACATGCCTGCGAGGAGTTCGGCGTTGAAGACCCGCGCATCACGTACCTGGAGGGACGATACTGGATCGCCTATACGGCTGTTTCACGCCACGGGATTGCCACGGCCCTGGCCTCGACCGAGAACTTCGATAAGTTCCATCGCCACGGAGTCATCTTCTGCCCCGAGAATCGCGACGTCACGATCTTCCCCGAGCGGATCGGCGGGCGCTACGTTTGCCACCATCGACCCGTGCCGGTCAACATCGGCCAGGCGTCGATGTGGGCGGCGTGGTCCGACGATCTGATCCACTGGGGTGATCATGCGTATGTGATGGGCGGCCGGCCCGACACGTGGGAGGCCGGCCGCATCGGCGGTGGGGCCGTTCCGATCAAGACCGAGCGTGGGTGGTTGGCGGTCTATCATGGCGCCGATCACGAAAATCGTTATTGCCTCGGGGCGGTGCTGGTCGACTTGGACGACCCCGTTCGCGTGCTGGCCCGTTCGCGCGAACCGCTGATGGCGCCCGAGGCCGACTATGAGGTCCACGGATTCTTCGGCAACGTGGTGTTCAGTTCAGGCGCCGTGCTGACCGACGAGGTGCTGACCATCTACTACGGTGCAGCCGACCGATGTCTGGCCGGCGCGACCATCCCGCTGCACGAGGTGCTCGGCCAACTCGAACCAGTGTGACCGCGAGACCCCCGTGGCGATCACCCGAGCGATCGGGCCTCAGTCCTGCCTCACCACGAACACCTTGTCATGCCGGCGTGCGTGCTCAGGCACCTTCACGCCGACGGTCTGGCCTGGCTTGGCTATCTCCGCCGCCTGGTTGTCCAACTGCAAGGACTCGACCACCTGCGTGAAGTCCGACGTGTGCCCCACCACGTGGATGGTATCGCCGACGCGCAGTTCGCCGTCGGTGATCCCGATTGCTGCCACACCGATCTTGCCGAAGTAGTGTGTGATCGTACCGATCTGCTGCTCCGCCATACCCGATCTCCCCGTGTCGTATAGCCAGCACGTGCGAAGAATACGCAGTCGACAGGATGGCAGGGGCGCCAGCGGCCGCCCCGCCGCCGTCCTTTGCATAACATGTCGGTCGCTCCGTGGCAACGCTGGCATCTCGACCAGTCGGCAGGACGGCAGTTGACTGGCCGGCCCCGGGTGTCCGGGGCGCTGGGTTGCTTGGTCGTTCGGTCCTTGAGACCACTCGCCCTCGCCGGTATGATTCCCGCCAATGCGGCTGACAGGATCCATCGCCATATGCTGTGCCGTGCTGACCACCTGGGCGGGGTGTCAGCAGCCCACCCAACCGGATGGGCCTACCGCCACCCAACTGACTGGGGCCGATTCTGAGCAACTCTGGCAGACGGCCTTGGAGGTGCTCCGCCGATACAACCTCCAACCGGATCGCCAGGACCGCCGGGCCGGTGTGATCACTACCCATCCGACCACCAGCGCCCAGTGGTTCGAGTTCTGGCGGCCCGAGGTGGTCGGCGGTTTCGAGGCGGGCGAGGCCAACCTGCACACCATTCGCCGACAGGCAACCGTACACATACGACCCGCGGCCCAGCAGGGGCAGATCTATGTCTCGGCCCAGGTCGACGTGTACCGCTACTCGGCGCCGGAGCGCCAGGTGACCTCCGCCAGCGGTGCCCTGCAAATCTTCGGTGAGAGGCTGCCTACGGCCGAGGGCAGGATGGAGCCACTGGCCGAAGCATCCTACTGGGTGCCTATCGGTCGCGACGGCCGACTTGAAGATGAACTGCTTCGACGAATCGCCTGGCAGGTCGGGACCGACATAGTCGACGCCGCGGCGTGCCAGGAGCCCACCTCGCCAACGGCCGACATCCAGTCGACAACGACTCCCGCCGAGTAGTCAACCTCAGACCATACCAACTCTGGAGGATGTGGCCGTGAGTGTTTTCAGTCCCTACCTGGCCTGCGATGCGCACCCAGACACGCGAAGCCTCGGTGACATCCTGCGATGGCCCGATCTGCACGGCGAGCGCGACCAGGAGTTGGCCGAAGCCCTGTGGCGATGGATGATCGATCGCCATACCGGCACGTACCACTTCCTCGACCCTATTGAGGAACCCGACGAGACGCTCACCGGGCATCCCGTCAAAGACCCTGTCCGGCTACTCAACAGCTACGGGTATATGCTCTGCGGCAGCCACGCGAACGTAGCAGCATCGATCCTTCGGCAAGGGGGCTTGCCCGCTCGCTGCACCGGATGCACCGGCCACAACATCACCGAAGTGTACTATGACGGTGCCTGGCATCTAATCGACGTCGACATGGACGCCATCCACTACAAGCGCGACGGTGACCGCCTGGTCATCGCCTCATGTGCCGACCTCTGCGCCGACCCGGACTTGGTGGCCAGTCCCGTCAAGCGATCGGACCCCTACTACACGTCGGACGAGCATGCCGCCAAGGTCGCCAAGGGCCAATACGGACCGGGGTTCTGGCGGGCGTGGCCGCAGTACTGGTACCAACTGCACACGCTCGATTTCGCCCTGCGACCGGGCGAGACACTGACGTACTACCATAGGCCCCAGGGACGATTCCACTACCCGCCAGCCCTGACGCCCGACATTAAGCGCTGGTACCAGCAAGGTTGGGCCGGCCCGAAGGAGAAACACCAGCCGGGCCGATCGTATGCCAACGCGCGGCTGCACTACCGGCCGTCGCTGCCGGGCGACCTTGCCGCACCGGGGGTTGGCCGGCGCGGGTTGACCGCGGAGGCGGGCGGACTGCGGGCAGGTCGGGACGGCGAGCTGACTATCCGCGTCATCGCCCCCTACGTGATCGCGGGGCGGACGCCCGATCTGACACGACCTGAAGTCAAGTGCGACGGCGCGGTCCTGCATCTGGGTTGCTCCGACCCACTGGAGGCGACGGTGCGGCTGCCGTTTACCGGCCAGCAGCGAAACCTAGCCTTCGAGCGGGAGGGCGACCGATGGCGTGCTGATTTTTCCGCGGTCGTCGATACGTGCTACGAGTACGAACTGTCGATACGGCTGCCGGCCGGCGCGCGGGTCGACTCACTCGACCTGACGACCTGGATGCAGGTGGGCCCGTGCGCTCTGCCAATGCTGTCGCCGAACGGTGCGAGCATGACCCTGCGCCTGGCTGACCCGACGGGTGAGCCGACCTTACCGCGTATTGTCGATCTGATCCGCGCGGCGGGAAGGCAGCCGGAGCGCTTGGTTCGCGGGCGGTTGCAGGACGACCCGACGCTGAAGGTGGTCGGCCAGGATGGGGTCGAACTGCTCGGGCTGCTCGAGCCGCCCGATGGCGGGCGCACCGAGTGGGTCAAGCTCTGGGCGGCTGTGCAGAGCGACGTTGAGACGCCGCCGGCGGACAAGGCCGTTCGGCTGGAGTTGGGCCCGAGCGTGCGAGGTCCCTGGACGACGCTGGCAGCCCAGGCCATCGCCACCGATCATCAACGGTGCCACTTCTCAGCGGAAGCAGTCCACCAATTCGATCAGCCGCAATGCCGATGCTGGGTTCGCCTGGTCAGCCCGAACACCGTGGGCGGCTTTCGTGCGGCGATGCACTACCTGCCTGAGGAGAAGCTGCCGGCTGCGGGCAGTCCGTTGGAGATCACCCACCGTTGGAGCGAGAGCGGGCAGATGTGTGAGCACATCGAACGCATCGACGCCCCGAGCGACGGATATCAATATCGCGTCCCGACCGGCAGCAACCCTGAGCCCGAGACGACGACTCTATCGGTGCCCTCGACGGATGCATGACGTAGGAGCGAGCCGGGGCGGAGTTGGCGGTGGGGACGAAAGGCATCTGCGTGGCGTACGACTGGGGCAGAGGTGACCGGACAGAGCGGCCTCAAGCCGCCAGCCGGCGGGAGAGGTGGGATTGATGGGCAAGCCGTTCTGGCGGAAGCAGCGAGGGGACGAGCCCATCGTGGCGATGGCCATCCACGACGGGCATGAAGTCCGCGACGAGGTGGGCGCCTTGCTGGCGTTGAGTGATGCGGACCGGCTGCGTGAGGAAGACCCGTTCACGGGCGAGTGGGCGGGCGCCTTTGGTACGCACGTGGTGGTGTCGCGATCGCGCTTCGAGGTTGACCTGAACCGTCCCCGCAAGTCGGCCGTTTATCGTCGCCCCGAGGATGCGTGGGGGCTCGACGTGTGGCGACGCGAGCCGCCCGACGAAATCATCGCACGGTCGCTGGGACAGTACGACGCATTCTACCGGGCGATGCGCAGACTCATGGGCAGCATGGTCAAACGGTTCGGCCGGTTCGTCGTGCTCGATCTGCACAGCTACAATCATCGACGGACTGGTCCGGATGGCCCGCCGTCCGACGAAGCGGACAATCCCCAGGTGAACGTGGGCACGGGCAGCCTGGATCGAGGCCGCTGGGCGCCCGTCGTGGATCGCTTCATGTCGCACATGCAGAGCTGGCCTTTCCCCGGCGGCAAACTGGACGTACGGGAAAACGTCAAGTTCCGCGGCGGGCAATTGTCGCGCTGGGTGCACCAGAGATTTCCCGAATCAGCCTGTTGCCTGGCGGTGGAGTTCAAGAAGTTCTTCATGGATGAATGGACGGGCCAGCCGAACCGTGCCTTGGTCGACATGATCGGCGAGGCGTTGCTTGCGGCCTCGCCGGGGCTGGTCGAAGAGTTACGTCGCCTGTGAGCAAGAAGCCCGCAATCAGATCGCGTCAGATCACGGATCGGTTCATCCGCACCGTCTGTGCGCGCCTGGCCGCCAACAAGCGGGTGCGACGGAATCTGCCCGTCTGGGGCCGCCTGCACATCGACCGGCAGTTGCCCTTCCTGGTGGTCTACCGGCGACCGACCGACCGCAGCGACCCGGGAACGGAGCGACTGGCCGCCAGCGAAGCGTCGTACCTGATCACTTCGGGGCAGCGCAGCCTTCAGGCTGGACTAAGCAAACTCGTTCAAGCCGTCGTCGAGACGTTGAGCGAGCCGTTCGGGGCATTTCTGCTGGTTGAACTGTGGTCGGGCAACGCGCCCGATGCAGCGCCCGACAGTGAGGACGGCGCGCCACGCCCCGGGTTTCGGATCCTTGCACCGCGCGGCAGTCGTCCGGAAGCACTGATCGACACCTTCCAGGATGTCCTGGCCCGCATCAAGATCGGGCGGCGCGCCGCAACGGTGGAGGTGGTGCGGACGTCGCGCTGGGGAGCCAAGGGGCTGTCGTCGATTCTGCGCGTGGCGCGGGCGGACGAGACGGGTTGCTGCGTCCTCGGGCTGGAAGTGAACCCGTTCTACCAGAGTCACACGGGCGAGGCGGTGTATCCGCTCGTGCTGCGGGAGCTTCGTCGGCGTCTGACGCGGGCTCTACGTCGCGGCTTCTATGAGTTCGCACGCAGCTACACCACCCACCAGCCGTTGCACTACCACATGCTGGGGCGGCGGGCACTGGTGAAGGCGGTGTGGGAGGTGGACCAACGGTTGGCGGAAGTGTCAGACAGCTTCGACTATCTGCTCCAGGTCACACCGACCAACGCCGAATCGGCTTGGCGCGCATTTCAACGGAGCCGTTTCGAGCGGGCGCCGCTGTTTCGCTACCGTCCGCTGCCGATCGATCCGGTGGTATGCAAGCGGCGTCTGTATGAAGCGCCGGTGGAACGGATTGAAGACCCGACGCTGCTGCGACTCTTTCGCCAGAAGCAGGACGAGTTGGACCGGCGCATCACGATGCTCCAGGACGTCAACACGCCGCGATTCGTTCATGGCAGCATCCAGTTGTTCGGCGACGTCGACGACGAGCTGAGCGATCTGGCCGGCCAACTGCTGGAGCAAATCCCCTCGCGGACGCGGGACGACTCGCGGGGCGGGTATCTTGACGCAACGGCGTTCGCACGTCGCGCCGAGGAGGAAGTGAAGTACTACCGGGACCGCTGGCCCGAGGTGCAGGCGACTGTGCAGCTTCGACGGGACATGGGGACGGGCCTGCTGGTCTCGCATGGGTCGCTACTGATCAACGCTCACGCTCGCATTCCGGCGGCGCGAGTCGAGGCGCTGATTCAGCACGAGATCGGCACGCACATGGTGACCTACTACAACGGGCGCGCCCAGCCGTTTCGCCAGCTTTACTCGGGGCTGGCCGGCTATGAGGCCTTGCAGGAGGGGCTGGCGGTTGTAGCTGAGTATCTTGTCGACGGGTTGAGCCGGCCTCGCCTGCGCCTGCTGGCGGCACGCGTGCTGGCGATCCGGCACATGATCGACGGGGCATCGTTCGTGGACGTATTCCGCGAGTTGGATCGCTTGCACGATTTCGATCGGCGGACGGCGTTTGTCACGACGATGAGAATCTTCCGCGGTGGAGGGCTCACAAAGGACGCGGTGTATTTGCGGGGGCTCTGCCAGCTTTTAGAATACTTAGGCAGGGGCGGGCAGGTCGAACCGCTGCTGGTCGGCAAAATCGCCGCTGATCACGTGCCGATTGTTCGCGAGCTGCAATGGCGGCAGGTGCTGCGGGAGCCGCCACTGAGGCCACGATACCTCGAGCGGCCTGCCGCCGCAGCCAGACTTGCAGAACTGCGTGAAGGCGTCACAGTACCGGGTTTGATCAAAGGAAAGCACCCATGAGACTTGGATTCGTCGTCAACGACATCCGAAGCGAAGAGGCCGGCTACACCACCAGTCGACTGGCAACCGCTGCCGTCAACCTGGGGCACGAGGTTTGGGTCATGGGCGTGGGCGATCTGGCGTACGACGTCGACGAGCACGTCCATGCCCGAGCGCGAGGCGTACCTAAGAAACGGTACAAGACGTCAGAAGGCTACCTGCGCGATCTGCAAGGCCGCAGCGCCGTAGTTCAACGTATCGACGTTAACGAACTGGACGTGCTGTTACTGCGCAACGATCCGTCCGCCGACGCGGTCGGCAGGCCGTGGGCAATGACGGCGGGCATCCTCTTCGGGCGCGTTGCCCAGCGACACGGCGTGATTGTGCTGAACGACCCCAACGGCCTGGCCAAAGCCATGACCAAGATGTATTTCCAGACGTTCCCCCAGGAGGTTCGCCCCAAGACGTTGATCACCCGCGATCGTGATGAGATCAAGGCCTTCGCCCGCCAGGAGGGGGGCACGATCGTGCTCAAGCCGCTCCAGGGCTCGGGCGGGCAGAGCGTGTTTTTGGTGAGGCCCGAGGACGTGCCCAACCTCAACCAGATGATCGACGCGGTGAGCCGCGATGGCTACGTGATCGCGCAGGAGTATCTGCCGGCCGCCGCCGAGGGCGACATGCGTTTGTTTCTGATGAACGGCCAGCCGCTGCGATACAAGGGCAAGTACGCAGCCTTTCGGCGCATTCGCTCGGGCGGCGATATGCGGTCGAACATCCACGCAGGTGGCAAGCTGGGCCGGTCCGAGGTCGGTCAGACGGCGCTGCGCGTCGCGGAGATCGTTCGGCCCAAGCTGGTGGAGGACGGGATGTTCTTGGTGGGGCTGGACATCGTGGGGGATAAGCTGATGGAGATCAACGTATTCAGCCCGGGCGGGCTGGGCAGCGCCCAGAAGTTCGAGGGGGTGAACTTCTGTCACGCCGTGCTCCAGGCCTTGCAGCGCAAGGCGCAGTATGTGGAGTTCTACCAGCGCAACTTCAACAACGTGGACATGGCGACGCTGTAAGACGTCGTCCGGTCATGCCTCGGTTTCGGGGGGCATGCCCACGCCTTTGACGCATGCACTGTTATGCGTTCGTGCAGGAAGATGATCGAAACGCGACGGATTGCTCGGTTGTGCTCTCTGCGTGGGCATGGTCTTTGCGCGCTCGGGATACCTGACACGGCCGATCCCGGCGACTTCTGCGCGAACTCAGTCGAACGCGCCGGGATCGACCGTGAAACCCGCAGCGAACACTGCTCAAGAGTCCGCCGCGGCGGGGCGGCGCCGAGCTTCAGTCGGGAACCACGGTGTAGCCCGAGCCCGGGCCGTCGTCGATCGACACGTCGCCCGACTGATCGTGCGGCACGCCCAGCAGGCAGGTATCCGTCACGGTGTAGCCGTGGCGGTCGGTCAATTCGAACGTGATGCCGTAGACCCGCCCATTGCCGCCGCCCTGTCGCTCGGCCCGAACCATGAAGGACGTGGGGCCCAACAGAACGATGTCGTCGACGGTGCTGCCGTCGCCCACCCCATCGGTGTCCTCGGGCTCATCGCTATAGATCGACAGAATCCGACCGACCGCGTCGACGTCGATCGGACCCTCGCACGCATCCACGAACTGCACGCAATCGGACAGCATGAACGTGCGGTACGTGTGATTGGGGGGCCAGACCTCCAGCCAATCGGGCATGATCACCTCGGGCGGCAGCGTGTCGACGACCGTCACGGTGCGCGTCACCTGGTCGGCCACGTTGCCGCAGGCATCGGTGTAGTCGTAGGTGACCACGTACGTGCCGGGAGTGTTGGGATCAACGACGTCGCCGCCGATCGTCGCGCCGACGAGCAAGGCCCCGCAGCCGATCGATACGGCCGCCCCCTGCTCGACATAGGGATCGACGTGACACTCCAGCGTGATGTGGCTCTGGCCGACAAGCTCGATGACGGGCGTGTTGGGATCGAGAATCGTCAACGTAGCCGAGGTGGTGTTGGTCTGGCCGCACTCGTCCTCAGCCGTCCAGGTAACAGGGGTCACCCAGACGCCTGCGACGCAGTCGTCAGACAGGCCCACGAGGTCGTCCGTGACTGTCGCCTGGCCGCACTCCGGGGCGGCGACGGCTGTGGCGCTGGCCAGCCAGTCCTGCAGGATCGTCGCGTTGTCGCTGCCATCGCATTCGAGCGTCAGGTCGGCCGGGGCCACGTCGAACTGCGGCGGCGGTGGCTCCACAGCCGCCTGCTTGCCCAGGATACCGCCCGGCCCGCCGTTGCCGCAGCCCAGACCCACAAACGCTACAGCCACAGCACCGACCGACCACCACACAAGAGTTCTTTGCGTGAACATGGAGGCCCTCCTGTCCCCAGCGCGTCGCAGATTGATTGGTTCGACGCGAATCTGGCCCTACCAACTGATATTATACCGCGCGGGTTCGGCCGGGCAACAGAAGGTACGCTGCGGCCCTGAAGACTCGCAGCAGCTTCATTCGTGACGCCATGGTCATCGCCCCGTCTTGCGATGTGCGAATCTGCGGACGATCGCGCATCCGAAGAACACTTGCGGCGGGTGGGACCCCTGTGGGTGGCATCCCGGCGCGCCGGGACCCAGCGAGCACTGCTCAAGAGCAGTGGCACACGTGCGCGTCGGGTCTCGCGTGGCATGCCGAAGTCCGCCGTGGCGGACGCCGGCATGTCTTTCGCGGATGGCGAATTCTCGGATGGTATGCCTACGCCGCCGTTAACGGTGAGCGACGCCGAACCGTTGCGTGGGCATGGTCTTTTCTCATCCGTAATGCATAACACGGCCGATCCCGGCGCGCCGGGGTCGACCGTGCCACCCTTCGACCCAATCAGTCCCCCGACGCTGGAAGCAACGGGGCACCCGTCGCTTACGGCTTTGTCGGCGCGCGGGTGCCGAGATGGGCCTTGACCACGCTGTAGTCGGCGGTTGTCACGCGGCCGCTGCCGTCGAGATCGCAGCGGGCGTCGGTGTACTCGCCCATGTGCACCTTGACCTCGTAGTAATCCGCTGTGGTGACGCGGCTGCTGTTGTTGGCGTCGCCGCGCAGCGTGCACACGTCCAGCAGGAACGTCTCGACCAACAGATCCTCCCCCCGGCTCAACCGGTACCACGTCTGGTTGCTTAGCACCGCACCGTTCTCTGTTGCCCGCAGTGTGTCGTTCGGGTCGACGGCCGTGGCCAGTTCGTACGTGAAGCTCCCGCCCACGTCGACCCCGCCGCCAATTGGCACGATCTGTAGACCGGCCGGGCCGATCAGATAGGCCGTCCCGTCGAAGCTCAGCTCGACCACGTTGTTCTGCGTCTTGGCCAGCGTGCCGTCGGCCGCCGGCTCGCCGCCGGCAAAGAACGGCGCCTGCAACTCGTACGCCCCCATGTCCACCCGATCCATGCTGATCCGCCGCCCGCCGCCCAGATCGGTCGCCTCAGGCCCCGGACCGTACCACCGACTGCCCGCGTTGATGCACGGCGAGTACTCGCTGGGCCGATAGCCCGACACAAACAGCGGATCGCCCGCAATGTTGCCGAAGTCGTTGTATCCGGCTGGGATCGACGCGAACAGGTTGCAGGCCACCACCGGCTCGGCGTCGAGGAGAACCAGGTCCGGATCGTAGTTCTGCCAGAAGATGTTGCTGGCCAGTACCGTGTGCCCGCCCACCAGGCACGTCACCACCGACCCGCCCAGGGGGCCGCTACCTGATGCGTTCTGCACGATCGTGTTGTTGAGGATCAGATCGTCCGACAGCGCCAGGTAGATCGCCCCGCCCTCCTCGTACGCCTCGTTATCCTGCAGCAGGTTGCTGCGGACGATGGCGGCTGAGTCGACCAGGTACATCCCACCGCCGTACTCGGCCTCGTTATCTCGTATGGTGCAGTTCTCGATCGTGGGCCAGCCGGACATGCAGTAAACACCGCCGCCGTCCCCGTCCGCATAGCTATCCATCACGCACTGCTCGATTACACACCGGCGAATGGTCGGACCGGCCCCGTCGATGTAGATGCCGCTGTCGCCCGCTCCCTTGACCGTCACACCGTCCAGCACCGCCTCGGCCCCCTCGCCCTGGGCGAACACCACAGCCGAGCGGTTCTCGCCGTCGGCGTCGATGATGGTGGCCGCCACGACGTTCGGATCGGTCGGATCGGCGCTGCGGATCGTAATGGCCTTGCCCTGGAAACTCACACGGTCGGCATACCTGGTTGGGTACAGGATGAGTACGTCCCCATCAACGGCCGCATCGACCGCCGCCTGAAGCTGACCCTGTCGGATATCGGTGATGGCCGCCCGCACAGTGAACTCGAACAGGTAGTCCCCCCCGGCGACGCCGTTCGCATCGCCGTCGAGCTGGTTGCCCATCCGGTCGGTCACCGCGTCGCTGACCGTCACCTGGTAGGTTCCCGCCGCCAGCGGCTCGTCGAACCGCAGCGAGAAGCTCGGGCCGCCGGTGTCGTACTCGTAGCCGTCGGCCGTCACCGCGCCGCCGTTGACGGTGACGTTGGTCTCGTTGACCAGCACCTGCTCGCTGAAGGTGATCGTAATGTGCGTGGCGTGGGGGCTGCTGACGCCCTGGTCGCCGGGCCAGACGGCCGTCACCGTCGGCGGCTCGTCGTCGCCCGGGGCGTAGCTGTCGGGCGGCGACAGTGTCTGGTCCACCCACCGCCAGCCGGGCATCAGGTGGTGTTGCGTGCCGATGCCGTACTCGTCGATGAAGTCGGCGAAAGTCGAGGCCGTGATCAACTCGCCCCGCTGATTGCGGGGCGTCTGGTTGTCGTCGCTGACGTGACCGTCGACGTAGAGCACGTTCGATTTCCCGTTATGCCGTGCGCCAAGCGGCGTGCCCGCAGGCCCATGCAACGCAAACAACATGCCCGCCGAGATGTCCGCGTCGCCGTAGCGCGGGTCGACCAGTTCGTCGCCGTTGCCGATGCGGTAGTCGCGCGAGTCGCACAGGTAGAGCGTGCCGGCGGGATTGGCGATCTCGTCACTGGTAACGCCCTGCACGTACTCGTAACCTTGCCCCCCGGGGATAGTTAAAGAGACCCACGCGGTCGAGTACATATTATCGTTCTCGAAGCTGAAGGGCTCGCCCGGCAGCCGTGGGAACCGCCGGTCGGCGCCATTGCGGCAGGTGGGCGACCGAAGAAGGCGATTGGGTGTGTAGCAGGCCGCGTACTTGTACCGCGTCTGCACCCAGCTCTGACCATTGGGTGACCCCCCAAAATCGATCTCCGTACTGGTCTCACTCATCACGTTGTCGAGAATTGCGGATGGGCAAAGGGCGACGGGCGGCACGCCGTCTCGCCCGTGGACTACGCACGCCCAGTAGAAGCCCCACGCCCACTGGTACCAGGCAGTAACCTCGGGCGGCAAATCAGTAGGAACGTTGGGTATGTATCCCATCTGGTGCAGAAGTCTGCCGTGCGGCGGGTCCCAAATCTGTTCACCTGACGTCAAGTATCGGCAATCGCCCCCGCTTGGGGGTTCGGAGCATGCCGGAGCCGCCGGCCACGGATCGCTCAGGGGGAACGCATCCGGATCCTGCTGCGCCTCGTACGCCGCCAGCGCCTGGCCGAACTTGCTTAGATTGGCCGCGCAGAGTGCCTGCTCGGAACCGCCGCCGCCCATGGCCAGCATCGTGCTGCCGACGGAGACCAGCGATAGAACCAGTGCGCCGACGATCGCCAGATCAACCGCGCGGAGTCGCCCAGACATGCCTCACCTCCTGTGCCCCGAGATGCAAGGTAGCACCACCGTCCCCAACATTGCGGGCCTATATGCGACGCGCGGGCCGCTTGTGTGAGCCCGTCTATATCTATAATCTACCCCCCCCTGACGGAAATGCAACAGCTATCCGATGCCAAGGGCGGTCGATGCGCCAAGTCCCGCAACGGCAGGCACTTAGCGGGAGCGACGCGGATGATCGCAGAGTCCGAAAATGCTCTTGCGGTGGGGGGCATCTTCTCGGGTAGCATGCCCACGCCGCCGTTAACGGTGAGCGACGCCGAACCGTTGCGTGGGCATGGTCTTTTCTCATCCGTAATGCATAACACGGCCGATCCCGGCGCGCCGGGGTCGACCGTGCCACCCTTCGACCCAATCAGTCCCCCGCTGCTGGAAGCAACGGGGCACCCGTCACCAATCATTCGGCGGTTGGATGGATGCACACCTTCACCACGTCGTCGCGGTAGGCCATGAACAGGTCGAAGGCGTCGTTGATTTGCGCCAAGGCAAAGCGGTGCGTGACGAGGCGATCGACCTCGACTTGTCCGCGCTCGATCAGTTCGACGGCCTGGCGCGTGGTGCCCTTCGAGCGCCGCAGGTTGGTAATGACAAGCCCGCGGCGGCGAGCGGTGCTGGCTTTGTAGCGGATGGTCTCGTGGGGATTGATCCCGCCGAGTACCACGTGGCCGGCCGGCGCGGCCAGCTCAACGGCCCAGCCGGGCGCATCGACGTCGCCGGCCATCTCGAACACAAGGTCGAACCCGTGCGGCGCGGTGCGCTCGGCGCATGACGCGATGTCCTGCTTCGACGTGTCGACCACGTCGGTCGCGCCGAAGTCGCGGGCCAGCGCGAGCTTGTGCTCGAACCGATCGGCCGCCAGCAATGGGGACACGCCGCGCCGGCTCAGAAGCTGCACCAGCAACAGGCCGATCGCGCCGCAACCGATCACAGCCGCGCTTCGCGCGCCGTCCGGGCGGGCGCACTGAAGGGCATAGAGGGCAATGGCCAGCGGCTCGGCCATCGCGAGCCGATCGAAGCTTACCTGCCCGCCGGCGGCGACGAGCAGCTCGGCGGGCCACGCCAGGTATTGCCGCAGCGCCCCATCGGTCGGCGGGTAGCCGAGGAAACGCATTTCGGGACAGACGTTGGTCTGCCCCGCGCGGCACCAGCGGCACTGCCCGCACGGATGGGCCGGATCGATCGCCACGTGCGTGCCGACCGCCAGGCTCGCCACGCCGTCGCCCACAGCCGCCACCTGACCGGCGGCCTCGTGGCCCAGGACCAGACCGGACGCCTCGGCGGTGTGGACCTGGCTGTCGGCTGCGACGTAGTGCCGGTCGGACCCACACAGGCCCACCGAGCGGACCTGCACCAGCGCGTCACCTGGGGCGGGGGTGGGGACCGGCTCGTTGCGGATGTCGAACCGTCGCGACGGTGAGAGACGGGCTGCTTTCATGATAACGTGCTTGCCTCGCACGGAGCCGACCGGCCGGTATGGCACATCAGCGTCGGCGCCGGGCCGGCTTGATACTACCGGATGAGCGACTATGCTACGTTGTTTCGACCGAACGGGCCACTCTTACGGTCCCATTGACTGGTCATGAGCGATGAGAGCCTGCTGAAACTGATTGAGGACGCGCGTTTCGATGCGGTCGAGACGCAGTGGCTGGCGGCCATCGAGCAGCCCGATGCCGACGTGGCGCTGCTGGTGGGTGCACTGGAAGCGCTGGTAGCCGCCAGGCAGGTCGATCAGGCCGAATTACTGGCCTGGACGTGGCTTAGCGCGTACCGCAACCGGCACGAGGCGATACAGGCGGCGGAGCTGGCGCTTCGCCTGCTGGGGCTGCTGCCCGAGAGCGATCAGCTCCGCGACGATGTAGGTCAGCTCTACCGTCAGGCGTGGCCCGACCGGGGCGAGGCCGTCGTCGCCGCCAGCGGTTTGGAGAGCGGGCAGCCCACCGATCGAGTTCTGCGTGTGCTTGACGCCTGCCGGTCGATCGAGCCGGGCGGGTTCGTGGTCGAGCGTACCGAGCGGCGGGCATACCGTGTCGAGGGGTTCGACGCGGGCGCGGGGGCGTACAGTCTCGCCGGCAGCAGGGGGCAGGTGGAGGTGCCGATCCGCGACCTGGCCTACCACTACGAGCCGGCCGGGGCCGACGACTTCCGCGTGTTGGAGCAATTCACGCCCGAGCGAATCGCCGTACTGGCCGAGAACGACCCAGCGGCGCTGGTGGTGGGCGTGGTTCGAAGCCGCGGTGGCCGGATGACCGCCGCCGACCTGCGCTATGTGCTAAGCCCACAACATGTCGAGTCGGGGCGATGGAGCAAGTGGTGGACGTCGGCGCGGGCGGGGCTGCGGCGGGGCGGGCAGGTTCGCATCGAGGGCCGCTCGCCCGTGATGCTGGTTTACGACCCGGCGGGGGTGGACCCCACACGGGAGCTGGCGAGGGAGCTTACGGGCGAGTCCGACCCGATGAAGCAGTGGGCACTGGTTCGCAGCTACCTGCGGAGCAAGCCGAGTGATCTGGGGCCGGTCCTCTCGGTCGCGGCGGACCTCCAGAAACGATTCGAGCACTTCGCCGGGAACGATTCGTCTCGTGCATTGCAGGCCGGCGCGGTACTGGAGTGGATTAAGGGTCAGCCTGCGCTGGCGGAGGTTGAGGTACCCACGCCGAGATGGGCCGAACTGCTTCGGGCCTGCGACGAGCCGGCGGTTGCGATGGTGAATTTGGGTGATGCGCAGTTGTGGCAGGGGTTGCTGGCTGCGATCCGCCGGGATTTCGGCGACAACTGGGTCGAGCTTTTCGTTGCGGCTTTGGGTGTGGCGCCGCCGGCCGCAGCCGACCGCATCGCTGCGGCGCTTCTGGAGGCGGGACAGGCTGAGCACGTGCATGCAACGATCGATCGCGCGCTGCAGCAGCCGGGACGCCATTTCGGCGCGCTGGTGTGGCTGTGGCAGGGCCCGGACGCCAAGCTTGCACTGGGCGAGCCGGGGCGTGTGGAGGTGTTGCTGCGGCTACTGGCGGCGTTGGATGAATGGGCCCGGCCCGAGCCGCAATGGCGGGAGGCGTCTCTCACGGCGCGCAACCGGCTGCGCTCGGCGATCCTGGCAAAGAAGCGTGCGGTGTTGCGCGAGTGCGTGGGGCAGATCGAAGAGCCCTCGATGGCGTCGGCGTTGCGTCGGCAGATCGAGCGATGTCGCGGACTGAGCAGCGCTGCGCGGCAGGACGCTCTGGCGACGCTGCGCGAAGTATTCCCGCAGGTGTGGGCCGAGCCGAAGGTCGAGCCCTGGGCCGATCCAAACGCGCTGTATGTGACCAGGGAGGGTCAGGCCCGCAAACAGGCGGAACTGGACGAGATCGTGGACGTCAAGATGCGCGAGAACTCGCGAGCCCTCGGCGAGGCGGCCGCCCACGGCGATCTCAGCGAGAACAGCGAATACCGCTTTGCGTTGGAGGAGCGAGATTTGCTGCGGGCGCGTGTCGCTCAGATCCAGAGCGAGATGGTCATGGCCCGCATCATCACGGGCAACGACGTGTCGACCGATCGGGTGAGCATCGGCACGCGGGTGACTCTAACGGGCCTGCGGGACGGGCGGCAACTGGAGCTGACGATCCTTAGCTCCTGGGAAGCCAACGCCGAACGGAAAATCTACAACTACAAGGCGCCGGTCTGCCAGCAGTTGCTGGGATTCAAACCGGGCGATGCGACGACGCTGAGTTTCGACGGCGAGCCACAGGAGTACCGGGTGGAACAGATCGAGGTGGCTATCACGTGAAACCTCGTCATCTTCATTGGGGGTGGCTCGCATAGGCCGCCCTGTGCGGTCGGGCTGGGCAGATCGGAAATCCTACTGCTGCGACTGGTTTTCCTGGCTCAGTTGCTGGAGGCGCTGGACCATCCCGTCAAAGAGGTCTCCAACGGGGGTCTCGAGGCGATCGAGCAGCTCTCGCCGCGTCTTGACGTCGTCGATTCTGGCGACGTTTTCGTACTCGACACGATGTTCGCGCCGGTATTGCCGTGCCTGCTCCCGGGCCTCGCGCAGCAGTCGTCGGGCCTCGTTCGCGCCGGCGGCGTCCAGCTCGCTTCGACGGATGACCGCCTCGACGTAACGCGGCCACGCCTCGGGCGGTTTGAAGCCCAGTCGCGAGCGCGATCGCCGCGATGGTGCGGTTCTGGTCGGCTCGGCAGCAGGTGGGCCTTGGGCAGGCTGGACCGCCACAGGAGCAGTGGTGGGCGGCGGGATGCGACGGCGGCCGCGAGCAGCGGCCACCTGCTCGGGCGGTAGGAACCGCTCGATCTCGCGCATGACGTTCCGCACCCCAAGAGAGGAAGCCTGTATGACGGCAGCGCGGCGACGCTGCACGGCGCGCTGCTGCTCACGCGGGACGGCCACACCCGCGCGACGCAACTCCTGTATTTCGAGCTGCTCCTGCCGGATCGGGTCGACCTCATCGCTTCTGGCGGTGAGATACTCGTAATACTGCTCGACAATCCGGTCCATGACCGCGTGGAACTGGCGGGTCTGCTCGGGCGACATGTTGTAGGCTCGCGGCAGAAACTCGTACATCTTCAGGTAAGGCCCCTCGTCGAAGGGATCGGCCGCTCGAGCCCGACCGGCAGCCGCCCAAGGCAAGATCAAGGCCAGCGAGAGAGTCGCTCTGTGCCAAGCCATCTGATATCCTCCTGGCCGAAGGAAGCGCTGGACCGTGCGTACATCGCAATCGAGTCCGGCCGTTGCCTATCGGGCAAGTTTGTCCGAGTTGCGATGCGTCCGAAACAATGTTGACCGTTATGGCGATTCTAAGACGGTGGACACCAATCGCAAGTGAACGTCCCGGGATCGGGCGACTTCGCGCAGGGCAAGGCGCGTTCGCCCTGATCGTTTCGGTCGGCGTGGCGGCTCTGGCCGGCTGTGGCCCGGGCGGGCAGGCGATGGCGGAGCGGGGATTACTGCTCGTCCAGACCGGTGGCGAGCGGGCGAGCGTGCCGTTGCAGAAGCTGCACATCTACGATCCGCAGACGGCGGCCAGTGCACCGGCTGAACGGATGACACTGCTGGGGCAGGAGTGGCCTCTGGAGCTTGTCTGCCGAACAGCAGACGCCACGTTCCTGGCGACACAGCGGGTGCGCGACACGGTGGATCGCACGCACCAGGAGCTGGTTGAGGTCGACCTTCAACAGCGCCGGATCGCCACGGTCATCGACCGGTTTGATCGGCTGCTCTGGGTCGATCATAACCAGATCGTTTACGGGGTGGGGCCGGACGAGGGAGTGACCGCCGCGATGGCCCGCGGGGGGCGGGCTCTGCCTGCGGTCGAATCCACCGGTTACCGGCTGATGCGGTATTGGATCACGGGGAACCTCGTCGAGGAGATCCTCGATCGTCCGCTCTGCATGTTGCATCGCCTGGACGGCACCCGGTGTGTGGCGCTTGTGACCAGGCCTCGGCCGGTCCTGGTCATGCTGGACTGGTTTACCGGCCAGCACGCCGAGGTTTTCCGCCTACCGCCCGGTGCGGCGATATCGGCCAGCGTGCTGAGTGAGGATCGACAGGCGCTGCTGTTGGCGCTGCAGTTTGCGGGCCGTCCGTGGGATCTGTTCGACCTCTATTGGATTCACGTGCCCAATCGCAGCGCGACACTTATACGCGCCAACGTGCCGTGCCCCCTCGATCGGCGGTCGCGCCTTGCGCCGCGGCTGCCGCTGGCCGCCATCGACACGGATCGTATCGTGCTGGTCGAAGCGGAGGTGACGCGCAGGGATGCTGAAGGTGTGCCGCTCGACGGGCAATACTACACCGTAATTATGAAGTTACCGACGCGGCGCGTCCTCCAACGGGTGCGCCACCCGACCGAGGGCTTGTCCGAGGCGCCCCCCGAGCCGTACCTGCCGACCGAGACGCTGGCTCGACTTGGTCTACCCGCGCCGCTGCGAGCGTCGGTGTGGCCGAGTGGGCCCAACGACGACCCGATCCTGTCGGCTTGCGACGAGGCCGCGACGTGGCGGCAATTCCTCGACTATCGCGATGGTCAACTCTGGCTGGACGATCGGACGAGCTTCGCGCCAGACGAGATCGACATGTTTGAACCCTCGCCGGGTGGCAGGGCGTTGGCTGCCAGAGTTCGGTCTTCGGGCGGCGAGGAGTTGCTGGTGGTCCATCGCGTCAAGAATGGAAAGGCGAGCTTCCGCTTCCCGCTCGATTCGATCAGCCAACTCCACTGGCTGCCGTCTCCGGAAGACTGATCAAGCATGCGGCGGCGCTTCAGGCGACGACACGTCCCGCCATCCGCTCTGGTGATGAGCTATGCTTCCCGGCCTTCTGACAGGCCCAGCGATTTGGCCACACGTTCGCTGTAGGCCTGATCCGCCTTGCGGAAATGCAGGACCACCTTTTCCTGAACGTATTTCGGCATCTTCGCCTGCGATGCGATCCGCCTATTGCCGGATCATACTCCGGACGTCCTGTTGATCCGTCCTCTTTCTTCTCGCTTTCTTGGAGGCTTATGGCAGCCAGGACACGCTCACCGACTGCCTGGCTCGCCGGATTGGAGTTTATCCAGCTTGGCTCGTACGCGTTCAGCGTGGCCCTGGGCAATCACCTCCGGCCAGTGGTAGGCGATGTTCCCAGCGGGGTCGATCAACGCGGTGCTTCGAATCACGCGCCGGCCGAAGGGGGTCTTGGCCGACGCGCCATACGCCTCCATCACGTGCTGATCGGGATCGGCCAGGAGGTCCACCTTCAAGTTGTATTTGTCGGCGACGTTCTTGTGGCTGGCCACGCTGTCAGGGCTGACGCCGAACACCTTGGCCGACAGACGCTGGAACTGAGCGTGGCTCTTGTTGAATTCCTGAGCCTGACACGTGCAGCCCGGCGTGCCGTCTGCCGGGTAGAAATACAGCACCGCCCATCGGCCTTTTTGAGCCTGGAGGGTAACCGTCTCGCCGTCCTGGTTGGGCA
>DATKUK010000007.1:0-33558 GCA_035530655.1 Phycisphaerae bacterium
TTGAGTTGGCTGCATCAGTTCCGCCGCCTGCGAATCCGTTACGAACGTCGTCTCGACATCCACCAGGCGTTTCTTATCATCGGCTGCGTGTTGATCTGCCATCGGATACTTGAAAATCCATTATGTTAGGCGCTCTAAGTAGTCCTGGGCCCAGGTCGTTCGGGTGGACATTCGGTGCGAGCCTAAACGAGAATCCCATTATCGTAACGTCCTGAGTGACTTAGCGACTCCGATATGATCCGGCTTCACCAGGTCGGCGTCAACTCGGGGCGGGTTGGCCATTGCGAGCCGTCAGCAAGATGGCGGGTGGTCTTCGACAAGCTCAGACCAAGGAGCCCGCCTAAGCGGCTGCGCCGGACCGTAGCCAACCCGCGCGGTCCATGCTGAGCGACGTGCGAGTGTAGGGTTCGGTTGACGTGGGGCCCGGCCGGTCAAGTGTCCTGCGGGCCTTGCCAGGCGTTGGCGAGGTCGACGCGGGCCAGGGCGTAGGTGCCATGCCCGAAGTCCTGGATACGCGGGCCGTCGGCCAGACGATGGGCGGCCAGCACCTGGCCCACAAACATCGTGACCGGCTCGATCGCCAGCCGGGCAACCGTCCTGCACTCCACCGCCGCCACGCAGCCGTCGATCAGCGGCGCGCGGCCTCTGCGCGGCGGTATCCGCCGAAAAGCGGTCTCGGCGAACTTGTCGTGCGTCCGGCCGTCCATGGTCAGACAGGCTGTAATGTCGGGACCCATCCCCGCGACCGGCCAGCAGAAGGTGAAGTGTCCGGACGCCTCGATCAGCCTGGCGGCGTAGCTTTGCGTCGGTAGGGCGATCGCTACCTGCGCGGGATCGTGGCTGGTGATGGTCAGGGCATTGATGGGCAAGATCTCGCAGCGGCCGCGGTCGGTGTCCTCGACCACGATCAAGCTCACCCAGCGGGAGTCGCCGACGTCGGGCCTGGCCTGTGGCGTGGCCATGTACGTGGTGGCTGGGTCGGGCAGGGCGGGGGCGTAGAGGCGGTCGTTGAAGTTGAGCAGGCGCGGGCGTTCGGGGTCGACGTGGTCGTGCAAGACGCGGCCCACGAACATGCGATGGTCGCCGGTGAACATGTGGCCGATCAGCTCGCACTCGGCACATCGTCGGGCGCCGGTGATGACCGGCACGTCGCACACCGAGCCGGGGGCAAGCGTGATGCCGGTCAGGTGCTGGGTCTTGTCGACATCGCGCCCGGAGCGCGTGCCGCAGAAGTAGACGTCGGGCCCGGCGCCGAGCGAAGGCGCGGTCCAGGAGAAGTAGCGAGCGCCCTGGAACATCTCGTGCGAGTAACGCTCCAGGCCGACCGACACGCCCACGAGCGGCGGGTCCTGGCACAACTCGATGCCCCAGCCTGCGGGCATGAGGTTGACCCGCCCGTTGGAGTCCTTGAGCCCAAGGATCGTGATCCACTCGGGGTATTTACACTTGGGATAGGCCGCGCCTGGAGGGCAGTAGCTCAGATCGTCCATATCGATAGCCGCCGCCGCATCAACAGAGATGACCGCGCCGTCGTACGTGCGGCGTTTTTTACCGTGTCGTGTCGGCCAGCAGGCCCTTGCCGAACGAGTATCCCCCATCGAAGGCACGGAGGTTCAACTGTTCGGTGCCCGGCGGGACCGACACTTCGACCGATTGGCGGACGGCCTCGGCCCGCACCACGTCGGTCATGGCGGCGAAGAAACCCACCATGACGATATTCAGCACGACGCGGCGGCCGATCTCCTCGGCGAAGCGCGTCGCGGGGACCGCGGCGGTCCGCTTGGCGGCCACTCCGTCGTTGGGATGAACCAGGTCCTTCTCATACAGCAGCGTCCCGTCGGCCTTGATCTCGGGGCCGAACCGGGTATAGGCCTCCTGCGACATCACCACGAGAACGTCCGGCTTGACGACGTACGGATAGGTGATCGGCTCGTCCGAGATGACCACCGACGCGCTGCAAGCCGAGCCCCTCGCCTCGGGTCCGAAGCTTTGGGTGAGCGTGGCGTGCTTGTCGTCATAGATGGCAGCCGCCCGGCCCACGATGATGCCCGACAGGATAATGCCCTGTCCGCCGAAACCACCGAACTTGATCTCCGTCACACTCATGTGCCGTTTCCAATCGGCTGATACTTGGGCCCCAGCTTGTCGGACAGGCGCGTATCCATCGCTTCGATCAGTGAAGGACGCTCGATGTTGACGAAGCGCCCGCAGGTGATCTTGCCCTCAAACCCGATGTCGAGCGACCGCAAGTCGGCGTCATGGTCGATGACGCTGTTGTCCTTGTAGAAGCGCATGCGAGCCAGGCCGTCGCCCAGGCGATTGCGGCGCTCGTAGAGCGTCGGGCACGGGCTGATGATCTCGATGAAGGTGAACCCCTTCTTGTGCAGCGCTTCCTTCATCGACTTGGCCAACTGCCGGACGTGGTAGGCCGTCCACCGGGCGACATACACCGCGCCGCACGAGGCGGCCAGGTACGGCAGGTTGAACGGCCTTTCGTATACGCCGTACGGGGCGGTCGTGCCGATTGCCGTCGTGGGCGTAGTGGGGCCCACCTGTCCGCCGGTCATGGCGTAGTTGAAGTTGTTCACGCAGATGACCGTCAGGTCGATATTGCGCCGGGCCGCGTGGATGAAGTGGTTGCCGCCGATAGCGATCAGATCGCCGTCGCCGCTATAGACCACCACCCTCAATTCCGGATTGGCCAGCTTCAGCCCGGTCGCGAAGGGTATGGGCCGACCGTGCGTGGTGTGGAACGAGTCCAGCCTCAGGTAGCCGGCCACCCGACCGGTGCAGCCGATGCCCGAGACCACGATCAGTTTGTCGAGATCGATATCGGGCGACTCCGAGATCGCGCGGGCAAAGCAGTTTACCGTCGTGCCGATGCCGCACCCCGGGCACCAGATGTGCGGAATCCGTTCGGTGCGCAACAGCGGCTCGACAGGGTTCACCACGGCGGTCACTTGGCAGCCTCCACGATGGCCTGATAGATGCGGTCGGGGTCGTGCACCGTGCCTCCGGCATGATCGACGAGCAACGTGGGACATTGCCCGGCAGCGCAGCGTTCCACTTCGAGCACCACCTGGCCCAGATTCAGCTCGGGTACGACGAATGCCTTGACTCGGCCCGCCAGTTCTCGAATGATCTGCTGTGGGAAGGGCCACACCGTCACGAGGCGAAGGTGCCCGACCTTGATGCCCTTGCGTCTCGCCATCTCGATGGGTCTCAGCGCCACCCTCGCCGTGATTCCGTAGGAGACTACAACCACGTCGGCCTGTTCGACCTGGTCCTGGTCGACTCGGGTGATGCTGTCGACGTTGCGGTTGATCTTGCCGACGAGTCGGCGAACCAGCCGGTCCTGGCAGTCGGCCGAGATGACCGGATAGCCGCGCTCGTCGTGCGTGAGGCCGGTTATATGGATGCGGTATCCGTCTCCGGCCTTGACCATGTCGGGCACGGAATCGTCGCCGGCTTTGTAGGGCAGATACTGCTCCGGCGGCAAATCGGTGAAATGTCGGGGCTCGACCTCGATCTGATCGGCTGGCGGAATGACCACCTTCTCAGTCATGTGCCCCACGCACTCATCCATCATCATGAAGACGGGCACGCGGTACTGTTCGGCAAGGTTGAAGGCATCGATGGTGAGGTTGAAACATTCCTGCGGGCTGCTGGGACACAGGGCGATGATTTCGTAATCGCCATGCGACCCCCAGCGGGCCTGCATCATATCCGCCTGTCCGGGCAAGGTCGGCAGCCCCGTTGAAGGCCCGCCCCGCTGCACATTGACGAACACGCAGGGCGTTTCGGTCATGACCGCGAAGCCCACGTGCTCCATCATCAGGCTGATACCCGGCCCGGAGCTGACCGTCATGGCCTTCTTGCCGGCCCAGGCGGCGCCCGCGATGGCGATCGACGAGGCAATCTCGTCTTCCATCTGGATGAACACGCCACCCACCAACGGAAACCGCACCGCGATGCGCTCGACAATTTCGGTGGAAGGAGTGATGGGATAGCCGGCCACGAAGCGGCATCCTGCCGCGATCGCCCCCTCGCAGCAGGCATGGTTACCGTCGATGTAGTGCGCGCCGGTCAGAACGCCTCGGGGATCGGCCTTCATCGCTCAGTCCACCTCCGAGGCCTGTTTGCCCGGCCGATATCCGAAGATCGCGAAGTCGGGACAGTACATCCCGCAAAGCCCGCAGCCCGTGCACTTGTCCGGGGCGACGGCCTCAGGCGGATGATAGCCCTTGCCGTTGATCTGCTCACTCAGGGCCAGCACGCCGGTCGGACAGAACTCTACGCAGAAGCCGCAACCCTTGCAGCGGTCGCGATCGATGACCACGACACCCTTGGGCCTGTTGGGCCGGACCTTACGGTCCGTTTCCGTATCAGACATCCTTAATCCCTAAAAACCTCGCCCGCCACCCGAGACGCTGGTTTGACTTACTGGTTTTGGCGCTCGCCGCCCGGTCGGCGAGGCGGACCATCCAGCCATCGCGTCAGCCTGCGACATCCCGCCGATGGCCGCCCGCAAGCGTGTCCTGTATCAGATCCTCCATCTTGCCCCAGAGCTCCTCGACGTTGTTGACGAGGATCACGAGGTTGCGGTGCTGGCCCTTCAGGTCCAGCACGTGCTGACGCCTGACGACCTCGATGCGGAAGCCGAGCTTCTGAAACATCACGATGGCGCCCATCGCGTCCTCGACCACTTCAGCCTGCAGCTTCTCGAGTCCGCGCTGCTGGGCGAGACCCACCAACTCGCGGGCCATCTGCGTGCCGACGCCGAGGCCCTGGTGGTCGCGGGCCACCACGATTCGGATGTCACCGATGTGCCGCGTCCAGCCGTGCAGATTCAAATGCAGGGTGCCGTCGGCGATCACCCGATCGTCCCTGATAGCCAGGATCGGGACCACCTGTTCGTAGTCCAATCCAGCCACCCATCGATCGACCACCTCGGGGTGAGTGACGTCGTGCTTGAGGAACATCCTGTCGTCCTCGGGTAGGGCGCGGAAGAAGGCCAGCACGCCGTCACGGTCGCCGGCGGTCATCGGGCGCAGCGTGATCTCGCTTCCGTCCTTGATGCGAACGGTCTTGGGATACCCTCGTAGCTGCACGATTGACATCTTGCCGACTCCGACCCGACCTTGCCGGACATCGCACGACCCACATAGACACTACAGCATTCGGCCCGACAGAGCAAGACCGCAAATCCACCAAGTCACGGCGCCCGACTCGCACCTGCCGCGACCCGCGCCAACGCCGCCATCGACCGGCCATATCTTTCGACGGTGCCCAGTTGAACTGTGGAGGGAATGCACACCAGGTCATAGCCGACGGGAAGCTCGTGGCGACTCAGGCGAAAGGCCTCACGCAGCAGTCGCTTCAGCCGATTCCGGGTAACCGAACCGCCGTGGCGTCGGCTGACGATGATTCCCAGCCGCGGATGGCCCACCGTGTTGCGGCAGGCGTACACGACAAGCCATCGGTCCGCGGCTCGACGGCGTGCCTTGAGGACGCGATCGAACGTGCCCCGGCGGAGCAGGCGGTGGCTTTTTGACAGACCGTAGCGACGCAACATACGCCAGCATTCTACCGTGCTGGGGCATGGCCGCTATCGCCCGTAAGCCCTGCCGAACGACTACGAAAGCCACGCCGTCCTCTCTTGCCGTGGTGTCGGCGGGGGCCGCCTGAGCTGGCAGGTTATGAGCGCCAGAAAATGGCGGTTTGTGTCGGGATGGCTGGGTTTTTTGACGGCGCGGACGCCCGGCAGAGGTGCTATACTTGCGCGATCGTGTCGCGGGGAGGAAGGCGATGGCCGGAGAAGTTAAGCAGCCTATCGTTGCGGCCGGAGCGTGCGCTGAGCCTGTCGTGCGCGAGGTGCGTTGCAGGTCGGTACTCAAACGGTCGAGCATCTGCGACTATGCGTTGAACTGCTACAGTGGGTGTGTCCACAGTTGCTTGTACTGCTATGGGCGACTCATCATGCGCTTCCGCCATACGCGTCAGCCATGGGGCAGCTTCGTCGACGCAAAAGTCAACGCGCCGCAAGTGCTGGCGCGAGAGCTTGCCTCACGCCGGCTGCGCCCCGGTACGGTCATCATAAGCAGCGTGTGCGATGGCTGGCAGCCGCCGGAGGCGACCCACCGCCTTACTCGCCAATGCCTTCAACCCCTTTGGGAGAACGGATTTGAGCTGCACGTTCTGACCAAATCGGCACTGGTGCGACGTGACTTCGACCTGCTGTGCGGCCGCCAGCGGGTGCTGGTGGGTGTGACGCTGACCACGATGGATGAGCAACTGCGATCGGAACTGGAGCCTGCGTCGAGTCCCAGTGCAGCACGGGTCGAGGTGTTGGAGGAGGCGGCCCGCCGGCAGACGCGGGTATACGCCTTCCTCGGGCCCCTCATCCCAGGGCTGACCGACACGGCGCAGAACGTTGGCGAACTGTTTGAGGCGATTGCGCACCTGCCGTTGGAGCATGTGTACGTGGATCGGTTACACCTGCGGTGGGGGGTGCGCTCTTCACTACGGGTATGGATCGAGCAGCATCGCCCGCACCTGGCGCGGTGGCTTCGCTCGGGGCTGTTGGACCGAGCCAGCGAAGCGCGGTACGAGCAGAAGCTCAGATCGTGGGTCGAGCGGGCGGCAGCGGAGGTGGGGCTGGCCAAGCAAGTGCGCGTGATTTTCTAGAAACCGTGTGTTGGGTTTGCTGGCGGAGGTGTGGGAAGGGCAGCTTAGGCCGGGCGAGCGCCCGCCAGGTGCAGAACCACACGCCGGGGGGGCGACCTCAGTGCAAGCTTTTGTTGCACCGAAGGTTAGACGGGTGTGCCGCGATCCGGGCTGCTGACGGCGGGCAAAGCCGGGGCGGGCCTTTTCAGTACTGGTAGAGGGCTGAAGCGGGCTGGTGACGCCGTGGGAGAGCGGATCCGCGGCCGGCGGGCCGGAGCGCCAGTGGGTCGCGGAGGAAAGGACAAGGGGGCCTAGGGCCGATAAAGTTCGGTAGGTTAAGGCATTTATGGCGGTTGGGGTGGCTCGGGCGGATGGGCCCCGGTAGGCGGTGCAGGGTGCAATTGGGCGGCCCTTTGGGGGTACAACACTGGGGTGGGTGCTGGGCGTGCGCCTTGGGCGGGGAGGAACGGACGTGATGGACGTGTCGAGAGCAGTGCAGACCGGGAGCCGGGCAATGGAGAGTAGACCGTGAGTGTTGCGGAGGCTTTGCTGGCAAAGGGGGCGATCACGGCGGAGCACCTACAGGCGGCTCTGGCGGCGCGGAAGAAGCCGACCGACCGAGTTGACCGGATTCTCGTGCAGATGGGCTTCGTGGACGAGCGTGCGGTGCTGGAGGTACTGGGCGAGGAATTGTCGCTGCCGGTCGTGGACCTTACGCAAGAGACGGTTGACGTCCAGTTGCTCCGCTCGATGCCTTCGAGATTGATTCACCGTCGCAAACTCGTGCCGTTGTCGCGGGACGGGGACGTGCTGCGGGTGGCGACCAGCGATCCTTTCGATGTGTATGCGTTTGACGAGCTGCGCTACCTGACCGGCCTTCGCGTGGAGACGGTGCTGGCGACGGAGGAGGAGATCAATAGCGCCATCAAGCAGCATTACGGTGTGGGCGGCGAGACGATTGGCGAGATGGTGGACGACGACGAGGTGGAGTTGGTCGTCGAGAAGGATGCGGACGACGCCGACCTGATGGAGATGGCGCAGGAAGCATCGGTGGTCAAGCTGGTCAATGAGATCCTGATGGAGGCGGCGACCGAGCGTGCGACGGACGTGCATATAGAACCGAGGGAGGATGACCTGTGCATTCGTTACCGCATCGACGGTGTGCTGCATAACGCGAACGTGCCGGTGCAGATCCGGCGGTTTCAGGCGGCCATTATCAGTCGCATCAAGATCCTGGCGAGGATGAACATTGCGGAGAAGCGGATGCCGCAGGACGGCGCGTTCAGGGTGCGGGTGCACGGTCGCGAGATTGACGTGCGTGTTTCGGTGATACCGATGCAGTTCGGCGAGGGGGTGGTGTTGCGACTGCTGAATAAACAGACGTTGGGTTTGCCGCTGACGGCCCTGGGCATGGCGGCTGACACCTTCGAGCGGTTCAAGCGGCTGATCCAGTTGCCGCATGGAATTATTCTGGTTACCGGCCCGACGGGTTGCGGCAAGACAACGACGCTGTATGCGGCGATCGGTCAGATCGTCTCGGACGAGATCAAGGTGGTGACCATCGAGGAACCGGTCGAGTACAACCTGACCGGGGTCAACCAGGTGCCGGTGAACACCAAGGTGGGGCTGACGTTTGCACATGGATTGCGGAGCTTCCTGCGGCACGATCCGGATGTCATCATGGTGGGCGAGATTCGCGACCTGGAGACGGCGGAGGTTGCGGTTCAGGCATCGTTGACGGGGCACGTGGTGTTCAGCACGCTGCACACGAATGATGCCGCCAGTGCCACGACGCGGTTGCTGGACATGGGTGTGGAGCCGTTCCTGGTCAGCAGCACGGTAGAAGGTATCATGGCCCAGCGTCTGGTACGGTCGGTGTGTAAACAGTGCAAGGAGGCCTATAGACCCGATCCGAAGCTCCTGCCGTCGGACTTTCTCTATGATGGACGCGAGCTGTACCGCGGCAGGGGGTGTCGCGAATGTCGGGGAAGCGGATTCCGTGGGCGAACGGGTGTTTTTGAGCTGCTTCTTATGAACGATGAGATTCGCGAGTTGGTGATGCAGCGGTCGGGTACGACGAGGATCATTGAGGCCGGCAAGCGGAACGGTCTGTCTCTGCTGCGGGAGGACGGGTGGCGAAAGGTGCTTCAAGGGGTGACGACGCCGGAGGAAATCCTGCGTGTTAGCAAGGTCTAACCGCGGGCGGATTGGCGATGCCGACGTTTACGTATAAGGCGCGTACGGTCGGGGGCAAGCTGGTCGACGGTGTGTTGACCGCCGACAACGAGACGGCGGCGCTGCGCGCTTTGGACGAGCGGTCGCTGTTTCCGGTGGACGTGAATGAAGGGGGCAGGGCTTCGCGGTCGCTGCTATCGGGTGGTCGCAAAAAGATACGTACGCAGCGGCTGGCCGAGATGTACGGCCAGTTGGCGGATCTGCTACGCGCGGGCGTACCGGTGTTGCGTGCCTTGGATGTGCTTTGTCGGCAGAATTCCAGTCTGGCGCTGACGGAGATTCTGCGCGAGGTGAAGCAGGACGTGGGCGGCGGCGAGACGCTGGCCGATGCGATGGCCAAGCACCCCAACGCGTTCAGCGAACTGCACGTGTCGATGATCCGCGCGGGCGAGGAGGGGGCGTTTCTGGAAGACGTGCTGCAGCGGATTGCGACGTTTGCAGAGCGCCAGAACGAACTTCGCAGCAAGATGATCGGCTCGATGGTGTATCCGTGCGTGCTGGTGACGGTGGGCACCGTGGTACTCATCGTGCTGCTGGTATATGTGGTGCCGCAGGTCCGGGAGTTTCTGCCGGAAGAGAATCTGCCTATCCTGACCACGGCCGTGTTTGCTCTTTGCGACACGGTGCGGGACTACCTGTGGCTGATTGGCTTGGCCATCGGGGTGGTCCTCGTTGCGGCGGTGAGCTATTTCCGCAGTGTATCGGGGCGGGAGAAGTTGGATCGCATCAAGCTGTGGGTGCCTGGGGTGGGGCGCATCTATCGGATGGTGGCCATCTGCCGATTCTGCCGAATTCTCGGAACGCTGCTGGCGAACGGCGTGCCGATCCTTCAGGCTTTACGGATTTCGAAGGAGTCGGCCGGCAACAGGATCCTGGAGGACATTATTGGGGAGGCCACCGAGAACGTTCGAAAGGGTGAGCCCTTGGCCGAGCCGTTGCGGGCGGGAGGCATTTTCCCCCCGGACATTCTGGACATGATTGCGGTTGGTGAGGAGTCGAACAACCTGGATAACGTCCTGATTCAGATCGCCGACTCGAACGAGGCGCGGACGGCGCGGTTGATCGATCTGGCCGTCCGACTCATCGAGCCGGTGTTGCTGGTGGTGATGGCGGCCGTTGTGTTGCTGATCGCGCTGGCGTTGCTGATCCCGATCCTGACCGGCGCGTTGGCGGGCATGGGTGGCCCGTGAGGCCGTTGTAGGACTGGATTGGGTACTGGGTGAATCAGTTGGCGAAAGAGTAAGGAGAATCTGCAATGCAAGACAGAAGGCGGAGCGCGTTCACGTTGATCGAGGTACTGCTGGTGATCGCCATCCTCGGCATGCTCGTGGCCTGGGTGGTTCCGAAATTGATGGGGCGCAAGGATCAGGCGATGATCGACATGACCCGCAACACGGTCGCGTCGCGGGGGCCGATCGCGCAAATGCTCGATCTGTACAAGCTGGATGTGGGTAAGTACCCGTCAACGGATGAGGGTCTCAAGGCCCTGTCGGAGAGGCCCGATAGCATCGACGAAGACAGCAATCTCTGGAAAGGCCCGTACGTCAAAGACCCCGACAGCCTGAGGGACCCGTGGGCCAACGAATACCAGTACAAGTCGCCGGGTGACGTGAACACGAACAGCTACGACCTGTGGAGCAACGGCCCGGACGGCCAGGAAGGCACCGAGGACGACATCAAGAACTGGAAGAGCGATCGTTGATCGGTTGGCGAAACGTTCTTCGCCCGGCCATGGGCCCACACTTGCGGCGGGAGATAACCGTTGGGGCACAGAGGTCGACAACCTGCCTTCACGCTGATCGAGGTGTTGCTGGTCCTGTCGCTTCTGGCGTTGCTGACCGGCTGGGTAACGCCGGTGTTGTTTGGCCACCTGAAGTCGCGGAAGCTGACCGAGTCGGCCTCGCAGTTTCGCTCGCTGCTGGTGATCACGCGTGCCCATGCGATGAGCACGGGCAAGCGGTTTCGGATTGGGTGGGATGAGGAGGATCAACAGCCGATCGTGGAATACGAACCCGAACCCATCGACGGTCCGGATGAGTTTGTCGCGTACGAAGCGGAATGGGCCGCCGATGAGATCCTGCTGGATGGGGTGAACTGCCATGAGGTCAGGCTTGGTCGGCCGGTCTACCTGGAGGTCATCGACGAGGACCAGAAAGGGGGGATGTTTGAATCGGGTGGCGCTTTCGAGCAGGAAGAGCTGCGTCCGGAGGTCGTTTTCGATCCGACCGGGCAGGTGGAGTGGGCGACCTTCGTGCTGGCCGATGCCGAGTTGGGTGAGATGCTTGAGGATACAGCGCGGGTGCTCGTGGTGCTTGACGGACGGACCGGAGACGTGTCGGTCAGGCCGCCGTTAACCGAGGAGGAGTTGGCGGAGGCGGGCATCGAGCGGGAGAAGCTGCTGCGACGAGTGGACGAGGGGCGCGACGCACTCGTGGTCGAGCAGGGAGGGGACGTCGGGTCGGACGGCGAGTTCGCCTCGGATCTCGGCGAGCAGCCGCCCACCGACGAGGAACTCCGTTCGGAAGAGTTGGCCGAAATCGAGGAAGTCATGCGCAGGGCAGGCGGTGGACGCTAGAGCGCCAACAGGTCGTTGTCGGTGGTATGGCGGTGCGGCTGTGCTGCTGGAGGTGGTGTTGTCGGTGGCGATCCTGTCGCTGGCGATGATGGTGCTCGGTGCGCAGTTCAGCATCGGGCTGGAGACGGCCCAGTTGTCGCAACGACAGCGCCAGGCGCTGATGCTAGCCGAGTCGGTCCTCTCGCAGATCGAGATGGGTACGCTGGAACTCGATGAGGACGAATTCATCGGCGAGTTCGGCAGCCAGTACCCCGGCTACGCATGGCGCGTGACGACCGAGTCGAGTCCGATCGAGGGGATGAAGCTGCTGACCGTGTCGATCCTGGTGGCTGGGCGCCCGGTCGGCGAGGAGGGCGAGCAGGCGGAACTGGAAAGCTACGAGGAGGTCTTGAGTGTGCGGACGCTGCGGGCCGAGCACATGCCGCTCGACCTGGAGCAGTTCACATCTCCGGATCAGCAAGCGGAGGATCTGTGCGACCAACTCCCGCCGGAGTTCTGCGAGCTGCTCAACGAGTTGGGCATCGACTTGAATGATTTTGACATTCCCAAGCTGATTCAGAAATTGGATATGGAGAGTCTGTTGGAGTTGTTGCCGATGCTGCCGATGCTCGAGCAGTTGCCGCAGGGCCAGATGGGGGGCTCGCTGTGGGACCAGATCCGGCAGCAGATTCAGGCTTACCAGAAGAGCCAACAGCCGGGTGGTGGCGACGATCAGGAGCAGGAGGAAGGCGACGAGGCCGAGCAGGAAGACGGGGGTGAGCAAGAGTCGGATCTGCAAGAGGACGAGCCGGCCGAGACGAAGCCGCCTTCGGAGGGCACACCCATACCCGGAAGCAGGGGGGCAGGGGGGCGGCGAAGATGAGCCGGGCATCAACGCACAGAAGGGGACTGACGCTCCTGGAAATGCTGCTGGCCATGGGTCTGATGGTCGTGGTGATGGGCGTCGTGCAGATGTTCTATGTCGGTTCGCTTCGCACGGCCGACGAAGGCGAGGCGCTGTGCCGTGACGTGGTGCTCGCCCAGGCGGCGTTGCGTCGCATCGCGGAGGACATTCGGTCGTGCAGCGGATTCCTGGCGGCATACGGGCCGGGGATCGCGGGTGACGCGCACTTCATGGTCCTTCACACCGTGCGATTGCCGGACAAGGCGTTGTTTGAAGACCGTAGCATTCGCGACGAGCCGCTGCCGGCCGAATGCGACATCACCAAGATCCAGTATTACGTGGCCGAGGACGAAGAGGAGATGGTGGAGTTGGAGGACGGCACCGAACAGCTTCTTGTGTACGGCCTGGTTCGGTGGGAGCAGAACACGCTGCATCAGCCGGTGTTGGTCGAGCGTGACGACGGGCAATTCGAGGACGAGCGGTTCGACGTGGAATTGTGGGCGGACGAGATCAAGTATTTGGGGTTCCGTTACTTCGACGGTGTGGAGTGGGTGCTGACGTGGGAGGCCGGGCCGGGCAATAGCCTGCCCCAGGCGGTGGAGGTGACGGTCGGCTTCACGCCGGTGACGGAAGAGCAGTTGAAGCTGGAGGAGGAAATCATCGAGTCGCAGCGGCTCGGCGAGCAGGCCGAGCTGCCGGACTATCCCTACGGCGACCGCTACGCCATGGTGGTGCGGGTGCCGCAGGCGGATGTGTTTCTCGGTTCGCGGCTGATGCGTGCCCGCAGTGTGGGTATGGCCAACCTCGGAGAGCAGCAGCGATGATCGGGCGGTCGGGCAGCACGGGTCGTGTTCACCGGCGCGGGGTGATGTTGGCGGCGGTGTTGGTGATTGTGGTTTTGCTGTCGATCCTGGGCCTGAGCTTCGGATTTTCGATGCGGGCGAATCTGCTGGCGACGGGTGCGGTGACGAACGAGCTGCAGGCGAGGCTGGCGGCCGAGGCCGGTGTGCAGCGGTTAATCCAGCTCATGCGGGCCGAGGGGGTGTACGTCAGTGCGTGGCTGAACAACCCCGACAATCTGCATGAAGTGCTGGTGTGGAGTCCGCAGCAGGAGGAGGCGCCGTCGGGGTTCGAGCATCGAAGCGAGTCGACCCGTTCGCGCCGGGACGACCGGCGCGACGACGAAGAACAGCCGGACATGGCCTGGCGGTTCAGTATTGTAGCCGACGATCCGAGCGACGACGAGGAGCGGGTGCGGTTCGGGGTGGTGCCGGAAAACGGCAAGCTGGACATCAATATGGCGTCGCAAGAGCAGTTGACCGCGCTGTTCAGTGAGGTGTTGGACCCGTTGGAGGTGGTCGTCCCGGAATTGGTGGACGCGTTGCTGGACTGGCGGGATGCAGACGACGAACCGCGCGAGAACGGGGCCGAGAACGACTTTTACGTCGAGCGAGAGCCGGTGGGCTACAGAGCCAAGAACGGTGCCTTTGAGACGGTGGAAGAGCTTTTGCTGGTGAAGGGGTTTACGGCCCAAGTGCTGTTCGGCGAAGACTACAATCGCAACGGTCTGCTCGAGGCAAACGAGAACGACGGTGACGCGTCGTTTCCGCTTGACAACGCCGACGGCGAGCTTGACCGCGGGTTACTTCCGTATCTGACGGTGTGGTCGCGCGAGTTGAACCTGGCCAGTGACGGGAGGCCCCGGTTCAATCTTGGCAGCGGAGGTGGGCGTGGGGCCGACGCGGCGGCCGAGCAGTTGGCCGAGTTCTTCGAGCCGGAGGCGGTGGACTACATTCTGGGGGCCGGTGCAGCGGGCGAAGGCGAGACGAACAGCCCGGTCCGGTTGGTGTTGGCCGAGGACAGCCCGCTTACGGTGGAGGACCTGCCCGCCGTACTGGACCGGATCACCACGCTTCCGTATCCGGGCTTCATGGGACTGATCAACGTCAATACAGCCCCCCAGCAGGTGCTTGCGACCATCCCTGAACTTGCCCCGTACGTCGACGATATCCTCGCCGTGCGGGATGATCTCGACGACGAGGCGAAGCTCACGCCTGCGTGGCTGCACACCGATGCGGCCGTGCCGTTGGAGGTGCTGGCCGAGCTGGTCGGAGCCCGGCCGGACTATGGCGTCACCACACGAGCGTCGGTGATCTCGATCGAGTCTCTGGGATACGCGGACCACGTGGGCGTGGTAAAACGGATCAACGTAGTATTGGATATTTCGTGGCCGACGAATCCACAGGTGCTTTACTATCGGGATCTGACCCCGTTGGGTACGGCATACCGCATACGCGAGATGGATCATGAACGTGTCGCTTCAAGCTTTCGCAGGTAGGAAACTGCTGAGCCTGGATTGGGACAGCCGCTGGCTTCGGGTGGTCCAGGCCGTGTCCCAGCGGGGGCGTGTACGTGGCGTGCAGACGGTCTGCGTCGCGATGCCGGCGGAACTGGATCGGTCCGATCCGGCGGCGATGGGGCCTTTCGTCCGCGCGACGCTCCGCGAGCACAAGCTGAACGCCCGGCGTCTGCTGATCGACGTGCCGCGGGATCAGGCGATCCTCAATACACTTACGCTCCCGAGCGGTACCGAGGCGGAACTGCCGGCGGCTGTGCACTTCCAGATCGTCAAGGAGCTGCCATTTGCCCTCGATCAGGCGGTGGTGGATTTTGCGGTCAGCGGAAGCGACGACGAGACGAACAGCGTGGAAGTGCTGGTGGCGGCGGTTCGCAACGATGTCCTGGCGTTCTACCAGCAGATGGCTGAGCACGCGGGTCTGGATCTGGAACGCGTGGGCCTTCGGCCGTATGCGAACCTCGTTTCGGTCGCGCACGTGCAGGCCGACATCCAGAGCGGGCGGACCGTGCTGGTCGATGTTGGGCCGTCGCTCACTGAGATCGACGTGATTCGCGACGGCCGACTCGTGTTCTCGCGGGCGGCGTCGGTGAGTGTGCCCGCCGTTGGGGAGGCGCCGGCAACGGGCCGCGACGCGGGCGAAGCGGGCACGGCGGCCGACCTGCTCTTGGAGGTGACGCGCTCGCTGGAGGCCTACCGGGTGACCGATCCGGGCGTGCGCATCGACCGGATCGTGGTGGCGGGTGCGACGGGTGTGGAGGAACACTTGGCCACGGCGCTGGGGCGGCGGTTCTCGCTCGAGGCGATGCTCTACGATCCGGGCGAACCGTTCACAGGCCAGGGCGAGACGCACGTGTTGCGAGGGTTCAGCGCGGCCATCGGCCTGATCGTCGGTCATGGCCAGCCGGGCAAGGTGTACTTCGATTTCCTCAACCCGAAGAAACCCATTGATTGGTCGGCGGCGCGTGCTCGCAAGATTCGTATGGCCGCGTTGGGGGCGGCTGCGGTACTGGCTGCTGTTGTTGTGGGGGCGAACCGGTACTTGGGCCAGAGGCGCGCCGTACTTGAGGGGGTGCAGCAGCAGGTCAAGCAGTTCGAGCAGGAGGTAGCCGAGTTCGAGGACTTCAAGAAACAGGTGGAGGCGGCGTTGACGTGGCAGCGGGAAGAGGTAATCTGGCTGGAGCACCTCAAGCGGCTTGCGGAACTTTTTCCCGACAATAAGCAGGCGTACGCGACGAACTTGGGCATGTCCTCTACCGGTCGGATTTCGGTCGATCTACGGATGGCGCGTACCGACGTCAGCACCGGACTGGCCGAACGGGCACTCAAGCACGGCTATCGAGCTGTCCCCGGTTCGGCCACGGAGCGGGGCACAGGCGATCGTTACCCCGCCACGGGGAGTCTGCGAATCGAGCTGCCGGAAGGCGGCGGCAGCAACGCGCCGCGGCTATCCGAAGACCCGGATACGGAAACGGGTCCGGCCCGGAAAGATGAGCCAGAGGATACGGCTCCTGATGCCTCTATGCCGGAGGATGGTCAGGACGAGGTGTCAATCGAATCGGATACCCCCGGGCAGTCGCCGGCTCGGCGTGCGAGGAATAGTGGATAGATGTCCAAGCGCGAGAGAATCCTGGCTGTGGTCGTCGGTGCGGTGGCCGTGGTGATGATCGGCTGGAAGCTCGTCGACAAGCTCGTGATCGAACCAGCCGAGCGGCTGGATACGCGCATTCAAGCAGCCAAGCGCAAGTTGGATAATCTTGGTCAGCTGCTGGCGCAGAAGGTTCATTACGTCAGGCAGTGGGACGATTTGGCCGCCAGGACGCTGGCCGTCAGCGATGAGGCCGTTGTGACCGGCCTCGACGCAAAGATCAAGGCTCTGTTGGAGAAGCACAAGCTCCAGCAGGTATCGGTCACGCCGCAGGGCGCCGGCCCGCTGGGCAGGACGAAGCTCCGGCAAGTCCGCTTTGGCGTCAACGCCCAGGGGAAGCTGACGGATGTGGTGGGCCTGTTGTATGGTTTCTATCGCCTGCCCTATCTGGTGCGTATCCGCGACCTGACGCTCAGCCCGGTGGGCAAGTCGAAGGGCGACCAGTTGAAGCTGACGGCCCGCATCGAGACGCTCGTGTTACCGTCGACGAAGATCGTGCCGGATCTTCAGGTCGCGCCAGCGGATGCCAGCGAGGGGGACGGGCCCGGTCGGCTGACCCGTGGTGCAACCCTGGCGTCGTTTGCGGGTATTGCCAGGCGGAATCCGTTCGTCCCATGGGAACCGCCGCCGCCGCCGCCGACAAAACCTCGTGAGGTTGTAACGAAGCCGCCGCCGCGGCAACCGGCTGAGCCGGCTGTCAGGCAGGACCGGGACGCGGACAAGAAGGTCGTCAAGGCGCTGCTGAGCTATTGGGACGAGGACGCGGGTGAGTTGGTCGAGGAAGTCGTGGTAGCGCAGACGGGCAGCGCCCCGACGCGGAAACGTCGCCGCGGCAGCCCAGAGCCGGAGCAGGGAGAGGAAGAGAGAATTCGAGTGGGCGACAAGCTCGACGGTCTGACGTTGGTCAGGATCCACTGGCTGGGGGCGGTGGCCGAGGATGAGGCCGGTAAAAAGACATACGTGTATCCCTTGGGGATGAAATTGTCGCAGCGACAAGAGCTGGCCAATGACACAGATGAAGAGCTTCTTCGAGCATACGAGGCTGTCCATGACGAGCAATGATCGAATCTCGCGGCAAGGGATCGGGCTTCTCGATGCCGAGCCGAGCCGTTGGAGGGACGTAACCATGCGAGAACCGAAAGCGCGAACGCGCTGGCATGAAGGCCTGTCGATGTGGCTGGTGGGGGGGCTGTTGACGGCGGGTCTGGCCGCTGCGGGCGGTCTGTCGGCAGTGGGCCTGGCCTCTTCGGCGATGGCAGCCGAGCCGCAGCAACAGGCCGATGCGGCTTCCTCCCAGCCCATCTCGGCGACCAACTCGAATGATCTGAGCGAAAAGAAACGCCGCGCCCTGCAATCCATAGGGACAGAGCAGGCGTCCACGCAGCCCGCCAAGCCAAGGGTGGGCGAGCCCGCTTCGGACGAGCCGAGCGTCGACGTCGAGCGGCCCCAGCCACCAACGACCAAGCCGGTGGTTGTCCCTCCGCAGACTAGGCGGCCGGCCGGCCCGCCGAGAGTTCAGCCGCGCGAACCGGACGGGGCCACTGTCACCGCCCAAGCCGAGCAGGCGGCTGCAGCCACTACGCGGCCTGCCGATCAGGCCAAGGCAGAGGCGCCGACTCGTCCCGCGCGTCCCTACAACTTCAACTGGGACGAGCGCGAATGGGCTGACGTGCTGGAGGACTTCAGTGTCATCAGCGGCCTGCCGCTGATCGGCGACGACCCGCCGGCCGGGGTGGTGACCTTCCACAACAAGCGCCCCATGACGTTCGCCGAGGCGCAGGCGATGCTCAATGAGCTGCTGTACCATCAGAACTATCACCTGCTGCGCTTTGAGAACTACCTTCTGCTGAAGCGTCTGCCGGAGATCATCCGCATCATCCCGGCCACGGCTTTCTACGACAACGAGGAGGCGTTCCGGGCCGCCAATCGGGGCGACTACGAGTGGGTCCGTATCATGTACACGCCCAGTCGCGGTACGACCAGTGAGTTGATCGAGCGTGCCCGGGGCGTCGTGCCGGACTACTGCCTGATCGGCGGGATCGAAGGCACGAACATCATGACGATCACGTGCATGGCCGGCGATGCCCGCAAGTTCCTCGACTACGTCAAGAAGTTCGAGCGTGAGCTGCCCGATCCGCGAGAGCAAAAAATCTTCAAGCTGGAGCACGTCGAGGCGGCCGATGTCCTGCCCATTCTTCAGCAACTCGTCGACTTCGGCGGCGCCGCGCCGGCGCCACGTGGCAGGCGCACCAAAGCCCCGGCCCCAGGCACCGACGAAGCGGACGAGGTAACCGTTGCGGTTGCCGAGAGCAACAACTGGCTGATCATCAAGGCGCCGTCGGAGAAGATGCGCAAGATTGAGGATCTGATTGCGCTGTTGGACGTACCCGAAGCCGAGGGCGATCTCGGACCGCACGTCTACCAGCTCGAGTACGCCCGTGCCGAAGAGCTGGCCCCCATCATCAGCCAGATCGTCGGTGCGCAGGCACCGGCACGGCGGGGGCGGGCACCTGCCAAGGGCGCTGCCGACAAGCCCACCATCGTCCCCGAGCCCCGAACCAACAGCCTGATCGTCCGGGCCGAGAAGGAGGAACTGGAAGAGATTGAGTCGCTGATCAAGCAGTTCGACGTGGCGGACGTGGAGAAGACCTTCCAGCGGGTCACCCTGAAATACACCGACGCGGAACAGGTGGCCAATACGGTCAACCAGTTGCTGTCGAGCGGTCCTCAGCCTCGCGGGCGCAAAGGACCGGTCGTGGAAGACGTTCAGGTGATTCCGGATCCTGCGGGAGGGGCGGTGTTGGTGCTGGGGGATCCGGATCGGGTGAAAGAGGCGGTGGAGATGATCGCCCAGCTCGATCAGGAGTTGGATTCCGACGCGTTCGAGCACGTGGTGTATCTGGAAGGGGCCACCCCCAGCGCCCTGGCAAAGGTGTTGGCCCCGATGTTCGGCGCGCAGCCCGGGCGCAGGGCAGGCAAGGGTTCGCCCGTGCAGTTCTTGCCCTTTGATGACAGCAATGTGCTATTGGTGGTGGCGCCGCCGAGCGATTGGTCGCGCATCGAGCCGCTTATCAAGGAACTCGATCGACGCGCGGTGGTCAGCGGGCCGAAGGTCTACACGTGGGCGGTCGAGCACGGCGACGCGGATGAGATCGCCGATTCGATCAACCGGGTGCTTGGCGGCGCGGGCAAACGTCGCGGGGGATTGCAGGTTCTCTCGGACGAGCGGACCAACACCGTGCTGGCCCAGTGTGACGAGCAGGATGCCGAGCGGATCGAAGCGCTGGTGAAGATGTTCGACGTGGCCGGCGCGCAGACCGAGCCGCAGTTGATCGAACTGACCAACGCCGATCCAAAAGAGCTTGCCGGCATGCTCGAACCGTTTTTTGGCAGTCCTGGCAAGCGGCCCAAGGGGGCACAGCCGGAGGTGCAGATCGTGCCGGCCGGTACGGGGCTGCTGATTCAGGCGCCGCCGGGCAAGTTCGAGAAGATCACTGAAATGATCGCCAAGCTCGACCAGCCCGGCCTGGCCGACGAGGGTGAAGTCAAGACGTATCCGCTTCAACGGGCCCAGGCAGAAGAAGTGGCCAACACGCTGCGGACGATGCTCCAGGCGCGGGCACAAGAGGCCGGCAAAGGCAAGGGCAGGCGGCCGGAGGTACAGGTCAACGCCGACGCGCGAACGAATCAGGTGGTCGTTTCGGCGCCGGGCTCGCTGATCGCGTTCGCGGACGATCTGATCGCCAAGCTCGACGCCGACGATGCCCCACAGGGTCGCGTGATTCGGATTGTGGAACTGCAAAACGCCGATGGCAATGGCTTGGTGAAGGTGGTTTCACAGGTGATGCCCAGTGGGGGAAAGGGCCGCGCCGCCGGCGGGCTCGTCGTAGCTGCCGACCCCGATGGCAAACGGATGATCCTCACCGGTTTCGCCGAGATGGTCTCCCAGGCCGAAGACCTTATCAAGCAACTGGACGCCGAGGCCGAATCGACGGTCACCGAACTGAAGACGTTCGACCTGCTGAATGCCGATGCGGGAGAGGTAGCCAAGCAGTTACAGACCCTTCTGGCCGACAGGATCAAGCCGCGTGGTGCGGGTGGACCGCCTCCACTGAAGGTAGCCGCGGATACACGCACGCAGACACTGCTGGTGGAAGGTACCCAACCGGACGTTGCCGAGGTGGAGCGCCTGTTGGTTATTCTGGACAAGGCGGTCGAGCCGCGGCCCTTCAACTTCGTTCAGGTCAAGAGCAGCGACTTGACGACTATAGCCGACACCGTCCGACGCATGGCCGAGGCCAGATGGTCGAAGAAGGACATGCCGGTCATCGAGGCCGACTCGTGGATGGGCGGCCTGTACGTCGTGGGTACCGAGGAGCAGTACGAGGCCGTCCGCAAGATGGTCGAGCAGGTCGACAAGGCCGAGCCCGAGTTGCCCATTTCGCGGACGATCGAACTGACTAAGGCGACCGCCGACCCGGAACTGCTCAAAATACTGAAAGACTACGCTGCAGCGTACGGTCTGGAGGTGGCGGTCAACACCGTTGCTGAGCCTGCCTTGGACAGAGACGAGTCCTGGCGACAAGCGATCCGGGACAAGGCGGTCCGGTACGAGGCATCGCCCACGCCCCGTCCGTGCGTGATGCCGATGAACCTGGCCCCGCTGCTCAGGCAGGTCGACGCGATGCTGGGCCAAACCACGCAGCCGGCGGGTTCGGACGAGGCGGCGGCCCCAGCCGAAGCGCCCGCGACGGTTGCGCTTGATGCGGTCGTGAGTGAGCCTCATGCAGAGCAGCTGGACGCGCCTGCGAAGGTAAGCATCACGCTTGACCAAAAGGGTCGACTGATTCTCACCGGTCCGCCGCGCGCCGTCGAAGACCTGGCATACTTTGTCGATTTGATCGATAAGTCGACGCCGGAGAAGTCGGAAGAGGCGCTCGACTTTGAGATTTACCGGCTGACTCATATCGACGCCACAACGGCGGCCGCGATGATCGACAGCATGTTCAATGAGCGGGTGCGGCCCACCCCCCAGCCCAGGCAGGCTCAGCAGAGGCAGACCTCTCAGCAGAGGCAGCAGCAGAGCGCAGAAGAACGGCGCAAACAGGCCGAGGCCCAGAGGCAGCAGGCTCAACAGCAGGCCCAGCAGCGAGCGGCTCAACAGGCGGCGAGTCAACGGGTGCGCCTGCTGGCCGACCCGCGCAACAACTGGCTTTTCATCCGGGCCCGAGCCGAGGACATGGACCCGGTGCTGAAGATGGTGGCGATGATCGATCGCCCGGCTGAGGTCAAAACAGAACTCAAAATCGTACGGCTGGAGAAACTCGAGGCCACGCAGGTCGAGCAGGCGCTCAAGGCAATCCTCGGGTTGGACGGGCGCCGTGCTCCCGCGCGACGGGCTGGGGCGGGGCAACCGCAGACCCCCGCCGACCAGCTGCAGGAGCAGATGCTTCAGCTCGAGGGCGCCGAGGGGTTGTTGACCGAAGCGTCGATCGGCTCGGCCGATCTGATCAAGATCGCCAGCGATCCGGTGGTCAACGCGCTGATGATCAAGGCACCCGAGGGGCCAATGAATCTGATCTTGGGCCTTATTCATCAGCTTGAGGAAAAGGCTCCGCTGCCGACCGAGATCCGGAAGTTTGAGTTAGCTAATGCCCGGGCGGAAGAGGTCGTCCCTCAGCTTGAAAGCATCTTCGGGCAGCAGCGGGGTCGCGCCCGGGGCAAAGGGGCTGAGGCGGCCGGGGGCACGCTTCTGGAGATTGGTGAGGTCACCTTCGCTGCCGACACAAGGACCAACACGGTCATCGCTCGCGGCGTGCCCAAGGACCTCGATGTGGCCGACGGGCTTATCAAGGAACTCGACCGCGAGGGCGACACGACCGAGTTGGAGTTGTTCCCGCTCGAAAACGCCGACGCGACCAGCATGGTTAAGGCTCTACAGGACGTGTACCTCGGCCAAACAACGGGCCGCCGGGGCCGCGGGGGCGCCGCACCGAGCGACATTCGCATCACCGCCGACGTGGGGACCAATACCGTGCTGGTGCGGGCGCCTACGTCGCTTCGTGAACAGATCGGCCGCGATATTCGCGCCATGGACCAGCAGTCGCCGCGGGTGTTCGAGCAGATTGCGGTGCAGCACGCCGACGCCGAGTCCCTTGCTGAGATGTTGCGGGAGATGTTCGGCGGGGGCGTGAGCAGACGTGGAGGTCGTCGCGGGGCGAGCATGGCCGGTCAGGAGGTGCAGATCACCGGCAACTCGGCGGCCAAGCTGATCCTCGTGCGGGCAGCGCAGGACACGGCCGAGCAGATCCGCCAGATGGTGACGGCGCTCGACGTGCCCGAAGCCGGCGCGATGGCGTTCAGGGTGTTCTCGCTTAAGCATGCGGTGGCCAGCGAGATTCTCACCAAGATGCAGCAGATGGTGCAGCAGTTGATGGCGGCGGCACGGCGCAGCCGATCCAGTGTCGATCTGGGTGTCTTCGCCGCAAGTGCGGACGACCGGACGAATTCGCTGGTGGTTGCGGGTCCACCCGAGACGTTCCTGTTGGTGGAACAGGTCCTTCAAAAACTCGACGTTCCCGAAGCTGCGCCGCCCGAGCGAAAAGCGCACGCCGTTCAACTGACAAACTCCGACGCCCGTGACGTGGCGCGTGCCATCAGCGGCCTCTACAGCAGCCAGCGCGGGCGGCGCGGCAGCGACGAACCGCCGCCTCGGGCCGAGTTCAACCAGGCGACCAACACGCTGCTGGTTTACGCTACGGATGAGGAATTCGAGGAAATCAACGAGAAGGTCATCAAAAAGCTGGAAGAGGGGCAGGGCGGTGAGAATACGGAGGTCGTCAAGCTCGCCAATGCCCAGGCGGCCGACCTGGCAAACATTCTCAATCAGACGCTCAATCAGACGGCGCGGACGGGGAAGAGGCCGGTGGTGGTCGCCAACGAGCAGGACAATTCGCTGGTCATTTCGGCCACAGCCGAGAGGCTGGCTTCGATCAAGGAGTTGATCGGCGTACTCGACGTCGCCCCCGACGAGGGCAAGAAGCGAATCATCAAGCCCATCAAGCTACAGTACGCCGATCCGGCCGGAATGGCCGATGCAATCAACCGAGCGTTCCGGCCGCCCGACCGCCGGCCCAAGCCGGAGGACATCGTGACGGCGTCCGGTGAATGGGGCACCAACTCGGTGCTGGTCTCGGCGACCGAGGAGAAGTTTGCGGAAATTCTCAAGCTGGTGGAGGAGATCGACAAGGCCGGCGCGGGCACGCGCGTGAGGAAGGTCATCAACGTGATCAACGCCGACGCCGAGGACGTTGCTCAGTCGCTAATGAGCATCTTCATCTGGCAGGACCGGCGCGCCCAGCGGGGAAGGGCATCCGTGCAGATCCAGCACCTGCGGGGCACGGACAAGATCCTCATAGCCGGCAGCGCAGAGGAGATTCAGGAGGTTGAGGACGTCGCCAGGACGCTCGATACCGTTGAGGCTGATGGCCAGCGCGGCATGCGCGTTATGCGCCTGGCCAATCTTTCCCCGTCCGAGGCCGACGAAATCCTGTGCGACTACCTGCGCAAGGGCGACCGCGGCAACGAGCTGATCGGCGACGTGCGGATCACCCAGTCGCCCAGCATGAGCGCGCTGATCGTCTCGGGTGGCGATCTTCAGCTCGAACAGATCGCCGCCCTGGTCGAGAAGATCGATCAACCGTTCGAGGACGGCGGCTCGGCGCCGCGAATCCTACCGCTCGCCAACGCGCGGGCCAGCCAGATGGCGCAGACCCTGACCCGGATGTTCACCGAGCCTGCTCAGAAACAGTCGCGCGGGCGGGCAGGTGGGGACGAGCTCGTGCCGATCATCGTGGCCGACGAGGCCAGCAATACGCTGATCGTCCGGGCGACGGCGGCCGATTTCTCGCGGATCCGGGAGACGACCCAGCAGATCGACAGCCAGCAGGAGGCGGATTCCGGCGCGGTCCACATCGTCCAGGTGGCCGAGGGTGTCGACGTGGCCCAGCTTGCCCGCGAGATCGAACGCGTCATCAACACGGGTGAGCAATACAAGGCCCGTAAGAACCCCGGCACGGTGCCGTCTCAGGTCAGCATCGGCGTCGACGAGCGCACCGGATCGCTGCTGGTCTCCGGCTCGCCCGAGCAATACACCGAGGTCGAGCGGCTCGTGCGTCAATTGGAGGAACTCAAGCCCACGGGCAAGCTCACCCTGAAGATCATCGACCTGAAGAACATCGACTCGGCCCGCGTCCAGCAGGTGCTCGATCAGATCCTCGAAAAGCAGGGCAGCGGTCGCTCAACCCAGCGGGGCTCGACGCCGGTGCGGCGGCAAGCGCCCCGGCAGCCGCGAGGTCGGCGCGGCGAACTTCCGACCGATATGCTAAAGTCTCCCTCACCTGTACTCGGGATGAGGAACAATACGATGCTTGCAAGTTGTTTGGCTCTTGCCGTGCTGGCCCAGGCTCCGGCCGAAGCGGTCAGCGCACCGACGACCCAGCCGTCCGGGTCGGTTACCACACCAACGACCCAGCCGTCCGAGGCGCGAGCGACTGAGACCCAGCCGGTTACGGTCAAGGAAGCGCAGATCGAGGGCGAAGTCGACTACGCCCTTTTAGATGATCGAACGGTCGTCCTACGCGGCGACGAAAAAGATTTGGCCATTCTGGAGGCGATCATTTCGCAGATCGACGAGGCCGGCCCGCAGCAGACGATAAGACTCTTCAGCCTGAAAAACGCCCAGGCGGCTGACATGGCCCCGATGCTTCAGAGCGTCTATCAGAAGATTCAGGCGGCCAGACCGTACTCGCGTCCCGAGGACACCATCACCATCATCGCCGAGCCTCACAGCAATTCGCTGCTGGTCTCTGCGCTGGAGGAGCGTTTCGACGAGATCGACATGCTGATCAAGCAACTCGACGCCAAGCCGCAGTTGCCGCCGGTGACGCTGAAGACGTTCAATCTCAAGCACATACAGGCCGAGGAGGCCAAGGCCACGTTGGAAAGCCTGCTCCAGAAGATCCGGGCCAAGAGCAAGGCTTCCACCGAGCAGATCACCATCGAAGCCGACGACAGGACGAACTCCCTGCTGATCACCGCGTCGGAACAGGATTTCGCCCAGATCGAGAAGTTCATCAATACGATCGATGTGCCGCCGGCGTTTGGCACGGCTGAGATGGTCATCATCAGCCTGACCAACGCCGACGCCGACGCCATGGCCAAGGTGATCGACGAGATGCTTAAGGTTGCCCCGGCCGGAGGCAAGGCGGCACGCTCGCTGGCCGAGCAGATCCGACGCCTGCGACTGCGGGCCAAGACCGAAGACGAGTTGGCCGATCTACCCGAACTCGACCTGGAAAAGCCCATCAAGGTCATCCCCGAGCCGGGCACCAATTCGCTGATCGTCAGCTCCAACGCCGACAACCTCAAGGCCATGGAGAAGGTCATCGAGCTGCTCGACCGCGTGCCGATCTGGCATGAGGTAATGGTTCGTATCTTCATGCTCGAGCACGCCGACGCCGACGAGCTCGCCAAGATGCTCACCGACATGTTCAAGCAGGGCCAGGGCCTGCCCAGCCGCCCCGGTGGCAAGGCCCGCGACGGCGCGGTGGCCAAGAGTCTCATTGGCGAGGCCTGGGCCTACAACGTCAGTATCTCGGCCGACGCTCGTACAAACGCCCTTGTCGTCAGCGGACGCGAGGAAGCGCTGGCCCTGGCCGAAACGCTCGTGGGCAAGCTCGATCAGCCGGGCATTGGCGTGAAGTTCCCCATCCGCCTGTTCGAGCTGGAGAACGCCGACGCCCAGCGCATCGCCACGGTCATCCAGCAGATGATGGACCGCCGCCTCGAAGCCCTCAAGAAGCTGGGGCAGGGCACGCTGGAGCGCGAGCGAGTGTTCATCGAGGCGGACATCCGCAGCAACATGCTGATTGTTTCGGCCAAGGATGAGAACTATCAGGAAATCGTCGAGCTGGCGCAGAAGCTTGACTCGGCCCCCAACGCCCTCATCGATCAGATCCGCATCATTAATCTGGAGAAGACGCAGGCCAATTCACTCAAGCCGAAGATAGAGGCTTTGTGGCAGCGCCGAGCGGCGTTGCGCAAGGCGGGGGGCGGGCTGCCCGAGGATCAACCGGTTATCGAAGCCGACGAGCGGAGCAACTCGCTGGTCATCGCCGCCAACATCGAGGACTTCCAGATGATCGAGCGTCTGGTGACCATGTTGGAGGCCCAGCCGCTCGCTCCCATCGCCGACATACGGCTGATCCCACTGGAGAATAACGACGCCAGCGTGGTTGCACCCATGGTTAAGAAGCTCTTCGACGAGCGGGTGAAAATGCGTCTTGTCCCGGGCGCGCAGCCCCTGCCGTCCGACCAGATCGCTGTCGAGTTCGACCAGGCCACCAACTCCCTGATTGTGGCTTCGAGCATCGAGAACTACGAAGCCATTGTCGCTCTGGTCAGCAAAGTCGACGTCGAGGTGCCCATTGGCGGTGTGATGCAATTCTTCACGCTTCAATACGCCGACGCCAACCGCGTAGCCGAGATCGTCACGAATCTTTTCAAGGAGGGACTCTGGAAGCCCGGCAGCCTGGGCGCCGACACGCCGATCTCCGAGGCCCGAGACAAGGTGGTGGTACAGATCGACGAACGGACCAACACCATCATCGTGTCGGCCAGCAAGGAAAACTACTCGATCATCGAGGCCCTGATCCAGCAGGTGGACGTTGAGGAGGATTTCCTGGTCGGCAACCTACAGCTCTTCACGCTCAAGTACGCCGACGCGATCAAGATGGCTGCCTTGCTGGAAGATCTATTCGACAAGATGTCGTCGGCCAAGAAGTCGGTCGTCCAGACCGTCGAGCTGCCAATGACCATCATCCCCGAGCCCAACACCAACACCCTGCTTATCGCGGGCTCGCGCGACGGACTGACCCGCGCCGCGAATCTGATCGAACGCTTCGACCGCCGGGCCGGGGCGCCGACCTCGGAATTCCGCGTCTACCAACTCCAGCAGGCCGACGCCATTCGGATCCAGCCGGTGGTCGAGAACCTCTTTAAAGAGCGACAGCCGGAAGGGCAGAAATCGGCCCCCTTCGTGGTCGAGGCCGACGCGGGCTCCAACAGCCTGATCGTCAGCGCATCCCGTGAGGACCACGACTTGGTCTCCTCACTCGTGGCCATGCTCGATCGTCCAAGCAGCACGTCCGAGCAGGTCCGCATCTTCCCCCTAAAGAAGGGCAAGGCGGCGGATATGCGCCAGATCCTCGACGACCTGTACTCCAAGCGAAAAGGTACCGGCCAAGAGCAGACGCTGGTGTTGGGGGTCGATGAGCGGACCAACTCGTTACTGGCCTCAGGCGGACCCGGCGACCTGGCCGACGTGGAGACGGTCATTCAACGCCTGGACACCACCGAGCCGGTAGACAAGCAGACCGTTCGCATCTTCCGCCTCAAGCAGGCCGACGCTGAAAAGATGGCCGAGCTTTTGGGCCAGATTATGGAGGGCAAGGCAGGCGGCGCCGCCGGTGGCACGAGTACGGAGATCCAGTCGGTGCTCGTATCCTTCGTCGACGTGGACGAGGGCGGGCAGGAACAAGTGCACAACCTGCTGCGCGAGCGGGTGCAGATCATCCCCGACATCCGGATCAACTCACTGATTGTGATTGCCCCGTCGGACAGCATGAGCATGCTGGAGAGCCTGATCAAGAAGCTCGACGGCATCGACGCCGAACTGGCGGAGGTCCGCGTCTTCCGATTGCTGAACGCCGACGCCGCCGAGACGGTCAAGACGCTCGAAAAGCTCTTCCAGGTCGGGTCGGAGGCCGCCCGCGGAGAAGGCGAGGAGGAGCGGCGGCTCGTGCTCGGCGGCGCACTGGGCGGCGAGGGGGCTACGGTGGGCGGCCGGGCGTGGCTGACCTTTACCGAAGACACACGCACCAACTCGGTGATCGCTGCCGGCAGCAAGGAGTATCTCCAACTTGCCGAGGACCTGATTCTGCGGCTGGACAACGAGGCCATCGAGGAGCGGTTGACAAAAGTGGTCGAACTCCGCAATGCCGACGCCGAGTTGGTGCAGTCGGCTCTAAGCGATTTCGTGGATAAGGAGGCTGAGCGGTACTCGGAGTTGGGCGAGGAGGCGGCGCTGCGGAAGATCGAGCGCGAAGTCTCGGTGGTGGCGTACGAGGAGACCAATCAGTTGATGTTGTCGGTCAGCCCGCGCTACGAGTCGCAGATTATGCAGTTGGTGAACGACCTCGATCAGCCGCCGCCGCAGGTGATGATCCAGGCCATGCTGGCCGAGGTGACGCTCAACGACCGGATGGAGATGGGCTTTGAGTTTGCCTTGCAGGACCTGTTGTTCAGCAGCACAGCTCGCGTCGGCAACAACAACATGCTGGAGAGCAACAACTTCGACGTGGTGTTCGGCAGCGACCTGGGCGCCGCCGGCACGGGACTGGGTGGCTTCAGCTTCACCGTCACCGGCGAGGATATGGCTTTGCTGATGCGGATGCTCGAAGCCGAAGGGCAGTTGGAGGTCATCTCGGCCCCACGCATCATGGCCATGCACAAGAAGGAGGCCAACATTACCGTTGGCCAGGAGGTGCCGTTCGTCCGAAATGTCAACTTCACGGAGGGCGGTCAGACCCAATCCAGCGTCGAATACGAGAAGGTAGGCGTCATTCTCAAGGTCACTCCGCAGATCAACCCGGACGGGTTCGTGATCATGGAGGTCGAGCCGGAGATCTCCTCGATCACCAGTAGCAGCGTGACGATCAGCGAGGGCTTGCAGGTTCCCATCTTTAACGAACGCAGCGCGTCGACCACGATCACGGTCAGAGACGGTGAGTCGGCCGTCATTGGGGGCCTGATGACCACCAGCGAGGACAGGGCCGTCAACAAGGTGCCCATACTGGGCGACATCCCGATTCTCGGAAACCTGTTTCGGGCCACGACCAACCAGAAGAGCAAAACTGAATTGCTGATCGTGCTTACCCCGCGCGTCGTCCGCACCGCGGAGGACTTGCGGGCATTGTCCGTTCAAGAGCGCGACAAGGGGCACATGCCTGACACCGTGCTGACCAGTCCCCTTATGGAGGAGCTGCGCGTTACGCCCCAGGAGGAAGTCTCGCCACCTCCCGAGGCCGAACCCGCAGAGCAACCTCAGGAGCCCAAGCCGGTACGATATGAGATTCCAGTACCAGGAACGTATGGGCCTTCGAAGGCCCAGATCGGCGCGGCGGTGGCCGCGCCGGAGGCACAGCGAATCAGTGCCACCGATGAGTTTGGCAGGGACTATGAATACTATCTCCGCCAGCGCCGGTAGAGTGTTCCTCGCGTCGACGATCGCAGCCATCGTGGCCGGTGTCGTCTTGACGGGCTGCGCGGCCTTTCCCGGCGACGGTGCAAGTCCGGGCCAGATCGCCAGAGCGCCAACCCAATCGGATATCGTCGAAATGGTCGCCATCTACGACCCCTTCCCCTGGCTGTTTGACCCGGATGACGACACGGGCAAGGTGGTAGGAATCCGCATCCGCTCGCTGTTCCTGATCTCCGGGAAGACGAAGAAGGGCGTCTTCGGCGATGGCACGTTGCGCATGACGCTCTACGTGGTGCAGCATCCTCCCGGGTTGCGCCCGGTGCGCGAAAAACTCTACGAATGGCAGTTCGAAAAGGTCCAGGCGGTAAACTCGCGCGTGGCCAAGAAGACATGGATGGGCTACGGCTACATGTTCGATCTTCCCTGGTCGGAGGAGATGGATCTGACCGGGCGGGAGATCGCCTTGGGCATCGACTACATACGGACGGATGGGAAGCTCGTCCGTGAAAGGCCCAAATACTTCCAGGTGATGGCCGGCGGCTGATTGAGCCTGTTCATCGGTTGGGGGTCCCATTACAATCCGGGGCAGCACGGACGCCCCTAGCGGCGCTGGGACTCGCTCTGCGTGTGCCGTGGTTGGTAGGAGATCGCCGAATGCAGAAAACGCTCGAGAAGTACCGTAAGCAGATTCAGTCCGGGCGCGTGAACCCCCTGGTGCACTGGGACGGCCGGACCAGCGGCGTGATATTCGATCCGTCGCGTGACGGCGTGCCTCTGGAAATGATGAGTTTTCACGCATATCGCCTCCAGGACGGGCCCTTTACGATCCATACCGGCGAGAATGAGTATGCGTTCGTTCCGGCCGACGCCCGTTACGAAGTCGAGGTGGGCAAGCAGGTCTTCCGCGGCCATCGGCAGGGCGGGCCGTTCGCCGCGCTGCCCGAAACAAGCAGCGCCGAAGCGGTTTATGTGCCACGCGACGCGACGTGCCAGCTTTCAGGAACGGGAGAACTGGTGGCCTTCGCCGCGCCGGCGAACGGAGACAAGCCGCCGGTGCGGGTCGCGCCCGGCGAGCGACCCAATCTGCGTCGGGGCACGGGCACCTGGCACCGCGACGTGATCACGCTGTTCACACCCGACGACGTCACGACCAATCTGGTCGGCGGCGAAACCTATAGCCCGCCTTCCCTATGGTCGGGTACACCGATCCACGTGCACGATCTCGACGATCCCGACCACAGCCAGTCCGATCACGAGGAGGTGTACTATCACCTCGCGCGGCTGACGGACGGCAAGTGGGGGCCCTATGGCGTGCAGCTACTGTTTGACGATCAGGGGCTCGACCAGGCGTATATGATTCACCATCGCAGCGCGTTCGCCATACCCGGCGCGGCGCACCCGGTTGTGGCTGGACCGGTGAGCGATATGCTGTACATCTGGGCGCTGGCGGGAACCAGTTCGGCTTTGGCTATGATGGACATCCCCGAATTCGGGTATCTCCAGAAAGTGGCCAGGATCATCGATCAGTTCGAGGCGGATCGCGGCCCGGCCGTCCTCTCCGCAGCACAATTCGAGCAGGCCGTACGCGAACAGAATCTCACCGATTTCCAGGCAAAGGTCTGCCGGCTGCACCTGACGGAGCGCGGCTTTGTGATCGGCCAGCAATGATGGGGCCGGTCCGAAGGCCCTTTGATTGATGGAGGCCTGCGCGATGGCCAACCGAAACTTCTCGATGGTTGAGTATTTCAACCGGCGGTGCGCCGAGGTCCGTCCACGCTTGGCCTTCCACGGCCGCACCAGGAGCGACTGGCAGCGCTGGCGGCGCAGCCTGCTGACCGAACTGAAACGGGTGCTTGGCGAGATGCCTCGGACCGTGCCGCTGCGTTCGGAGGTGGTGTGGGAAACCGAGGAGGACGGACTGCTCAAGCGGCGCGTTGTGTTTGACAGCGAGCGCCACATGTCGGTTCCTGGTTTGCTGTATGTTCCGGCCGATCGACCCGCCGGCAAGCGCCTGCCCGCGATTTTGTGCTGTCACGGTCACGGGTTCCGCGGCAAGGACAACGTGATGGGCGTGCATCTGGCAAATGCCGAGCGCGAAACCTCAATTCGCCAGGCGAACTACGACTACGGGCTTCAAATGGCCCGACATGGGTTCGTCACCTTCGCCGTGGATTGGCGGGTCTTCGGCGAGCGGCGCGACGGGCGCGACCCGTATCCCGGACGCGATCCCTGCAACGTGCACTTCGTTCGCGGGCAGGTGCTGGGCATCAATCTGCTGACGCTGAACATCTGGGACGGTATGCGGGCGATCGACTTCCTTCAGACACGCAAGGAGGTCGCCCCGAAGCGCATCGGGTGCATGGGCCTGAGCTTCGGCGGGACGATGACGACGTGGCTGTCGCTGCTGGATCGGCGCATTCGGGCCACGGATATCATCTGTTACGCGGACACGTTTCCTCGCTTCGGCATCGCTCGCGCCAACTTCTGCGGCAGTCAGATTCTTCCCGGGCTCTACCGGCTTTGCGATGTGGGCGACCTGGCCGGTCTGACCGCGCCGCGCCCCCTGCTGATGGAGATCGGGCTTTACGATAGCTGCTTCCTGTACGAGGATGCCGTAGTGGCGCGCGACCAGGCGCGCAAGATCTACCGCGCCGCAGGCGTTGAGGACCGCTTCGAGGTCGACGAGTTCCCCGGTGAGCATGGCTTCGGTGGGCGCAAGGCTTTTACGTTCTTCGATCGCTGGTTGCGGCGCTAGTTCGAAGGTGTCGTGGCATTTATACCTGTCGGACCTCTGGCATGTGCCGTTCGATCGGACTTTGGCCGGGCGCCTTGCTCCTGATCGTCATGGCGCTTGGCTGCGAGCCCAAGTCACAGGATAGGAGGCCGCAGCAGCCGGCGGCGCCTCCGGACCCGGTGGCTGTCCTGCGCGATTTGCGCCGATGTCACCACGCTCGCCAGTATCGACAGATGGAGCGGCTGGTCGTCGAGGGCCGCCGCAACGAGTTGATCGACGCGCTTATGGGGGTCGATCAGCTTCTGGCTGCCAATCGACGGCTAAAGGAACTGGTGGCCGAGCGGATCGGTCCCGAGGCCGCGCCGTGGTGGGACCTGTCGTTGATCGAAAACGGGCTGGGGCCTTTCTCGCGCGATGTCGACGTTGTGGCCGTGCAGGTGGACGGACCTCACGCGAGCGTAACGATTCAGGTGGCCCAGAGAGTACCGCTTCTGGAAATGGAATTCGTTCGCGAGCCGCCGGGTCCCTGGCGCTATGTACCCGACCCGCCCATTCCAGGTATGGCCGAGCAACTGCGTGAGTTGGCCCGCAACCTCGACTCGCTTGCCGACCAGTTAAAGGACAGCACAACGACGCCCGAGCAATTCGAGCGGAGTTTTCGCCGGCAGGTCTTGCCTCTGCTGCGATCGCTTGGGCAGATGGACGACGAATAGACGGGCCCTGGCGACGAGGTAAACGGTTCACTCATCTCCGGATCCCGTGGCTTCGCGATACTCCTCCAGCCAAGCCATCTGAATGGCTTCGAGGCGGCTCTCGCTTGACGTTGCAGCGTCGTCCCCAAAGTCGTCCAGCTCGCACACCCAGCGGTGCAGGTCCGTGAAGCGAACCGTCAACGGATCGACGTCGGGCCGGGCTTCGTGCAACGCGATGCCGATATCTTCCGCATCGGTCCACTTGAGACTCACTGCCATGCGCGCCTCCTTGTGACGATCTGCAGCGGGCTAGCCCAAGTTACGCAGTTGAGTGGCAAGAATGGCCCTGATCATAGCGCCAGGGCCGGTTTTCGTCGAAAGTCTTCACTACACTTGTGTGGCCCCTTCGAGGTATCGCAACCTCTGGGGGAGCGTCAGACCCAGACGG
>DATKUK010000008.1:0-11131 GCA_035530655.1 Phycisphaerae bacterium
ACCGGCCAGATGCCATCGGCCGCCGCTGACCTGGAACCGAAGCTGACCATCATCCGGGGCCAGGATGCTCACCACGGCGCCCGGCTCGAGCCCCAACTGCGTGCCGTCACCCAGATCGATGCGGCTGGGCTCGTCCGCCACTTCGGTCCCGCAGCCGCTCCAGACCGGTGCGGACCATCCAGTCCAGCAACTTCCATAGAGCATCAACGCTGACAGCGTTTTCAAAACACGAGAGGGTGGGTTGAGAGGCCAGTGGTTCGTCTTCGGGCAGTCGCCCAGCCAGGAGTTTAAAGACCGGCTCGTCCCGCAGGCTGTCGTGGTCATTGCAGTCTTCGTAGTCGGCCAGGATGCCGTAGAGCCGCTGGCGGAGCATGACCGGGACGCCTATGGTCCGGATCGTCCCAAGCATCGCTCAGGCAGGCGGCCATACGCTGGGTGAACCGCCACCGCTGGTCCAACTGGCGGATGGGTAGAAGCCCCGCATCGCTGGTGATCTGTCCATGATGACGCTGGACAAGGAGCCGTCTTTGTGAGAACAAGGGCAGACAAAGCTGATCGGCATACTGTCGTGACATCCACGGCCTCCTTGCTCTGAGCTAACTTCTATCTCAAACTTAAGTTAACTCACAAGGAGGCCGTAATACAGCGCCAGGTCATGAATAGTTCAGGCTAGGAGTCTTTGAGGGCGCTGATGAGTTCGAGGACGGCCTTCTTGGCGTCGCCGAACATCATGAGGGTGTTGTCGGCGGCGAACAGGGGGTTGGCGATGCCGGCAAAACCGGGGCTGAGGCTGCGCTTGATCACGACGACGGTGCGGGCCTTGTCGACGTCGAGAATGGGCATGCCGGCGATGGGGCTGTCAGGGTCGGTGCGGGCCACGGGGTTGACCACGTCGTTGGCGCCGATGACCAGCGCCACGTCGGTCTGCCGGAAGGCGGGGTTGATCTCGTCCATTTCCTTGAGCTTGTCGTAGGCGATGTCGGCTTCGGCCAGCAGGACGTTCATGTGTCCGGGCATGCGGCCCGCGACCGGATGGATGGCAAAATCGACGTTGATCCCTCGCGATTCGAGCAGGGTGGTCAGATCGCGGACGGCGTGCTGGGCCTGCGAGACGGCCATGCCGTAGCCCGGCACGATGACCACCCGTCGGGCAGCGTCGAAGAGCATGGCTACCTCCTCGCTGGCGGCGGCCTTGACCTTGCCGGCGTAAATCTCGTCGTCGCCGGCGCCGCCGGATGCGGCCGGTGGCGCCATGCCGGTCATGACATTGGCTAGCGAGCGATTCATCGCGCGGCACATGATCTGGGTAAGGATCAGACCCGATGCGCCGACCAGCGAACCGGCGATGATCAGCACGTTGTTGTTGAGTACGAACCCGGTGGCGGCGGCGGCCAGACCGGAGAAGGAGTTCAGTAGAGCGATCACGACGGGCATGTCGGCTCCGCCGATGGGCACCACCAGCAACACACCCAGAATTGTGGCGGCGACGACGACGGCCCAGTAAAGTCCGAGCGTTTGGGGCGAGGCCACCAGCCACACCCCCAGCGCCACGCATAGCAGGCCCAGCGCCGCGCTGACTACGTGCTTTGCGGGCAGGCGGACCGGCTTTTCGCTAATCAGGCCCTGGAGCTTGGCGAAGGCAACCAGACTGCCCCAGAAGGTTACCGCCCCGATCACGCCGGAGGCGACGGTGGCGATGGTCAACTGTATCGCGGCCGCACCGGTCGCGAGTGCAGCGGCCTCTGTCAACGCAGCGCCGGCGACGAGCACCGAGGCCCCGCCGCCAAAGCCGTTGAACAGCGCGACGAGCTGCGGCATGTCGGTCATCTGGATCTTGACGGCCAGCTGGGCGCCCACGGCGCCGCCGATCACGAGTCCGGCAAGGATGTACTGGAACTCGACGATGTGGCGGTCGAGCAGTGTCACCACGATGGCCAGCAGCATCGCCAGCGCCGCGAGCAGATTTCCGCGAACGGCGGTGCGCGGGTGCGTCAGGCCCTTCAGCCCGAGGACAAATAGCACGGACGCGACGAGGTACGCGAGGTTAACGAGGTACGTTTGCATGGTTTACCCAGCCTTGCGGAACATCCTCAGCATGCGGTGTGTGACCAGGAAACCGCCGACCACGTTGATCGTGGCGAAGATGACGGCCAGTAGGCCCAGCATGGTGGTTAACGTCGTGTGTTGCGTGCCGGCCGACAGCAGCGCCCCGATCAGCGTGATGCCGCTGATGGCATTGGACCCGGACATTAGCGGCGTGTGCAGTGTGGGCGGGACCTTGGTGATGATTTCGAAGCCCACAAAAATCGCCAGCACGAAAACGGTCAGGGCCATAACGAGCAGGTCCATAGTGCGTGTCTCCTATGAGTGGTTTGGTGCCGACGCCGAGGCGTCCAAGAGGGCTTGGATATGGGGATGCACAATGCGGCCGTCGTGGGTGAGCAGCGTCTCGCGTGTGATCTGATCCTCCACGTCGAGCTTGATGCTGCCGCCGTCCATAAGGTGCAGCAGAAACGTTGTGATGTTTCGGGCGTACATCTGGCTGGCGTGGTAGGGCACGGTCGAGGGCAGGTTGAGCGGGCCGACGACGGTGACGTCGTGCGCGGTGACGGTCTTGCCGGGCTTGGTGAGCTGGCAGTTGCCCCCGCGCTCGGCGGCCAGGTCGACGATGACAGAACCGGGCTGCATTGCGGCCACCATTTCATCGGTGATCAGAACCGGCGCCTTCTTTCCCGGCACGGCGGCGGTGGTAATCACGACGTTGGCTTCGGCGACGGTGCGGGCCATTAGCTCGCCCTGCCGACGATAGAACGCCTCGTGCATCGTTTTGGCGTAGCCCGATGCGTCCTCGGCGTCGCCGGCGTCGATCGCCAACTCGACGAACCGCGCCCCGAGGCTTTCGACCTGCTCCTTTACGGCGGCTCGTATGTCGTAGGCGCTGACGACCGCGCCGAGTCGACGGGCGGTGGCGATGGCCTGCAGGCCGGCCACGCCAGCACCGACCACCAAGACGCGAGCCGGCGCGATCGTGCCCGCCGCAGTCATCAACATGGGGAACATGCGGTTCAGCGCGTCGGCGGCCATCAGCACGGCCTTGTAGCCGGCGATGGTGGCCATCGAGCTGAGCGCGTCCATGCTTTGGGCGCGCGTGATGCGGGGCATCAGTTCCATGGCCAGAGTGGTGAGCTGCCGTTCAGCCAGTGGTATCAGGGCTTCGGGTTCGGCGAGCGGCTCGAAGAAACCGATGACCACCTGGTCGGCGCGAAGCAGGTCGAGGTCGGCATGGGCCCGGTCGGGGTTGGCGCCGCCCGCCCGCACCTGGACGAGGATGTTGGCCGATTCGAACAACTCAGTTCGGCTGGGTGCGATCGAAGCTCCGTTTTCCACGTACGCCTGATCCGGGAACCCGGCAGCCACGCCCGCCCCAGCCTCCAGCGATACGCCCAATCCCTTCTTCATGAGTGTCGAGACGGCTGCGGGCACAAGCGCCACGCGCCTTTCGTTGGGATAGGTTTCCTTAGGCACGCCAACGATCATGGGTCTGGCTCTTTTCAGTTTGATACGGTTTTCGTTTCACTTTGCATGTTTTGGGTCACACTTCACACAGCCGTCGCCGATCCAGTCAGTAGGTTCTTCAAGCGGTGACAGCCGGGCAGATGGCTCTCCTGTATAAGTCACGACGTCGCCGTCCGGGTCTCGCTTTGGAATGGCGCGACGTGTAGGGGTCGCGCTTCCGGGTGGCTGGCCTAGACTCTTACACATAACGCTGACTCCGTTGCCTGTCAACCGTATTGGGCGTTTGTCTTGCGGCGCGGTGTCGGCTCGAACGCGCTGTCTAGCTAGCCGGTGCGCGCCCACACGCTTCGTCCACGCAGCGACGCGCAAAGCGATACCGATTGCGTGCGAAGGCTTGATAGGCGGCGCGCACGAGTTGATCGATGCCCGGCAAACGCGAGAGACGTGCTACGACGTTGAAGCCGGGCAGCTCGTACCAAACCGACCGAAGCGCGTCGACGCCGACAAGTAGCCGCCCGTCCGATGTCTTGACGTGCATGAACTGCTGCACGCCGGCTGCGTCGAGACCGTGGTCGGCAGCGACGAAATCAGGCGATGCAATATCAATCAGCCGCAGCCTCTGCCAGCGATCGAAACGGCGCCAGATTTGCACCTCCCGGTCGCAGATCGAGCATGCGCCGTCGTAGTAAATCTCAATGCGACGCGTCAAGTTCGTCATCCGTGTTTCGCTTCGTGCCAGACGCGAGGTTCTCTCTAACCGGACAGGCCATGATCGCGCGTGTACGGCAGCAGCCCGCCGGCGATGAGCAATTCCTTCTGACGGTCGGTGAGGTTCAACTTGACCTCGAACTCGAAACCCTTGGTGACATTTCTAACGGTCAACGATTGCTTCTTGACGCCCGCTACAGCCTCGTCGACAGCCAGTGCGTCGCCTGGATCGATGCGGTCGTAGTCGGCCTCGTCCGCGAAGACCATCGGCAGCAACCCGAAGTTCACCAGATTGCCGTGATGGATGCGGGCGAACGACTTGGCGATCACGCCCTTGACGCCCAGGAACATCGGCGCCAGGGCCGCGTGCTCGCGCGAAGAGCCCTGCCCGTAGTTCACACCGCCCACGATGAAGCCGCCGCCCTTCTGCTTGGCGCGACCGCTGAAGTCGGGATCCATGCGGTAGTAAACAAAGTCGGCAATCCGTGGGATGTTCGAGCGAAAGGCCAGCACCTCGGCGGCGGCAGGCATGATGTGGTCGGTGCTGATGTCGTCGGCGACCTTGATGAGCACCTCGCCGGTCAACCGATTGGCCAGCGGATCCTTCGGCGACGCGGGCACGATGTTCGGCCCGCGCTGAACGTTCAGCCCGGCTGCCTCCTCGGGTAAGGCGGGCGGTATCAAACTGGGGTTGTCCTGCCGGATGCGATTGGGCAGCGAGGCCGGCGGGGCGGGAATGTCCAGATCGCGCGGGTCGGTCAGCACGCCGCGGATGGCGGTGGCGGCGGCCGTCTCGGGACTCGACAGGTAAACCGAATCATCGTTCTGCCCGCTGCGCCCTTTGAAGTTGCGGTTGATGGCCCGCAGGCTGTTGACCCCCGGAGCCGGCACATGCCCCGTGCCGATGCACGCGCCGCAAGTAGCCTCAGCCACGTTGACGCCGGCCGCGATCAAATCGGCCAAGTGTCCCTCCTGCGCGAGCAGCTCCAACGCGGCTCGGCTGCTGGGATGGACGAAGAACGTTACATCGGGATGCACCTTCTGGCCGCGCATGATTTCGGCCAGCGCCTTCAAGTCGGTGTACGAGCCGTTGGTGCAGCTTCCGACCATAACCTGCTGGATCGGCACGCCGGCGACTTCGCGCACGGGTTTGACCTTGTCGGGCAGGCTGGGCAGGGCGACCAGCGGCTCGACCTCGGATAGGTCGAGTTCGATCGTGTCGTCGTACTCGGCGTCGGGGTCGGGCAGCACTTCCTGCCAATCGTCCGGTCGGCCAAGATGCTCGAAGAACTCCCGCGTCCGCGCGTCGCTGGGGAAGACGCCGGTGGTGGCGCCCAGCTCGGTGCACATGTTGGTGATGGTGACGCGCTGCTGGGCGTTGAGTGTCGCCACACCGGGGCCGGTGAACTCGAAGATCTTCTCGTAGCCGCCGCGGACGGTCAGGCGCCGCAGCAGTTCGAGGATGACGTCTTTGGCGGTGCACCACGGCTGTAGCTGGCCGGTCAGACGGACGGCTGTGATGCTCGGCATCCGCAGGTGATAAGGCCCGCCGCCCATGGCGACGGCCACGTCGAGCCCGCCGGCGCCGATGGCGATCATGCCGATGCCGCCGCAGTGAGGGCTGTGGCTGTCGGCCCCGAGGGCGGTCGTGCCTGGCTTGGCGAAATGTTCGAGGTGAATCTGGTGGCCGATGCCGCTGGCCGGCTTGGCGAACCATACGCCGTACTTACGGGCGGCGGTCTGCAAGTAGATGTGGTCTTGCATGTTCTCGGGCTTGACCTGAATGACGTTGTGGTCGGCGTAGCAGACGGCCCGGTCGGCCCGCACGCGGTCGAGGCCCATGCCCTCAAAGTGCAGAAACGCCTGCGTGCCGGTCAGGTCTTGGATGAGCACCTGGTCGATGCGGATGGCAATTTCACTGCCGGGTTCGAGCCTGCCGGCGACCAGATGGTCGGTGAGGACTTTGGTGGTAACGTTGAGGCCCATTCGCGCCTCCCGAACGTAACTTGCGTTGGCACAATGTCTTAGAGACCAGCGATCGCTTCGGCCCAAAGCGATTGCTGATGTCTGCCGTACAGCCTGCGCCGCCTGTCCAGGCGCAACGCGCGGGTCTCTGCGCGGCAATTCATAATAGCCCCTCGGACTGGTAGCGGGATTTTCGCCGCCGGGAATATGCCGGGCCAACGCCCCACGGCGTGGGGCGGCTTTCGGCCGGCGTGGGAAGAGGATGGTCACCCTTCCAGCCAGATTTGCGGGAATCGGACGATGGACGGCCGTAAGGATTGGTCGCGTCGGTGGGGGCAGGCCACCTGGAATGGCCTAGCCTCTCATGTGCTTGCCCAATTGTCCGTGATTATTTCGTGAAGCTGACGCGCTCGCAGATGGGACGAGATGTCCCAAAAGCTCTTTAGCACGACGATCTCTCGTTTGAGCCGGTCGCGCCTGACGGACGGTACCGGGCAGAACAGTGCTGCTGCCCCCCTTTCGATCTGGTACTGAAACCAGGGACGGTCCGATTTGGGGTAGACCACCCGGGCATCCTCTGTTCTGCGACATAGGTGGACCGAATGATCGGCCATCCCCTTAAGAGGGTTAACGTACTCCTGTATCATTTTGCACATCAGGAAGAACGGGGCCAGGCTATCGCCGCACTCACCCGAGGTGGCCTGGGCGCCTTGTCGGCCTGCCCGCTCGGCCATGTGAGCGTCGTACAGACTCCGAATGATTGGCTTCCCGGTCTTTAAGGCATCCTTCACGCGGGCGCGCACTACGTCCGATCCGTGCGCACCCTTAGAGCTATCCATCGCCGCGACTGGGCTCAGGAATTGCCTGTAGATGCGCATGGCGCAGGCCCAGATCTGTGGCATATAGGCCTCAACAGACGGGTAGATTGCGTCAAACTGCCTCATCATGTATGAGCGAAGATCCGACTCCTTATCCGCGCGGCGCAGTTCCTCATACTCGCGGAATAGCGGCCCTACTTTCGTTACAAGATCCTCAAATCGTTTTCTGGTGGCCTGGGATGAGCCCCGTTCTGACGCGGTTCGTTGTTCCCATGCACCACTCGCAAAGTCGCTGGGGTCAGTGTCAAGGGGTATGGCATCCACGGCCATGAACAGGCGTATAAGAGCTTCCGTGAATCGCACAATAGTATCCAAGTCGTCAGGACAAGCGCTTTCGCCGCTCTTGGAGTAATCACAAACGTAGTAGTAACTGAAGCTTTCCTTGTCCGACCCGAAGGGGATGAGTAAACACATAAGCGTAGCGAACACCTCGGAGACCCGGTCGAGCACGAGGGGTCCCTCTATCGCAAGGAGTTCGCTCTCGGGCGATCCCGGCTGACTCGCGAGGGTGTTGAGAATCAGGTGAAAACATTCGTGCAGGTAGTCACAGTAACTCAGCACGTTGAGGACGTGAGGTACATCCACTTCGTAAAACGCCAACGTGGCTTGGCCTTCCGTACCCATTTTCACCGAATAGCAGCTTGCCCCCGGCACGGCAGAAAGGCGGGTGACCACACCCACACCCACGCGCTCTGCTGTTCGCCCGTTGCCCCCATCTGCGGCATCCGGGCGCAACAAGCTGAGCCCACACTTGACGGGCGCATCTGCCGCTAGAAGGATCTGATTTAGACCCCCGCGGAAATCCATCGCGTTTTCGCGTGTGAGGGGCTCTCGATATGCCTTCATGATGCGGTGCGAAAGCGCATTTTGGATTGCCTCTGTCAGCAACGCCAGTTGCTCGACCCGTTCCCGGTCCAGGACAACCGAGCCAATATATGGGCGAGGAATTTGCCGCCCAACAGTCGTTGCCGGGAGGTGTTCCGTTAGTACAGCGTGCAGTGTCGCGAATGTGTCATACAGGTCCAACGGCACATCGAAGACAAACGGATCGCCCAGCAGAATGGCGAACGTTTGGTACAAATGCTCGATTGTGCGCCGTAGCGACAAGGGTAGGCCATACTGCCGAGGGAACTTCTTCAATTCATCGAAATTTAGGCTCCCGCCCCGCGGATTGGTCTTCTCAAGGGCCTTCCCCTGTGTGAAACACAGCCGGTCGCGAATCTTGCGTAGGAGTTCACAAGTGGGCGAGAAATGACGGTCTCCTACGTGGCTACACAGCCGATCAAAGCCATTGGGCCAGTACTTGCGGGGTATCTTAGGTATCGGAACAGTTACAGCGGTCGATATATCGACAACGTCCCTGCCGTGGTCGGCATCCTTTGACCTCTGGCCAAAGGATGTGAAGTTAGTCTTGAGCGTAGCAAGGACGGATTTAAGCGGAACCAGTTTCGGACCAAGCGTTCTTTCATGCCCACGGAGATGAACAATTAGGTCGGTGAGTCCGATATGATAACGGTAGAATTCTTGACGAGACGGTTTTACCCCTGGGACATCCAAGAAGCCTCGTGCCTGGGGCACCACGCGGTCTTCAACTTCAAATCGATGCCCCGGAAGAATCTGAATCTCAGACGAAGCCTCCACTCGGCCACTGCAACGCGCCTGCTTCGGCTCCAGCACCGCCCTCGGGGATACCGCCAAGGAAGACTGGGTCCACCGAAAGGCATGGTTGTCGCGAAGGAGATCAACGTCCACAGAAGGGCTCCGCCCGCGGAGTTCCTGGTTGCAGCGTACGATCATTCGATGCAAGTCACTCTCACTCAAGAGGTGAGCGAGTCTTCCTTCCGGATCAGCGTCAAACACATCAGAAAAAGTCAAAGAGCGCAACGCGCAGACGAATGCCATTGCCACCGAGTAGTTCCGCGAGAAGAACAGCGTACCGATTTCCTCGCAGCCCTGTAGGTCCAGAAAGACACATCGCGTCGTGGAGATATCCTCAGAGGACATCATCGCGGCTTTGTCGCCGACCTCCGAGACATAGCCGGTGAGAGCTTCCGCCACCGCCTCGATGCGCTTCCCCATCGCCGCAAAGAGATTCTGCTGAAAGAGCAGTGACTGGCCGAGCATTCCCAGGCCGTCCACCTTATACTTGGTCAGCACCAGCAGCGGCGTATCTTCTTGTAGCTTATGCGTTGCTGGTACATAGGCACGTCCATCGTTCCTGGCGTGCCGTGCCTGCCGCGGTTGCTTACCGAAGATCTCGTGAGGATCAATGACGAGTTCGAGATCGCCTAACCCGAGACTTTCCCGCGTGGGACAAAAGGCCATGCACAGCTCTTCGATGGTCGTTGTCGCCTCCGCCGCTAGCTGTTGCACTGGATCGAAGTCGTCCAAAAGAACTATCGCCAAGGTGTCGGCATGCCCGAAGGGGATGTAACAGGCTGGATTAAACAGAAACGGCGCAAGGAGGTGTTGCTTGCCAGGTCTGGCTTCGTCGTTAGCCCTGCAGAACGCGGTGTAATTCGCTGCAACCTTGTCGCGGTACTCACAACATTTGGTGGTGAACTCTTGCTGATTCTCGAGGAAAGGCTCGAACCCGTACTTTCCATCTGCCCGTGGTCGCCTTCGCGACCACTCCGCGTCCATCGAGTACAACATAAGCAGATAGTCATGGTACGCGATCTGGCTAATCATGACTCACGTTGCCGCTGGATCCCTAATGTCCCGACCAGGTATCCCGCTGTCGGGCTCCGGGGCTGACAGTGCGCGCTGAAGTTGCTCGACCGCTTCCATGGTCTCTGGGGCCTCCACCCTTAATGAAGCCACGTCCAGCACCCCGAATATTCTCGATCTTTGCGATGGGCCAGTTTGATATGCCGGTTCCGGGCAAGCGGCTATTACAGCATCTAGTGCTCCCTCCATCTTTGGGCGATACGAAATCCGTCGCGCCACTAAGCTGGCCAATTGATTCTGTAGCTCGTCCACTTCCCGGGCCCACCGTACCCGGCTATCTCGGTCAGCAAACCTTGCTGCCGACACGAGCCTGCGATGCAGCCATTGCCATCGCCTAGTTAGGATATTATCTACCTGGACTCGCTTCTCCGCTGTACGCTTACCCTTGTCAGCGAAAAGCAGGCCAAGCTCCTTCCAGTAATTGCCCTCAGCGTGCAGAGTGTCCCGCCACCACTTGTCCAGCCGCGTTACCTCAGGTTCGCCCGCCATGGTTGAGTGTCGCCTTCCCGCAGACTACATTTTAGTTATTGGTCGGTCCCAAAAGGCCGGGACGTTGATATTGTCCTATCGGGGATCTGCTTGCGATGCCTTTAATCCCAAATATGTGATTTTTCTTGTGCGGCAGACACGCGCTGCTGGAGCAAGCCCTCGAGCCTTCCCTCTCTTGCGGCTTTACCGTCAGAAAAGCCCAAACTGTTTGCGTATATGTCCAATAAGTGTTTATCGACTTCAGGGATAGCCTTATCTAACCGTCGCAGTTGGACGCAGAGCTCCTTTAACGCGGGCACCGCGGCAGAGAGATGAGAAAGCACCTTGTGCGCCTTGCCCGATTCTGGGGGATCACTGGACAGGACTTGAAGGAGTTCAGTACACTGCTGATCGGCCTCGTTTAGGTGCGAGGACAGGTTTTCCAGACTCATGCTTTTAGGTTCTAGAAGATCGGGCCTCACTAGGCTCATACCTGGTGGCGCGATCATGTCCGCCAAATCTGTCGCAAGCCCACCAACATCAGCGGCATACCTGGTCGTGTCCCCGGCGTCGTCCTCAAAGTTGGCGCGGTTGACCAGCTTCATCAGCGAGGAAGACTTGGCCAGCAATTCCCCAGCCCTCTGGCGCCACGCGGCCACGAGGGGTCTGAGTAAACCGAATGCAAGAAGATGCGCACTAAGCTCGACGAACGGACAATAGGGCCCCTTAGCACTACAGCGCCGCTTAGTCATGGATTTCACGGTTCATCCGGTACGCAGCAGCGTAATCGATCCACTCTGATGCCGAGCGTGCGAAGGCGTCGGCGGGTCCTTTTCGTATGCGACTTGCGGGCCTGCCGGTTGCGA
>DATKUK010000009.1:0-44123 GCA_035530655.1 Phycisphaerae bacterium
GCCGACATGCTGGCCACCCTGCGGCAGGAAAGCGTTCGCCAGCAGGTTTCGGCGCTCCCGCTGACCGGCCGGGGTAGCCGAAACGTCCTGAAGTCCTTAATCCACGCGGTCAAACAGGCCGCATAAGTGCGAAAGTCGAACTGAGGTCTCCGACCTGATCGTCCTCGTGCCCGATCGAAACATGGAAGCAGCCATAAGCGGACTGCTGTGTCGCTCAGAAGCGCTTGCCATACGTCCTGTGACATTCCGTATATACATGCATATAGAACGTGATCCGGGTTGCTATCATCGGGCACATGACATTCTACGGCCGATGACAGCCCACGCGTCTCACGCCCTCGTGATGTTCGATCGCGTGGGGAGCGGGCGCGAGGGTGATCCCGTATCCGATTTGGAGGAGCAGGTGACGCGGCGTCTTTCCGCCGCCGGGTGGGGCAATCGTGCCTCGGCCATCACGATCGACCCCGAGCTTGAGGTGTGGGTCTGGAGTGACTCGCCCCATGTCGACCGCTGCCTCGGTTGGGAGGGACAACAGCCGTCCCTACGGATGTGGCTGGAAGAACAGGGCATGTGGTCACCAAACGAGCCCAAGCCCAAAGACCCGAAGCGCGCTGTGGAGTTGGCTCTGCGTCATGCTCGCAAGCCACGATCGTCAGCGGTCTACCGTCAACTGGCGGACACTGTCGGTTTGCAGCGGTGCTCTGATCCCGCTCTTGCCCGGCTGCGCGCGCTGCTGAGGACTTGGTTCCCCATCAATCAGCCGTATTGACCCAGCCAGGCGCTGCGGCGGAACGCGCCGCGGGTCGGAAAGATAGATCTCCGGAGGCGGCAGGCCAGGCATAACCCTTTTCAGAATAGAGGTTTACGGCACACGACACCGGCTTTGCCTCGTGAGCGTTCGTGGCCAGGTCGGATTAAGAGTTCACTTTCCCGAAAAATGTCTGATTTCCTGCTTGCATTTCCGAGGGGGGGGGGGGGTAGGCTATCGGAGTCGTTGGGGCGGTAAGTACTTCCGCTAGAACTAAGGCGTAGTCAAACGGGGAGCGAGAGAGACGCTGTTGAGGCGTGGTCTCTTTTTCATTGGTCGCATGGAGCGACCAGGAGAGACGCGCCTTCAAAGTTGCCGTTCTTGGAGGTGGTGGTATGTTTGTGTTCAGAGGTACGAGTTGGGTGTTCGCTGCCGTTGTCTTATGTGCGTTGCTTCACGCCTATCCCGCGGAAGCCACGATAACGTGGTACATTGGCGATAAGCCTGGTTTCGACGCTGCGGTTGTGGGCTTGCCTCAATGCTTCATTGATTTCGAGGACCCCGGCCTCAATGTAGGTGACCCGATTACTGACCAGTACCCCTGCGTGGAGTTCTCCTCGCCCTACGGGATCGCTGCGTCAGATCACGGATACGGGCCGCCCGCAATCGACACGCTATGTGCTGCAGTGGGTTATGATCCAGTCAGTGCTCCATATGCCGCCTGGACGTTCACCTTTCCTGAACCTGTTTGGGGTACGTCGCTTTGGATTGGAGATATCAACTTTTTCCCGGGCCAGACTGAATTATCTGTCTTTGATGCCGCCTCGAACCTGCTTGGGTCCGGAATCGTCACCAGGCAGGGGGACTGGAGCTTTGTGGGCCTGCTCTCTGATACTAAGGACATCTTACGAATTGACTTCCAGGCATCCTCTGGTGACCCGGGCGACGCCCAGGCATTTGATAACGTGACCGTTGTTCCCGAACCCGCCACCCTCTGCCTGCTGGCCCTCGGCGGTCTAGCAGCCATCAGGCGCAAACGCTAGCGACGAACAGGACGAAATACCTAAGGGCCGTCCGCACAGGGCGGCCCTTTCTTTCGGCACTATCCGGGTGTCCAGTAAAGCCGCTGTCGAGCGTAGATGTCGACTGCTCTGATGATTGTCTCCGGGCAAGCGCCACCCTGCAATATCATCGCGTACCCCGCCCTTGAAAGGGCAGGCCACCCGTCATAGAAGCGACCGACCGGGAGTCGTCGGGCGTGCTACTCGCCGCACGCGTGCGCGACTTCAAAAAGTCATCGTGTCCCCCGCCCTTGAAAGGGCAGGCCACCCGTTCTGTCCCACCCGGCGCACTCGGCGATTTGCTCGATCATCGCGCGGGCGTTCTCGGGCTGGGTGTAGTGCGGAATGCTGTTGCCCGACGACGGGATGTAACGGTGCCCATGATCGAACGCGACGAACATGTCCTTCACGAACTGCCGCACCTGCGCGGGCGTGCCGCGCGACAGCAGACCGACGTCGACGTTGCCGATCAGCGTCAGATCGGGATAGCGCTGCCTGAGCATCGCCACGTCCATGCAGCCGTGCTCGATGGGGTTCAGTGCGTTCATCCCCAGCGGCACCAGATCGTCGAGCACGTCGGTAAGGTTGCCGTCGCTGTGGAAGATCCACGGCAGCTCGATCTCGGCCGCCACCTGGCGCGCGCAGGGCAGGACGACCTCGCGCAGGATCGCCGGCGAGTAGATGCACCCGGTCTTGTACGCGAAATCGTCGAAGCACCAGACGAAATCCACGCCCATCGTTTGCACCTTGCGAAGGACGCGGCAGGTCCAGTCGGTGTAGCGGGCGAGAATCTCACGGAGCAGGTCATGGTCCTCGGCGCACGCCACGGCGAAGGCGGTCATGTCCATCGTCTGCCACACGTGCCCAATGCCCGACGAGATGCACACGTGGATCGCATAGTCGCCTTTGGCGTCGATCAGCCGCTGAAGGTCGTCCCAGAGGCGCACCGTCAGGTCGGGCATGACCAGTTGCGACAGGCTCGCCCGGTCGGTCAGCAGGCCCGCGTTGGTGCGGGGGTCGCGGATGCGAGGGGCCATCGTGTAGCCGGAGGGAATCTCCAGGTTGCAGCAGCCGGTGGCCTCGTTGATCCGCTTGTCCAGCTCCAGCACCGCCAGATGCCGTTCGACGGCCGGCAACTCGGGCGCGAACTGCGGCACGCTGCCCAGCCCGAACGCCGCCATGACGACCGAGCGGTCCATGGCGTGCTCGATCCAGGGCGTCGGCTCGGCCGGACGGCCCACCAGAGCGTTCAACACGCGATCGCGCGGTGTCATGCAGACGTCCTCATACCTTCCGGTGACGTCGAGCGTTTGCGACGGCAACGCCGACCACTCGGCCGCCTCGTATAGCGATCGGGACACCCGCCGCCTCGATTGCTGCCGACGATCATAGCCAGCCGTCCGGGCCCGTCGAGGCGCCCAAACGGGTGTCGGCAGCGACGTTTGGTTGACATCGCCCCGGCCGCGCGGTACATGCTCAGAGTCGTAAGTGCCTGAATTCGGGCTGCTAACGTGGCGTGGCAGCCGCCCGCAAACTTCGGAGAGATCCGTGCAAGCCAAGCATCCCGCCGTTATCGTCGCCGTGGTGCTCGTGTTGGCGGCCCTCGCCGCCCAGTTCGTCGTGCCGCTGCTCGACTCGGACCAAGCCAAGCTCGAGCGCTTCGCCGCCGAGCGTGTGGAAAAGGCCCGCCGTCTGCTGCAAGCCTATCAGTACAACTATCCGACGCTGGCAGCCAGCAGGGCCAGGCTCAGCTCGGCCGGACTCGACTTGCCGGCCCCGAGCGGTCAGGTCGCGAAGGCCTTCAGCCGAAACGACTCGGTCCTCGCCGAGGCCGCCAAACTGCTCAGCGAAGCCGTCAGCCACCAGGTAGGCAGCGCTCGCGGGAGCGATCTGGTTGAGCCCAACTACCTGCTGGGCATGGTGCTGTATCACCAGGCCGTCAACGGGCAACTGGAAGCGCAGACACAACGGGCACGGGCCCGCCAGGCGCGCTGGCAGACCCTCAAGGCCATCGCGTCGGCTCGAGATGTCCAGACCGAAGCCAAGGCCGCCGTGTTAGCCGACCTCGACCCGGCGATCCAACGCATCGGCGACGAGATCGCCCAGGTACAAACCAAAGCCGGCGAGGCGCGCAGCGAGGCTGAGTCGCTGCAGCGCCAGGTCGACGAGCTTCAGGCCAGGATCGCGCCGCTGCGGCAAACGGCCGAGCAGGCACGCCGCAGCTTGGCCGTCTTGAAGCTCGATGCCCCAGACGCGGATGATCTGGCAGCAGCCGAGCAATATCGACGCCAATGGGCCGATCTGGCCAAGACTGAACGGGAGGCCGACTACCAGGCCGACGCGCTCGAATACGGCTGGCTGCCCGGCGCCGTGCTCGATCCCAACGCCGGCGCGGATCCGTTACTGGCCGCTTACGTAGGTGGCCAGCGTGAGGACGGGGTGGTGGCCCTGCAACAGCAGCTTGCCACCAGCCAGGCGCGGGCGGAGGGTTACGCGGCTGCGGTGAGCGATCTTCAGCAACAGTTGGATCAATTGCAGCAGCGCGACGCGACCCGCGTCCGCCGGGCTGAGGAAACACAGACAGCCGCCGCCGCACGGGTCGCCGAGGTCAAACAGTCGCTCGACGAGGCGTCCAGGATTGCCGCCGAAGCCGAGACCACCGAGTCCAAAGCACTCGACAAGATCGAGCAGGCCCGGCGAAGCCTGACCGCCGCCCTGCGCGCCGCAGGCACGCGCACGCAGAGCGCTCGTCCCCCGGCGGGCAAGCGCAACGAGCGGTTGGAGATGATCGCGGCCGACCGTTCCTGGGATGCCGAGACGCACAGCCTGCTGGCTGAAACGTTCATCCGCCAGGCCGAGATCCACCTCCAGCGCGTCAACGATTTGGCGGATCAGAAAAGCACCTTGCAGGAGACGGTGCTGTTGCTGGGCGGCGAGCAGATGGCGGCACCGGCACCCCCCACCGATGATGAGCCGGCAGCAGAGGCCCCAGCCTCCGGCGGCAGCTTGATCGGTCGTGCGCTGTCGTCGCTTGCTGATCTGGCCGGCACACCCACTGCCGAGCAGCCCACCACGGAGACAACAGGCGAGGCCACTGCCCAGCCGGAGGACCGCGAGACAGCCGTCGCGCCTGTATCCACACCCTCGCGCCGTCCAGCCAGGGCCACCGAACTGGACGACGCCCTGGAGGCGGTCAAGGTCAAAATAGCCGAAGGCCGCGACGCCGGCCTTGCCAGTATCGATCGGCCCGACAGCGAAGACGACGCCATTGGCCATCTGGACAAAGCCAAGCGGGCCGAAGACAGCAAGTGGGCGTGGGTGATCGACGCGCGAGCGGGTGCTGTCTGGTATCTGTTGGCGCAACTGACCGACGATCCGCAACTGCGCCGCCAAGCCACCGATAACGCCGTGGCGGTGCTGGAAGAGGCGCTCAAGACCTCCGGCGGCCAACCCCGCGGCGGGCCTTACGTCGAGCCGTTCAGCGAACTGCTCGGTTACCTTCAGCCAAAGCGTACCCCGTAGAAATCAATCCGAAGCCATTCCGTGGGTGGCCAGGCCCGGGTCAGTCTGCCGACCTTGGCGTCTGCGTGCGTCCGGGCCGTCAGCGCAGTTTGAGCATGTTCCACAAGGCCGCCTCGGCCTGTGAGAACTTGTCGAACGTCGCCTTGAGTTCGTCCTGCAAAGCGCGCAAGTCAGCGTCGTCCGCCGGCCGAGTGGTAGGATAGTCCTCGATCAGCGCCTCGAGCCTCGCACTGGAGTCGTCCAGCCGGGTGGCCGCATCGGCGAACGCCCGGGCTGCGTCAAAGACGTTCATCTCGCGGACCTCTTTTTCGGAGGGCTGATACAGCAGGCGCCACGGGTTGCGCCGCAGGTCCTTGGCGGCCGCTTTAAGGTGGCTGCTCGTCTCCTTCAGATTCACCAGCGTTCGTTCGACCGCCGGCTTGTTGACGACCAGAAGCTGGCGCACGTCTTCCGTGATCGCATTGACGTCCTTAAGCGATTCGCCCATTCGATCCACATCTTCGTGGATTTTGGCCATCAGCGACGCGTGTCGGTGCACGTCCAGTTGCTCGGCAATCGCGGTGGCGATGCGCTCGTCCAGCGTTTGGGCCGTGCCCTGTATGTGGGCGACCGTGTCTCGAATCGGTTCGCGGTTCTCCTTGAGCATGGCAACGGCTTCGCCGAGACCGGCGTTGACCGCATCGAGCGCGGCATGAACCTTGGCCAGAGCGACCCGGTCGGCCTTCGGATCCATCTGGAGCCGCAGCTCGCCCGTAATCGCGTTAATGTCCCCGACGCTGCGGTGCAGCTTGGCCAGCAGCGCCTTCTGATCGGACACGTCCAACTGGTCCTTGACGGCACCGCTGACGACGTTGATATCGCTCAACGACCGATGGATCTTGCCCAGCAGGCTCTCGGGGTTTTCGGCATTCAATTCGTTCGAGAGCTTATCGCCCAATTGCGTGAGCGTGTCGGTCACGGCCGCCAGCCCGCCGGGGCGCAAACCGATCACCGGCGTGTCGGGGTCAAGCGGCTTGCCGGCCGTGCCTCGATTCCGGATGACCAGCCAGCCGGAGCCGCCAAGCGTCGGCCCCTCCGCCGTGATCTGGCAGTCCTCTCGCAAGCCCACGGCGCGATCGATCCCCGCCGTCACGACGATGGCAAGGTGCACGCCTTTCTTGCCGTTCGCATCTTGTTTGGACTCATGTGTCACCTGATCGGCAGGCAGCTCACGCATCTCGACCAGCTCGATGCTGCCCACCCGCTGGCCGCCGCAGCGCACCTCGCCACCGGTCTTGAGTGTGGGCAGCGACATGTCATGCCCGAAGTACACCCGAACCGTCTGGGTCTTGGGCCCCCAGAAGGCTGCGCCGCCGATGAAAATCACCGTCCCGAAGAACAGGAGAACGATGATGATGACGGTCACGCCTAGCTTGAACTCATCCGTATGTTGCGCGGGCATATCACTCAACCTGTAACAATGAGTTTCTCGAACTCGCTCATGCCTTCGGCGTCCGTGAGCGGGCCCTCGGTGAAGCCGTTGAGGAATTGGTTCATCAACCTGTCTTCCACATTGGTCAACTGATCGACAGGGGTATCGCGGAGTTGCTCGAATTCTTTTCGCGAGCCGACCCGCAGAATACGTCCCTTATGCAGCATCACCATGCGGTCGGCGATGCGGAACGCCGAATCCATTTCGTGCGTTACCACCACGCTGGTAACATTGAGCTTCTTGGACAAATCCATCATGAGTTCATCGATGGCCGCCGAGGTGACCGGGTCGAGCCCGGCCGACGGCTCGTCGTAGAACAGAATCTCAGGATCCAGCGCGGTCGCACGCGCCAGGCCCGCCCGCTTTTTCTGCCCCCCCGACAACTGGGCAGGCATCTTGCTGCGATGCTCGAGCATCTTGACCTGCTCGAGCTTGAGCGTCACGACGATGTCCACAATCGAAGAATCGACGTCGGAATGCTCGACAAGCGGCAGGGCCACGTTTTCCGCCACGGTCATGGAATTAAACAGCGCCCCACTCTGAAAAAGGATCCCGAAGCGTCTGCGTATCGCGTTGAGCTGATCCTCTTGCATCCCCACAATGTCGGCCGGTTCCGCCATCTCGCGAGTCTTCAGCAGGATCTGGCCGGACTCCGGAACGAGTTCCCCGATCAGGCAGTTCAACACCGTGCTCTTGCCGCAACCCGACCCCCCCATCAGCACCACGGTCTCGCCGCGATACACATCGAAACTCACACCGTCGAGTACGGTGACCGACGTCCCGGCCGACGACCGGAAACGCTTCACCAGATCGCGCACCGAGATCACCACCTCCGGCTCGCCGTCCGTGTTGGGCGTCGTCTGGGCCATCCGCTTCGTTCCTACCAGCCGAGAACGTAGAACATCGCTGTAAACAGACAGTCGGTGCCGATCAGCGCCACGATCGATTTGACTACGGTCTGCGTGGTCGCCCGGCCCACGCCTTCGGCCCCGCCGGACACCGTGAGACCTTCGCGACAGGCGATCAGTGCGATTAGCATGCCGAACACCGCGGCCTTGACCAGACCGGTCAGGAAGTCCCTGTTCTTCAGCGCAGCCTGAGTGTAGTCCATGTACACGCGCGGCTCGATATCCAACACCAGCCAACCGGTCAGCAAGCCGCCCAGTATCCCCACCAGGTCGGCAATCACCGTCAACCCGACCAACATTACCACCGTGGCCAGCAATCGCGGCACGACCAGAAACTGCACCGGGTTGAGGGCATGCGCCCGCAGCGCCTTGATCTCCTCGCCTTCCACCATGGTGCCCAGCTCCGCCGCGATCGACGCACCGGCGAAGCCGCTCAGGATGATGGCCGCTATCAGCGGACCCAGCTCTCGGAACACGGCGATGGCCACCACGTCGGCCACACGCTCCAACTGCCCGTAGCTGATCAACGTCGGCGCCAGTTGCAGCGCCAGAATGATCCCGATGAACACCAGCACCAGCAGGATGATCGGAATGCTGCGGACACCCACGCGGATCATCTGAACGATTACCGCCTCACGCCGGAACTTGACTCCCGGCACGAACAGTCCCCGCGCGACCCACCGCACTCCGTCGCCCAGCAAGGCCGCCATCCCGCCGACGAACACGACGGTCTGACGGATCCTGGCCCGTCGGTCTTTCGCCGATCGGCCGATGGCCTCAACCAGCCTGACGGCGCGCCCGGCAGCCGGCGCCTGGGCAGGCGGTCCCGAATCGGTCATTGCTTAAGGGCCTCTTGCTGATCCTGACAGATGACGAAGAACCGATCCAGCCGCGTGATCTCAAACACGCTGCGGACCCGTTCGTTCGGTTTGACCAGGATGAGCTTGCCGCCATTGGAGTTGACCTGCCGGAACAGATGCACCAGTGTCCCCACCCCCGACGAGTCCATGTACTCCACGTCGCTTAGATCCACCACCACGCGCTTGGGCTTCGACCGCATATACGCATCCACCGCCTGCATCACCTCAGGCGTGCGATGCATGTCGATCTCGCCGGCCAGCCTGACCAGCACCACCCCATCCTCTTCGCGGACTTCCTGTACGACCTTGTCACTCGCGTGGGCCATCGACTCACTCGTACGCCCGGGCTGGCCAACACGCCGTGCCGTTCCGTCGGCCCGACGAACGCCTAACCGCGGGCGGCTTGCTCGCTCCGCACGTACTTGACCATCCGCAACTGCATCCCGCCGCTCTCGGGACAGGAATACTCCGCCTCGTCCATGACGCTGCGAATAATATGGACCCCCAGTCCTCCGGGCCGAACGTCATCCAGATCCCGCGGCTGGATCGTGGCCGGGTCCACCGCCTTGCCGTAGTCGCGAACCAGAACCAGCAGTCCGCCGCGATCGTTGGGGCCCTTGGTCGGCTGAAGACGCACGCGGATCGGCTGATCGGTCGCGCCTCGGTAACTGTGCTTGATCACGTTGGCCAGCGCCTCATCCACAGCCAAAATGATTTGACCGACGTCGGGCTCGCCGAATCCCACCATCTTGGCCATCCGCTCCACCGCTGCCCGAACAACGGTCAGGCTACGTGGCTCGCTGGGGATCGACAAATCCACCGCGTCCGACGGTCGCTCTGGCCACGAATGATCCATTTCGAGCCTCTAATTCATCTGTGCGGCCTGGCTGGTGGCCGCCCCGGCGCGAGCCTGAACCCAGCTTCGCCAGCGTCTCACCGCACGCGCCCGCAGACCGGGCGGATCATAGTACCGATAGCCCCTGCTTTCGCCAGTGATCCTCTCCAGGCTCTGTATGGCGAAGAAGCGGACCGCTCCGTCTTCATCCTCCAGCCGGTCGACCAGAAGCGGCACCGCTTCCTGGCGCCCTTGCTCGCCAGCCTCGACGATCGCATGGATCCGCTCACCCGGATCCGGGGAGTTCATGCCCGCTCCACCGCCCGACCGCCCAGCCTGACAACCACCAACGGCCATCACCGCCAGCCACGCCGCGCAAGCTGAAAGATTTGCGCCGCGCCGATCCGCGCAAATGCATCGCAATCCCAGGCCACACCTTACGTTCCGGCTCACAGGTGCTCAATTATAGAACCATGCCACCCCTGTACAAGCCGGCCGATCGGCGAGCCACAACGCGCCAGACAGGCGGTCACACCATGGACAATGCAGACGAATCTACCTCGACCCGCACAACCTGCCCGCTTCTGTGAGGACACCCGCGCAGATACATCCGCAGTGTGGTAACATTCGGCCATGAAACACGTCCCTGCAGCCATATGCCTGCTCCTGGCCGCCGCCCTGCCAGGATGCCCACCGCCCGGCCCAGCGCCGGACCAGAGGCAGACTATCCAGGTCGGGGAAATGCCCATAACCTGGTCGAAGGCAGGCACTTACAGCGAATTGTATGAGCCTTTGCGCCTGGTGATACGCGATGCGGCCCACTTGGCTGCCATCCCGGTAGCCGAAGTACCCGTCGACTTCAGTAAGCAGATGGTTCTGTTGGCCGCTCGCGGCGCGGTGCCGACCGAGGGTTACGCGGTCCGCATCACCCGCGTGTGGCGCGAGGGGCACCGGATCTATGTCGACGTCCGTGTGAGTCCGCCTCAGCCGGGGGGGCAACCACCCAAACATGCGATCTGCGCCCCGTACCACATCGTGGTCGTGCCGCGAAGCAATTTGAATGTTGAAGGGTTTTCCACCCGACTGCCGTCCGATCCCCGAGGCCACAACCCCTACAAATGAGCACGCCCCGCCGTCACCAGTTGGTGCACCAGTCTCAGCGGCTGGGGGATGCGGTATCCGCCGTGACAGACCAGTATCAGACGGACCGCGTCGGCCAAGGTCACGCGGTGCCCGATCGACACGTACACGCACTTGACCCGATCGCGCGTGCGGACCACCGCGCCGATGGTCTGCCCGTCAGACGGGTCGATCAGCCGTCTGCGACTACCGCGTTTGGTCGCAGGTTCTTGATGCTGCCCGCAGAGCCGGCTCTTGGCACACCCGACCGAAGGTGAGTCCATGAGCACGCCCGCGTGCGAAGCCAGACCGAACCGGCGCGGGTGTGCGAGCCCCTGTCCGTCGAACAGAAACACATCCGGCGTAATGCGCAGCCGCCGCACGGCTGCCAGCACGGCCGGCACCTCACGAAACGAAAGCAGGCCGGGAACATAGGGGAACCGCGCCGGTCGCCTGGCCAGGCGCGTCTCCAGCAACTCGGACTTGTGCAGGTCCCAGACGGCCACCCCTGCCAGCAGCCAACGACCATCGGTCGAGACCGTCGCGTCCACCCCAGCCACCAAACGCACCTGCTGGGGCAGTGGCTCGATGCGCACGCGCTCCACCAACTCTCGCTGCAATCTGATGGCATGGGTGGGACTCACCGTCCAGCGGTGCAGCGGCTTGGGCAGCTTCATGCGGCGACCTTGCGGATCACGTCGACGGCCCGTTCGATACCGGCCTGATCGACCTCCAGACTGGTGACAGCCCGCACGCGGGCCGGCCCGATCGCAAGCATCCGCACACCGGCGGCGCTGAGCTTCTCGACAAAGCGGTCGGCCGGGGCGAGCCGATCGTCCACATCGAAGATAACGATGTTGGTCTGTACGTGACCCGGATCGAGTTGGATCCCCGCCACCTCCGTGATCGCGCATGCGAGCTGCCTGGCGTGGGCATGGTCGTCGGCCAGTCGTTCGACATGATGATCGAGGGCGTACAGGGCGGCCGCCGCAAGGACGCCTGCCTGCCGCATCCCCCCGCCAAACATCTTGCGGAACCGATGGACGCGATCGATAAACGCCCGCGTACCCGCCACCGCCGATCCGACCGGGGCGCCCAGGCCCTTGGAGAAACACATCGAACACGAGTCGACATGGCGTGTGTACTCGGTAGGCTGCTTGCCCGAAGCCACGCACGCGTTCATCAGCCGGGCTCCGTCCAGATGAACCGCCAGATCCGCCTGCCGGGCAAACCGGTATATCTCGGCCATCGCCTCGACCGGCCAGATCGACCCACCTCCGCGATTGTGTGTGTTTTCGACCAACACCAACCGGGTGTTGGCGAAATGGTGGTTGCCCGCCGGCTTGATCGAGGCTTTCACCTGCTCGACGGTGAAAACACCTCGGTCGCCGTGCACGAACGCATAGCTGCACCCGCTGAGCGCCGCCGGCGCACCGCCCTCGTACAGGTATGCATGGCTGCTGACGTCGCAAATGATTTCGTCGCCGGGACTGGTGTGCGCGCGGATGGACGTCTGATTGGCCATCGATCCCGACGGTACGAAGATGGCCGCCTCCTTGCCGAGCAAATCGGCCACGCGCTGCTGGAGCGCGTTGACGGTGGGGTCTTCGCCAAAGACATCGTCTCCCACATCCGCCTCAGCCATGGCCCTTCGCATCGCGGGCGTAGGCCGGGTGATCGTGTCGCTTCGGAGGTCAACAACCTGATTCAACGCAGCCATTCCAGTTCACTCCTGGTTCCTACGTGCGGCACGGAGGCACAGACACCGACTCGCCCCCACCGCCCGCACTCGACGAACGGCGCATGATACCATGCGACCGCACCCATGTGGTGCCGCCGATGAAGGACATCGCTGCGCAACCGTGTCTGTGCTTGAGATGGTGAATCAGCGCCGCCGGCCCACAATGCCGACCAGCCCTGCCACCACCAGCAAGGCGGTGATCGGCTCGGGTGTCGTCATGGGCACACCGGCTGCATCCGACTGCGGATTCTCAGAATCGACGAACTGAAGGGCTCCGTCCTGCGGATCGCCCAGGCCAAAGAGGCCCTGGATCACGCTGTCGGTCGCCAGCAGCGACGCCTGCTCGCCCGTGATCTGCTCGCCGGCGGCCAGGGCCGCCTCGATCTGGGCGATCTGCTCAGGGTCGATGCCGTTCTTCTCGCGCGTTGACCGAAGTGAAAACTCGCGGAACGGGTTATCCTCGCCGAGCGCCAGTGCGTCAAACACTGCGGCCAAGACGTCGGCTACGACGTTTCCGCTGATATTGATGGGTCCGACATCGAAATCCATATGCCCGCTGTTCTCGCCGAACAGGCCCTCAGTCTCGAACGTACCGGTGTTGTTGATCCCCACGATCGTATCGTAGAAACCCAGGGCGTTGAATTCGGTGCCAATGCTCAACTGCAACTCTCCGGTCGCCAGGAAGTCCTGCATCCCGAAGTTTCGCCTCAGCTCGTAGTTCAGCGGCGCATTGCCCGTGTCCATGAAGAACTGCAAGGCAGGAATCGGCCTTCGGTCCCACCCCACCTGCGCCCGTAACTGGCCGTTCGGGGTCAACTCGGTCTGGCCGAAGTTAAGCGGCTGGCCGAAGAATCGCTGGGAGATGTTGACCACCGCGCCATCGGTGAGGATGTTTCTCTGCCCCTCAACGGTAAAACCGGCGTACTGCAACGCCCGTGCTACATCCCGGAAGAACATGGCCTGAGCCGGGCTGGCGGCGGCGCCGAATGTTGCCACGGTCGCGAATACCGCGACCCAGCGTGACTGAGCCATGAGCAACTGCCTCCGTCCTGACGTTAGATTATCGGCACCAGCACCTACGTAAACCACATTTTGGGGCGGATGCCCGGACAAATCAACTCTGGCCGGTTCGCAGCGGGCAATTGCCTCACCCGTAACGGTTTATCGACCGATCCGCCGGCGTTGGCAAGGAGTGAAGGTATCAGCCCCGCACCGTTGGTCCGTAGAGTCCGGCCAGCTCGGCCAGCAGCCGCACCCCGGTAACCGCGCCGGCCAGGAAATCCTCAATGTGGAAGAACTCATTGGGGCCGTGAGCGTTGCAGTCCGGCCGGCAATACCCCAGAAGCAGGCAGTCGGCCCCCAGCACCTCTTTGAAGACGGGCAGAATCGGCAGCGTGCCGCCCTCCCGGATCAGCACCGGCTCGCGGCCGAACCCCGCCGCCAACGCCCGGCGGGCCGCTCCCATCCAGGGGCTGTCCAGCGGCGCCATGTACGGCCGACACAGCCCATGCTCGGTAATCTGAGCCCTCACTCGATCACCACACACCTGCCGCACCACCCGGTTGAAGGAAGCCGAAACGGCCTCGGGATCCTGCCGCGGCACCAGGCGCATCGAGATCTTGGCGCTTGCCCGGGCCGGGATGATCGTGCTGGCCCCCTGCCCCTGATACCCCGCCGAAAGGCCGTTCACATCCAGCGTGGGACGTGTCCAACGCCGCTCCAGCGTGCTGCAGCCGGGCTCACCCGCCAGGGCAGGACTGCCAAGCTGGGCCAGATAGGCAACTTCGTCAAACCGCAATGCAGCCAGCGACGCCCGTTCAGCCTCGCCCAGTGGCTGCACATCATCGTAAAAGCCCGGGATCGTCACGCGTCCGTCGGCGTCCTTCAGCGATGCAATCACTTCGGCAAGGACATTGGCCGGATTGGCCACCGTGCCGCCGAAGGAGCCACTGTGCAGGTCCTTGGCCGGCCCGGTCAGCGTAACCTCTTTGTACACAAGCCCTTTGGTACCGTACGTGATAGCCGGCACGCCCGGCTTGAAAGCCGCCGTATCGCAGATGAGCACCACATCGCAGGCCAACTCATTCTGATGGGACTCAACCAGCGAAGGCAGGTGCGGAGAGCCGATCTCCTCCTCACCCTCCAATAGGAACTTGACGTTTACCGGCAGCTCGCCCGATACGGCCTGCCACGCCTCGACCGCCGCCACCGCCGTCAGCAACTGGCCCTTATCATCGGCGGCGCCGCGGCCGAAGACGGCCCCATCGCGGACCGCCGGCTTGAACGGTGGGCTGTCCCACAGACGTTGGTCACCCGGAGGCTGGACGTCATAGTGCCCATAAACCAGCACCGTGAGCGCCCCGTCGAGGTTACATCGCCCGGCGAACACGGCTGGATGCCCCCCGCTGTCGCAGATTCGGCAGTCGAAACCGCTGCGTCCGAGCCTCTGCTCGAGCCATTGGGCGGCGGCAGCCATGTCCCCGGCATGTTCCGGCTGGGCCGAAACGCTCGGGACACGTACAAGCTCCAACCACGAATCAATCAGCGCCTGCTTGCGGCTGTGCACATACTCGATGGCCTGCTCGACATGATGCACGACTTGCCTGCCGCTACTACGCGGACCTGGTTGGTCGCGTGCGCGGATCGCTACATTCTGCCGCGAGGGGCCAAGGGCAGGCGCTCAGGATCGACTGGCGATCGCGTGGGCCAGCGGCTGGACTACGAGGGGCACGGCCTTATCGGCGGCAAGTTGCTCGGCGCGTTCGAACAGATTCTCGAGTTCCTGCTCCAGATCGCCGGCGGGCGAGTGACCCCAATAGCGCCGAACCGTCAGATACACGCTGAGCGGCTGCGCCTCGTACTCACCCGTGCGAACCTCGTAGGTGTTGCTGCGTGACTTTACCTCGATGCGCGCTTGCGTGTCGCAGTTGGGAGTCAGCGATATACCCCACGCCGGCTGAGCGTGGAGCACGTGGCAGGCCTGGTCGCCCATCAGGAAGCTGGATATGGGGTGGTCCGCGAACAGGGTGTCAGCGACCAACTGATCGTGATTGCCGTCGAACTCCAAATCGAAGCAGAAGGCGACTTCCAGATAGTCGTAATCCAGTTCGCCCATAGTCAGGTGGAAAGGCGCCTGGGACATCACCAGGCGGCCGAATTTCCTGACTTCGTCCACGTTCGGCGGGGCGAAATGCCCAAGCCGCAGGCAGTCGTGGTTTAACCGAATCCATCTCCGACTGTCGCCGGCTTGAGGCACCTCCTCGAGGAGCAGGGTGTCGTCTTCGCGCCGTCGCAGGCGCGACAACGCCGGGTAGTCCTTGCGCAGTCGATCGAAGAAGTGAAGAACCGTCTCTCGCTCCAACCCCAGGTCGAGCTTGAGGAACAGCCGAACCGTCGCAGAGAAATCGTCGCAGACCGTACCGAAAAACGAACTCATGCTTCGGACCCCTTTACAAGTAGGGGGCTTGCCAACCTAATATTATAGCCCATTATCCGTCCTGCGGTCGTGCAGTGCAATCAGGGTCGTTCTGGATCAAGCAAGGAGAGTGCGGCTAATGAGAATCGAGTGTGGAACCACCAGACAGCGGAGAAACCGCATCATTCTGGTCATCATTGTTTGCGCCGTCTTTGCCGGCTGGTTTACCTACGACGGCTGGCACAAGTATCCGCGTGAACAGGCCGAGGGCAGGGTCGCCCACAGCAATTCGAGCATCTACCTGCAAAAGGTCCTGGCTGTGGGGATGGCCGTCGTCACGTTGGTCGGGATCATCCACGTGGTTCGCGTCAGCCGGCAGCGGTTCGCCCTGGACGAGCGGGGGCTGCACCTGTCCGGCCGCACCATCGGGTGGGAGCAGATGAAAGGCTTCGAAAACTACGATCGGCGGGGCTGGGTCGATCTGGCCCTGGCCGACGGGGGCAAAGTGCGTCTGGACAATTACAAGATCGAGCTTTGCGACGAGATGATCGATCAGATCTGTGCTCGAACGAACCTGCCGAACCCCCTGCCCGCGCCCAAGGCAAACCAGCAGCCCGAGGAAGGTGAGGACGACTCGACCACGCGTACAGACTAGGAGCCAGCACCTGCACCGGAGTCGGAAGGTTCGGCGGAGTCCAATACCCGCTCGTCATTGCGGGCGGTGATCCGCCAACCCGGCGGGACCACGACGAAGTCGGGGCTGTCCCACTGCCCGGCCAGCAGCCTGGCCAGCAGGCCGAGGTCGCCGGGAACGCACTCGAACGTCCAGCCTCGCTCGTCGGCCTCGAGGCGAGTGCGTTCACTGTAATCGAGTTCGGCGGCCACGCCCGTATCGATGAACGTCAGGCGGTCATAATTCCTCTTCCATGAATCCAGGAATTGCGCGATGTACTCGGCGTTCTCGCGGCCGTACTTCGCCACGTACTCGTCGAAGGGCTTGTTGAGCCCGAGCCCGTCCATGATCGTGCCGTCGCCGTCGGCGAAGTTGCGCTCGATCCAGCCGCTAGTGCGGAAGTAGGTGCCCGGGTGCGCGTCGTGGTACTGGCGGTATTGGTGCCGGCTGCCGAGAAACAACGTGATGCAGTCGTGTGCCCGAGGCAGGATCAGGGGGATATCGCGGGCTCGCAAGCCCACGGTCCCGTCGTTGCAGCGGGCATAGCCCAGTAGGACCGCCTCGTAGATTGTCGGATCGACCGCGTCGATGCGGCGCTGAAGGTCGGCTTGCATCTGCTCGGTGGGCACATCGTGCAGCCCTTTGCGGACGAACTCCAGATCGATGATGTTGGGCGCGTCAGCCGCCAGGCGGCATACCTCACGGAAGAGGATATCGCACGCGATCATGTAAAAGCGTCTCGGCCCCGCGTCCTGCTGATTCATCATTGGTGATTGCCTCACTTCACGCCAGCAGCCCGCTTTGCCGCATCCACTCCACGGCGCGGGCGAGGGCGTCTGGCGGAGTATAGCGCGGGCGATACCCCAACTCTAATCGCGCCTTGGTGATGTCCGCACACATGTGCTGCTGGAAGTGGTAACGCGTCGACAGGTCGGGCTTGAAGCGAGCTTCGAATGCGGGCCAATCCAAGTACTCGACAGGGAGCTTGTGGCCGTAGATGTCGGCGTAGAGAGCCACCATCTCGCTAAAGGTCACCGCGTAGGCCGCCCCGGCGTTGTACATCTGACCGTTTGCTCTCTCGGGCTGGCGAAGAGCGAGACGAAAGACTTCGGCCACGTCGTCGGCGTCGACCGGGCCGACCAGGGTGGAGCCATCGCCGGGCAGCATCATGGCCTGACCGCCAGCCATGGCCCGATGGACGTCGATGCTGCGCCCCGCGCCCGGTTCGAGGGGTATCTTGCCGGCCCCGGCAATGTTGGTGGGCATGACGGCAGCCACCGTCGGGCCATCGCCTCGCTGCAAGACCTGCTGTAGCTGCTGGTAGCGCTTGCGGTAGGCGTCGAAGGGGCACTCGCCTTGCGTGCGCTCGGGGGTGGGCACCTGCCGGGGCGGACCATACATCCACAGCGATCCGCACAACACCACATGCTCGACGGTGGACGGCAGGGCATTCATCAAGGCGGGCGTATCGCTGCCGAGTATGTCGATCACGACGTGCGGCTGCAACTCGGCGAGGGCTCTTGTGCCGGCGGGCGAGCCGACCAGTTCGGCGTAATCGAGCTTAAGGTGTTCGACACCGAGACCCTGCCACGATGCTGCATCGGGCCGCGACTGGCGCCCACGCGTCACGACGGTGACCTGGCAGCCATCGGCCGCCAGCTTGGGAACCAGGTGCCGCCCGATGTGCCCGTATCCACCGATGACAACCGCTTTCATGACCACACTCCTGTCGCAGGTACGAACCCGATCCGACCAGCAGACACGACCGTCGCGAGCAGAGCGCCGCCCGCACACCGGGTAGGCGGGTCGAACCTCAATCGGCGACGACCTTCACGTGCAGCTTGCGCCGCCGGGGCCCATCGAACTCGGCAAAGTAGATCGCCTGCCACGTGCCCAACACCAGCCGCCCGCCGTCGATCAGGACGCACGCGCTCGCCCCCAGCAACGACGACTTGATGTGAGCGTCGGAGTTGCCCTCGCTATGGCGATACTCGGCCAGGCCGTGAGGCGCCAGCGCCTCGAGTCGACGGGCCAGATCGGCCGTCACGTCTGGATCGGCGTTCTCCTGAATCGTGATACCTGCCGTTGTGTGCGGCACGTAGCACACCACGCAGCCGGAACTGACCCCAGCCTCGGCCACCAGCGACTGCACCTCGCTGGTTACATCGATGAACTCACAGCGTTTGGAGCTGGGCACGTCCAGTGTTTTCAACATGATCGGCACCTTGTCTGCGGGCAATGCAGGTTCGGTCGGCCGGTGAAACCTTCCGGCCCGGGGCTCGACTCTATAGCGCCGCTTCGTGTGACGCAACGCGGCGTGACGGTGCGGTTTTGACCACGCCTCGGGCGGAGGTAGAATTCGCATATGAGGACGCTGTAACTCATGGAGGCGCCCGATCGAGGCAAGGTGGTCGTCGCGATGAGCGGCGGCGTGGACAGCAGCGTGGCTGCATGGCTGCTGCAAGAGCAGGGCTACGAGGTGGTCGGGCTTTTCATGCGCACCGGTATCGAGTCGGCCAGCGCGGCCGGACCAGGCCATCGCCAAGGGTGCTGTAGCGCCGCCGATGCGGCAGACGCCCGCACGATCGCCGCCAGGCTGGGCATAAGCCTGTACATGCTGAACTTCAAGGAACAGTTCGAAGCACTGATTCAGCATTTCGCCGACGAATACGCACGAGGGCGAACACCCAATCCGTGCATCCTCTGCAACGAGAGGTTCAAGTTCGGCAGACTCGCGCAATACGCCGAGGCGATTGGCGCCCACTATGTAGCGACGGGGCATCACGCACGCATTGTGCGGTGCGGCGAACGGGCAGTGCTGGCATGCGGGTGCGACGCGGACAAGGACCAGTCCTATGCGCTATTCAGCGTGCGGCGTTCGATGTTGGATCGAATGCTGCTGCCCGTGGGCGAGTTGACCAAGCAGGAAGTGCGCCGGCATGCGCGCCAGCTCGATTTGCCCGTGCACGACAAGCCCGACTCGCAGGAGATATGCTTCGTGCCCGACGACGACTATGCACGCGTGGTGCGGCAGCGCCGACCCGATGCGTTTCGCCCGGGTGCGATTCGGCACGTCGACGGGCGCGATCTGGGCCGGCACGAGGGCCTGGCCCACTACACGATCGGGCAGCGCCGGGGGCTGCGGATCGCGCTGGGCGCGCCGGTCTACGTCACACGGCTCGACGCGGAGACGAACACCGTCGTGCTCGGGCCGCGAGAGGCGCTGCTGCACGACGGTCTGACCGCGGCGGGTGTGAACTGGCTGCTCGATCCGCCCGAAGGGAAGCTGGCCGTCCACGCCAAGATACGCTACGCTCATACGGCGGCTGGGGCCACTTTGGAGCCGATCGGCAGCGAGCGGATACGACTGATCTTCGAGAAGCCGCAGTCGGCAATCACGCCGGGCCAGGCGGTCGTGTTCTATGTGGACGATGTGGTGTTGGGCGGCGGGTGGATCGACGGCTGGTTTGACAGCTAGCCACCCGTTGCCGGCACGCGTGTGGGGAGCAATCCGGTGAACGGCAACGGCTTTCGCCGCATCTGCCTGATTCACGTCGGAGCCATCGGCGACTTCGTGCTGGCTCTGCGGCTGGTCGCCATGCTGAAAGCGACCTGGCCGCGGGCAACGCTGGAGGTGCTGGGCCGACCGGAGACGGCCAGCATTGCGTTGGGGCGGGCCGGCGTGGACGCCATCGCCTCGGTGGAGACGCTCGGGCTGCACACGTTCTTCGTCGAGGGCGCTGAGCTTGATGCGAAGTGCCGCGAGTACTTCGCGCAATTCGATCTTGTCGTCGACATGCTGGGCGGGCCGGGCAGCACGTTTGCCGCCAACCTCGGTACGTGCGTGGACTGTGTAGTGAGCATCGAGTCGCGTCTGAGGCCCGACTGGCGCGGCCACATCAGCGATCAATGGATCGAGGATTTGCTGGCGGCTGACATCGGCGTGGAGGGAAGTGACCGGCCGCTGCCGATTCTGCCGTTCGACCGGGCCGAGCGATTCGAGGCCCGCGCGCGGTTGCAGAAACATACACCAACCGCCGGCCAGCCCATCGTGCTGCTGCACCCGGGCGCCGGCGGCACGACCAAGTGCTGGCCGATCGAGAGTTTTCAGGCGTTGGCGGGCGCCCTGCACCAGGACGACATGCAGGCAATCTTTCTTGTGGGTCCGGTCGAGCTGGATGTTTTCGGCGACCCGTTGGTGGAATCGCTGAGGGCCTTTGCACCGGTCCTGCGTGAAGTGGCGCTGACGGAGGCGGCCGCCCTGATCGCCGCAGCCGACGCCTACGTCGGCAACGATTCGGGGATGACGCACCTGGCCGCCGCGGTCGAGAGTTCGACGATCGCCCTGTTCGGCCCGACCGAACCGTCCGCGTGGCGCCCGCTGGGGCCCAACGTCCGCGTGCTGACCGGCGCGGCAGATGGCAAGCAGCCGTTCGCCGGCCTGGACGTCGCCACCGTGCACCACACCGTATTGTCCTGTCTGGAAAAGCCCCCCATTTCCGCGTAGGGTGGGGTAACGAAGCGCCGTACATGTAAACGCAAACACAAACATGGCGTCGTGAGGTACGTGGTGAACGTCATCGATGCAACGATATCGCAACTGCTTGAACGGACCGGTCAAACCGTGCGCCTGCGCGGGTGGGTATACAACTCGCGGCGCAGTGGCAAGGTGATGTTCCTGCTGATTCGCGACGGCACGGGGATGTGTCAGTGCGTGCTCGAGCGGACCGACGCGACCGATCCGATCTTCGAGCGGGCGCGACACCTGGCGCAGGAATCGTCGGTGGAAGTGGTCGGCCTGGTGCGCGCCGACGAGCGGGCGGTGGGCGGCTGTGAGCTGGCACTGAGCGACGTGCGCCCCGTCGGCGAGTCGACCGACTATCCGATCACGCCGAAAGCCCACGGGGTCGACTTTCTGATGCGGCGGCGACACCTGTGGCTGCGGTCGCGCCGGCAGCACGTGATCCTCCGCGTCCGCCACACGCTGATCGACGCAGTCCGCCGATTCTTCAACGACAACGGATTCGTGCTGATCGACACGCCCATCTTCGCGCCCGCCGTCGGCGAGGGCGCCGCCACGCTGTTCGACGTCGACTATTTCGGCGAGAGGGTCTACCTCGCCCAGACCGGCCAGCTCTATCTGGAAGCAGCCTGCATGTCGTTCGGCAAGGTGTACTGTTTCGGACCGACGTTTCGCGCCGAAAAGAGCAAGACCCGCCGGCACCTGACCGAGTTCTGGATGGTCGAGCCGGAGGTGGCCTGGGCCGATCTGGACGCGGTGATGGAACTGGCCGAAGCGATGATGACCGCGATCGTCAGCCGCGTGCTCACCGACCATCGGGCCGACCTGGTGCAGTTGGGCCGCGATGTGACACCGCTCGAGAAGATCGCAACGCCCTTCGCGCGGATCAGCTACAGCCAAGCCGTCGAGTTGCTGCGCGGGCCGCGGACGCGCGAGCTATTGGAGCACGACGAGCAGGCCGCCAAGGACCATGCGGCTGAGTTGGCGCGTGAAATCGAGCAGATCGAGGCCAAGGGCGATCAGGCCGCCAAGCAATGGCAGAAGGACAAGCTCGCCCAGCAAGAGGCCGAGGCCCGCGAGGAGCTCACCGACGTCCGCGAACGGCTGGAGAACCTCCCGACGCATCTCGAACTCGCGCAGAACTTCGAGTGGGGTAAGGACCTGGGCGGCTCGGACGAGACGATCATCTCGCGGATGTTCGACGGCCCGGTGTTCGTACACCGCTATCCCAAGCAGGCGAAGGCGTTCTACATGAAGATCGATCCGGACGACCCGCGGCTGGTGAAGAACTTCGACCTGCTGGCGCCCGAGGGGTTCGGCGAGATCATCGGCGGCTCGCAGCGCGAGGACGAGTTGGCTACGCTCGAGCAGCGGATCGACGAGCAGCGCCTGTCGCGCGAGGCCTACGAGTGGTATCTCGACCTGCGTCGCTACGGCTCGGTGCCGCACGGGGGGTTCGGGCTGGGCATCGAGCGGACGCTGGCCTGGCTGTGCGGCCTCAAGCACATCCGCGAGGCAATTCCGTATCCGCGATTGATGGGGAAGGTGTATCCGTAGTGGCGGCGACGGTCATCGCGGGCCGCGCGGCGGGCCGAGTCCGCCCTACAACCAGATCCGAGGCGGGTGGGACTCGCCCTGCAATCGGCCGCACTCACGCCTTGACGATCTTGCGGCGGCCGGTGCGGACGCCGGCGGTGGCGTTGCGGGTGTCGATCACCAGTTTGGCGTGTCGCACGATCCAGTCGTAGTCGTACGCGCTGTGGTCGGTGGCGATCACCACTGCGTCGTAGCTGCCAATCATCGATTCCGAGAGCGGCTTGCTGCGCATCTTCAGGTCGTGCTCGCGCTGTTTGTGGGTTCGCGCTACGTGCGGGTCGTTGTAGTCGACTTTCGCGCCGCGATCTCTGAGCATTTCGATCAGCACGATCGAGGGCGACTCGCGGATGTCGTCGACGTTTTTCTTATAGGCCAAGCCTAGAATGAGGATCTTCGAGCCCCACAGAGGTTTGCGGCGCTCGTTGAGGGCGTCGGCGATCCTTCCCACCACATACTCGGGCATGGCTGTGTTGATCTGGCCGGCCAGCTCGATGAAGCGTGTTGGGTGGTCGTACTGCCGGGCCTTCCACGACAGGTAGAACGGGTCGATCGGGATGCAGTGCCCGCCCAGCCCGGGCCCCGGGTAGAACGGCTGATAGCCGAACGGCTTGGTCGAGGCGGCGCGGATCACCGCCCACACGTCGATGCCCATGCGGTCAAACAGGAGCTTCAGCTCGTTGACCATGGCGATGTTGACGCAGCGGTAGACGTTTTCGACGATCTTGGCGGCCTCGGCGACCTCGCAACTGTCGACCGGCACGACCGTGCGGATCACCTGCTCGTAGAGCAGCCGTGCCAGGCGCGTGCTCTTCGGGCCGATGCCCCCCACCAGCTTGGGCGTGGTGGCAGTGGTGTAGTCCTCTCGGCCGGGGTCCTCGCGCTCCGGGCTGTAGGCCAGGAAGAAGTCGCGCTCGACACGCTTGCCGCCGTCTTCGAGGATGGGCAGCACCACCTCGCGCGTCGTGCCGGGATACGTGGTGCTCTCCAGCACGATGAGTTGCCCCTTGCGCAGATATTTGGCGACCGTCTCGGTGGTACCGACGACGTAGGTCATGTCGGGCTCGCGCATCCTGTCCAGCGGCGTGGGCACACAGACCAGCGCGGCGTCGGTCTGCCTGAGGCGCGACATGTCGGCGCTGGCCAAGAAACGCCCGGACTTGAGCAGGTCCTTGATCTGCGAGTTGGGGATGTGTTTGATGTAGCTGCGACCGGCATTGAGCTGTCGGACTTTGCTCTCATCGATGTCGAATCCGATCGTTTCGAAACCCGCGTGGGCAAACTGTCGGGCCAGTGGAAGACCCACATAGCCCATGCCGATGATGCCCACCCGGGCCTTTTTGCTGTGAATCCGTTGCGACAGGCTCTTGTCGGCCAAGTCGGTCTCCTTCTGCGTGTCGGACCTTGTTGCTCGAGCGCGACGCTCGCTTGAGGTGCAGCGCGATCTGCCAACCGGCCGTACCGTATAGCGTCTCGCCAACCATTCATCGACCAGTTGCCAGCCGCGCCTTACTGGTCGCGAGCCAGATTATACGGACCGAGGACCCGTCGCCAGGCTCACTCGGCTGTGAACGGACGATAAGAATGGCCAAGCGACGCCCTGAACGCGTCTGCCCGGAGGTGCTGGTCGGCAGCGGTCGCATCGGCTGGATGCACGAATACCGTTGTCGCGGGGTACACCTGGACACTCATCGGTTCAGGTGCTCGTACGGCGGCGGGGCGGGGGGCCTGTCAGCTCCTCAGAGCCGTTTGCTCCCTGTGCTGTTCCAACAGCATCATGCACGCCGCATGCCACCGGCAGGTCGTGTGCGAGCAGTACTCCTCCATCCGCCCGAAACAGGGCATGTGCCCATTGGACCGTTGGATGGCATGGATGAAGGCCATGTCGGCCATTTGCCCGCTGGTGACGGCGTGACGAAGAGCCCGCTCCTGTGCTTCTCGGAAGGAAAGCATGCCGGCCTCCGTGCAGCTTGCCTTTCCCCTCCCCACGTCTTGCGGCCAGTGGCCGCCCTGATATGCTGCCGGATGAATAATACCCTCGCCGAGCTAATCTGCCAAGTGGTTTGCCCAAAACGACCGAGATTTAAAGAAGGCAGCTCGCGCCGCTACGGCCGTAAGGTACGGGCCATGGGTCCGGGCAAGGGATTGGGGTTGTGATCGCGAATCTGACGGAGACCCAGCATGGCTGACACAAAGCCAGTCCAGCGGATTGGGATCATGACCGGCGGCGGCGACTGCCCGGGACTCAACGCCGTGATCCGCGCCGCCACCAAGACGGCGATCCTGCAGTACGGCATCGAGGTCTGGGGAATCGAGGACGGGTTTCTGGGCCTCATCGAGGACCGCATGCACCCATTGGACATGTCGTCCGCCAGCAACATCCTGACGCTAGGCGGCACAATCCTTGGCACCAGCAACAAGGCGAATCCGGCCCGCTTCCGCATGGGCACCGACCATCGCGGCGAACCGGTCTTCGAAGACGTGCGGGACCGCGCGGTGGCTAACGTGCAGCGGCGCGGTCTGGACGGGATCGTGTGCGTCGGGGGCGACGGCACGATGAGCGGCGCGAACGGGCTAATCGAGAAGGGCCTGCGGTTCGTAGGCGTTCCCAAGACGATCGACAACGACCTGATGCATACCGAGGTGACGTTCGGGTTCCAGACGGCTGTGAACGTGGCCACCGACGCGCTGGACCGGATCCATACCACCGCCTCTTCGCACCACCGAGTGATGCTTGTCGAGACGATGGGGCGCAACGCCGGGTGGCTGACGCTGCACGCCGGTCTGGCCAGCGGGGCCGATGTCATCCTCATTCCCGAGATTCCTTTCCACCTGGACGTGGTATGCGACTTCTGTGTGGGACGGTCGAAGCGGGGCAAGGCCTTTTCCATGCTGGCGGTGGGAGAGGGGACCAAGCCGGTCGGCGGCGAGGTGGTGGTCGACCGCGTCGTGCACGACTCGCCCGACCCCATCCGCCTGGGCGGCGTGAGCCAGGTCCTCTCTCAGCAGATCAGCGACAGGACCGGGCTGGAGACACGGGCAACCATCCTGGGACACGTGCAGCGCGGCGGCACGCCCTGTCCCTACGACCGAGTCTTGGCGACGCAGTTCGGGCATGCCGCCATACAGCTTTTGGTAGCCGGACAGTGGGACCGCCTCGTGGTGGTGCAGCGAGGGCGGCTGTGCTCGGTGCCGATCTGTGAGGTAGCCGACCGTCAGAGGACGATCCAGCCTGACGACCCGTTGATCGCGGCGGCGCGAGCAATCGGCACGTGCTTCGGCGACAAGCCGGACGGCAACTAGCGCGAGTGGGCAGGGGATGCGGTCTCGAAGGGTTCCTGCATTCCGGTCGCTCGGGCGCTAACAACGGACGCACACTTGAGTTGCGCCCTGGCCCGTCGTAGAGTGCTGGGGAAGCAGCAAAAGGAATGGGCGGGTGGCAGGCGGCGAGTACATTCTGGCGGCCGTATGGAGTTCCCAGTTCGAGGCCATCGGGCAGCTTGCCCTGGCGGCGGCGCTCGGGGGTGCGGTCGGGCTGGAGCGGGAACATCGCGGTCGGGCAGCGGGCATGCGAACTCACGCCTTAGTGGCGATGGGATGCTGCCTGGTCATGGTCGTCAGCACATATTTCGCGCGTCTGTACCCGTACCCGCAGTACGGCCAGGAGTCGGTGTTGCGGATCGACCCGGCGCGGATCGCGTACGGCGTGATGGGGGGCATCGGGTTCCTCGGAGCCGGTGCCATCATCCGGGCGGGATTCAGCGTCCGGGGATTGACCACAGCCGCGTCCATCTGGTGCATTGCGGCGGTAGGCCTGGCGGTGGGGGTCAAGCTGTACACGATCAGTGTGGGAGCCACCTTGCTGGTGATGTTCACCCTGTACGTGCTGCATTACGTGGAAGGGCAGGTGCAGAAGCGGTGGTACAAGAAACTGCGGATTGTCTGCGATGACAGGCCCGAGCAGATCAAGCGTTTTGCCGACTTGCTGAGCGAGCGCGACATCGGCGTTCTGGACGTGTCGTTCAAACGCGACATGGAGGCGCAGCGGCTCACGATTACCTATCAGCTCCGCCTGCCCAAGCGCGAGATGTTACCGCTTTTGTACGAGTATCTCGACGGCGAGGAAGGCGTCTATGCGGTGAACCTGACGTAGGCCTCGCAGCCAGAGGGCGGAAGCGACGCCAAAGACTCTGACTTTGTATAATGCGTTGAGCCCGAGGGTATCTTCCTGCATTTCATCGGGGCTGCCGGACGGGCGTGTTAGGGATATTGGCGTACACACCGGGCAGACCGACTTCCGCAAGGCATAATGAGCCAGACGGGACCCAATCAGGCACATCCTTATTCGGCGGACGAGCCGTCGCCGACCGCGGAGGAAGGCTCGGCAGGGATCGTCCAGACCCAGTGCGCTACGGTGGCCGAACCGCCAAACGTGCTGAACCTGGAATGCGGCCGGACCCTCGGACCGATTCAGGTGGCCTACGAGACGTACGGTCGGCTCAACGAGTCCCGGGACAACGCGGTCCTGATCTGCCATGCCCTCAGCGGCGACGCCCACGTGGCAGGCCGACACGATCCGAACGACCGCAAGCCCGGCTGGTGGGATATCATGGTCGGTCCGGGCAAGGGGATCGACACCGACAAGTACTTCGTGATCTGCTCGAACATCTTGGGTGGATGCAAGGGCACGACCGGTCCGGGCTCGACGAACCCTGCAACGCAGCGTCCGTGGGGGCAGAACTTTCCGGTGGTGACCATTGAGGACATGGTCAAGGTCCAGAAGCTGTTGGTGGAAATGCTGGGCATCGAACGGCTGCTGTCGGTGATCGGCGGGTCGATGGGCGGCATGCAAGTGCTGGAATGGGCGGTGCGCTATCCCGAGATGGTACGATCGGCCATCCCCATCGCCACGACGGCCAGATTGAATGCCCAGGCAATCGCGTTCGATGCGGTGGGCCGCAACGCCATCCTGTCCGACAGGAACTTCCGCAACGGGCAGTACGGACCCGACGAGGGGCCCGATCGCGGGTTGGCCATCGCCCGGATGGTGGGACACATCACGTATCTGTCCGAAAAAGGCATGCATGCCAAGTTCGGGCGCGATTTGCGGCACCGCGAGAAGTATGGTTACGACCTGGAGAGCGAATTCAGCGTCGAGACCTACCTGGATCACCAAGGGCAGAAATTCGTCGAGCGATTCGACGCCAACAGCTACCTGTACATCACCAAGGCGATGGACTACTACGATCTGGTCGGTCGATACGGCTCGCTCGAAAAGGCCTTTGAAGGCGTGAAGGCTCACATGCTGGTGGTGAGCTTCACAAGTGACTGGCTCTTCACGCCGGAGCAATCGCAGCGGATCGTGGACGCGCTGCTGGCCAACGACTGCAACGTAACCTACTGCAACGTGGAGTCGCCCTACGGACACGACGCCTTTCTGCTCGAGCCGGAGGTGCTCGGGCGGCTGATCGGGGGCTTCCTGCGTAGCGTGCAAGACCCGGGCGGCACGCCGCTTCGCCACAAGGAGCAGGCGTATCGGCAGGAGTCGGCGGTGGAAAGCATCTTCGCCGGGCGGCGCGTCGACTACGACCTGATTGAGGAATTGATCGAGCCGGGCAGCAGGGTTCTCGATCTGGGCTGCGCGTCGGGCGGACTTCTGGCCAGGCTGATCCGCAGCAAACGGGTCGAAGGCATGGGCGTGGAACTCGACCAGGAGGACATCTGCCGTTGTGTGGCGCGCGGCATCGACGTGGTGCAGGCGGATCTCGACCGAGATTTGGGCAGCTTCGCCGACGACAGCTACGATTACGTGGTCCTTTCACAAACGTTGCAGACCATCCACCGTCCGGACCAGGTGATGCGCGAGATGCTGCGCGTCGGGCGAAAGGGCATTGTCAGTTTCCCCAACTTCGCCCACTGGCGGGCGAGACTCCAGATCCTGCTAACCGGCCGCACGCCGGTTACGGGCAACCTGCCGTTCCAGTGGTACGAGAGCCCCAATATCCGATTGGCTTCGATCCGCGATTTCGAACAGCTTTGCCGTCGTATGGGCTTTGTGATCGTTCAAGAGGTGCCGCTGGTGCACTGGAGTCGAGCCAGGGTACGGGTGCTGCCGAATCTGCGGGCCGAAGAGGCCGTCTTTGTGATCTCCGCCGAGTAACCTCGCCGAGCAGCGGAAGCGCGATTGGGATGGTTGCGCGACCGGCGGGGGCGGCGCGCTCCCCTTCGGGTCGCCGCTAAACGGTACGAGAGCGTTACGGTGATGATGGTTGTGTGACTGGCAGCCCGAGCAGCCTGCCCCATAGGTTGACCGTACGCGACATGTCGACGGTCGGCCTCCCGCCACCGACCTGGAAGACCGCCCATCGCTCCAGTCGTCTTCCGTCCAGGATCAGCAGGGGTGTACCGGGCAGGACGGTCTCGTCAGAACCGGGCATCGGCAGGGCCGGCGCGTCGGCAATGCTTTGTGCGATGCGTCGGGCGACCCGATCGCTGGCCATCTCGGCCTGCAACGACTCGGGCGGCAAGCCGGCCAGCCGGGCCAGTTGTGCGAAATCACCGATCCCGATCAGGCCCTGATTGCGCATCATCGCATCGTGAAGCTTCCAGAAGCCATCTTTGCCTGCCAGGACCCTGGCTGCCTCGGCGGCGCGGGCCGCCTGACAGCCGGACGGGTAGATGCTCTGGACCGGACGGATGCGATCGTTGCACGTGCGGTCGAGCGGGAGGTATTTGAACACCACCTGGATGTCGCCGGGGAATTGCTCGATCAAGGCATCCAGAACGCCGGCCAACGCCGCACATTGAGGGCACTGGAAGTCGCTGAAGACGACAGCCTGATGCCGGGCGTCACCCGGGCCTCGCACCGGATCGGCGGGACGAACTGGAACGGCCAACTGCGGTTCGTTCTGCCAACGCCACTGGATGTAGTCGCTGTCCGAGGCCACGCTGAGAAACGCATCGCGGAACCGCATACCTTGGGCCGCCAAGATGCTCAAGCGCGTGGCGCCGACGAACAGGAGGAATAGGCACAGTCCGGCCAGGATCACGGCCATCGCCAGCTTTGACTTCGCCGCAATCCGTGCGGTCGGCTGCACGGAGGTGGGGCCCGGCCAGATCAGCCACGCCCCCAGCAGGACAACGAAGTTGCACACGTGGCAGAACAGACACAACGGACACCACGTCGGCAACCGTGTAAACATGATCCATATGAATTGGATCGAAATAAAGCAGCCTGCAACATTGACGAGCAGCGCCCAGCTCTGCCACCAGCGATGCTGGTAATCGGTGAGCCCGACCAGGAGGTACCACACCGCCAGCAATGCGAAGTAGCCGGACGAGAAGGCCGCTACGGGCAAGCCGCCGAACATGGACCACGGGCTGGCAAGCACCTGCTGACAGCCGGATTCGGGACCCGCTCCGCAAAGCAGATCGACCCACCCGGTTGCCGTTTGCGGGCCGCGCAAGTGAATGGCCGTCAACTCCATCGAGCCGACCATCCCGGCGAGGGCGGCAGCCACACAGACCCAACGACACATCGCTCGCGATCGTACGCCGGTCACCGATCACTCCTTTTCGGCCGACTCGATTCGTCGACGGATATCCCGGCTCGCGCGAACGAAACGCAGGCAGGCCACAAGGGCGATCAGGATCGCCAGGACCGGGTACCCGAGGTACCGTGTGTAATGCTCGATGTTCGCTATCATGCCGGACGGCGACGACGACGCCAGTTGCTGAAGGTCCTCAAAACTGTAGAAGACGCCGGGCACCTGCACGGTCGCTCCCAACAAGAGGTGTTGCCACGGAAACAACAGTGCCAGAAGCAGCACCGACCAGAAGAATGCCGATGTCATCCCCCGCGCACCGCCCAATCGGCCGGCCAGGCAGACGTTCAGCCCGATGAAATAGCTGATTACCAGCAAGCACGCCGCGATGAGCCCGAGGAACCTCGACAGGGGCACCAGCACCGCGATGGCCTGTCGCCAGGCAACCGTGCTGTCAGAATCTACCGCGTCAGAAGGGCGGGCCGCCTGCGTGGTCGCCGTGGCGGCGACGGGCCCGCCGCCCTCAGCGGTCAGCACGCCCTCGAAGCGAACGGCACAGTAGAGCACGATCTGGGTCAGCAGCGCCAGTAGAATCAACAGAAAGAACACCGCATGGGCGGCGCGGACTGACCCGAGGGCATCGAGATGGTCCAGCAGCCCGGCGACTTGTGATTCGTTCGACCGTTCCATTGCGTGCCTCCTGGAAAGATATGAGTTCCGAAAGGTCAGGTATCCCGTCCGGCGAGCGCACTGAACGCGTGCTCAGCCGCGACGACCGTACGTTCGATGTGCTCGTCGTCGTGCGCGGTGCTGACAAACGCGCTTTCAAACTGCGAAGGCGCCAAGTAGACCCCCTGGCTCAACATGGCGTGGAAATAGGCTGCATAGTGCTCGGTGTTGCACCGCAAAGCCGAAGCATAGTCGGTAACCGGCTGGCCGCAGAAAAATACGGTCCACATCGATCCGACTCGGTTAAGCTGCACGTCCACTCGGGCGTTCCGGGCGGCGTCACACAGCCGGCCGGTCAGCCGCTCGGCGAGTCTGTCCAGACGCTCATAGACCCCGTCCTCGGCGAGCACCTGCAAGGTGGCAAGCCCCGCCGCCATGGCCAACGGATTGCCGCTGAGTGTGCCGGCCTGGTAGACCGGGCCCGACGGAGACACCTGCTGCATGATCTCGCGCCGGCCCCCGTATGCCCCGACCGGCAGGCCTCCGCCGATGATCTTGCCCAGACAGGTCAGGTCGGGACGGACCCCGTAGAGTCGCTGGGCCCCGCCGTAGTCCACGCGAAAACCGGAAATCACCTCGTCGAAGATCAGCAGCGCACCGTGGCGGTCGCAGAGTTGTCGTAAACCGTCCAGATAGCCGTCCGCAGGTGGGATGCAGCCCATGTTGCCGGCTATCGGCTCGACGATGACACAGGCGATGCGCGACCCATGCTCACCGAACACCGCCTCAGCGGCTTGCAGGTGGTTGAACGGCACGAGCAGAGTTGAGCGGGTCACCGACGCAGGTATGCCGGGTGAGGAAGGAACGCCGAACGTGGTGGCCCCCGAGCCCGCTGCTGTCAGCAGACAGTCGACATGTCCGTGGTAACATCCTTCGCACTTGACGATCAGATCGCGACCGGCAAACGCACGCGCCAGTCGGACGGCGCTGGCCGTTGCCTCGGTGCCGGAATTGACGAACCGGACCAGCTCGATCGAGGGGACGGCCGCCACGATCAGCTCGGCCAACTGGGTTTCGAGTTCGCAGGGCGCGCCGAACGAGCTGCCCCGAGACAGCGCCTTGCTGATCGCTGCCGCCACACGATCGTCGGCATGGCCCAGGATCAGCGGCCCCCAGGATGCCAGGTAGTCGACGTACTCATTCCCGTCGACATCGGTCAGGATGGCGCCCTTGGCCTTGCTGATGAAGATGGGTGTGCCCCCGACGGCCCCGAAGGCACGCACCGGCGAATCCACACCGCCGGGCAGGACGAGCCGTGCCCGTTCAAACGCCGCGCGCGACTCAGCCGTGCGGACGTCTTTGTCTGACTGGGATGGGCCCGGGTTCATTGGCGGTCATGATAGGAGTGTGTTCTCAGACCTGTCAAAACAAATCCGTCCCGCGTTTGTCGGGGGCGTTCACAATTGCGTCAGTTCGTGCCACAGCGCATAGTAGTAATGCAGCAGGCGCCCAGGCTCGGGTGAGGCCGGAATCTCCGCCAACGTGAAGCCTTGATAGTCCATTCGGCCGAGCAGGGCGAACAGATCGCGCCAGGGATAGTCCGACCGCCAGAGTTCGGTGATGTGCACCGAACGAATCCACGGTTGGAGGCGTTTGAAGTTTTCCCTGATCGATCCATTTTCCACGTCGGTGGGGTTGGAGTTCCAGCAGACGCCCACGCTGGGGTGGTCGCAGCGGCGCATGATCGTCTCGATATGCCGCGGCAGGCTTGTACCCGCCCCATGAACCTCGAGCCAGATCTCGACGCCGGCTTTGTCCGCAACCGACCCGCACTCGCGCAGCGCCAAGCCGATCTGCTTGAGCGTTTCGGCGACCGGGACACCCTCCTGCTCATGGAGAAGATTGGGACGAACCTTCACGCCATGAGCGCCCAGCGCGGCGGCCAGGTCCACGAACTCGAGCGTCTGCTCGATATTCCGGCGAACGATTGCAGGATCGGGGTCGTCATACTCACATGTCGTGCCCAGCCCCCACAGCACCAAGCCCGATTCGCTGATCTGCTCTTTGACGGCGGCACGTTCGGCGCGTTTGAGCGACGGCTCGACACCGTGCGCATGGGTCGTTCGCAGTTCGAGGCCCTCCATCCGGGTCTGCTGACATAATTCGATCAACGACGTCAGATCGAGGTCGGCGGCAATCTGGTACGTGACGATCCCCAGTTTCATCTTGGCATACTCCTGACGGTTTCAATCGGTCGAGGTTGGCGTTAGCCCCAGCGAATCAGTCACCGTCTGCAAGGCGGCGACACAGTGTTGAATGTGCTCGTTCAGATCGTTTCCAAGCACCTCGGCACCCCGGATCACGTCGTCGCGCGATACAGCAGCGGCGAACGATGGCTGCTTGAGCTTCTTGCGAACGCTCTTGGGCGCAAGGCCTTCGAGCCTCTGAGGGCGCACCAATGCGCAGGCCACCAGGAACCCGCACAGCTCGTCGACGGCAAACAGCGTTTTGCGCAGCGGGCTGTCGAGCGGATACTCATCCTGGTTCCAGTGGCCATGTGATAGGACGGCGCCGACGATCTGTGCGTCGGCGCCCCGCTGACGGAGAATCTCTGCGCCCTTACGGGTATGGTCGGGCGGCTCGGGCCACCGCTGGTAGTCAAAATCGTGGAGCAGGCCGACGACGCCCCAGAGTTCTTCGTCCTGGCCGAAGTGCCGGGCGTAGTGGCGCATGGCCGCCTCGACGGCCAGGGCGTGCTTGAGCAGCGAATCGTTGTCGGTGTACTCGGTAAGGATTTGCCAAGCCTGTTGACGGTCCATCTTTCGTGACTCCATCGAGCTTATGGGTCTTCCGGGTGGGCAGTATACCCGCAGGGACGCCGCGAAGGAATCCGCCGCTTTCCTCGCCGGGCCTGCCGATCGTGGCGGAGTCACGTCATAACCGCGCCAGCCGGGCCAAGCGCCATGAGGCATCGGGTTATCTGACCCTGCCGGACCGGTAATCAACAGCTCTATCTTCCGGCCAGTCAAGCGGATGCTACCTCCTTACGATAAATACCAGATAGAGAAAACTGCGGATCCCTTGCGCTGAATTGGCTCGTCACCGGGGCGGTAGCCGATCCGGTGGAACCGCGTGCGTCATGGACGTTCCTGGCCTGAGTCGGCGGACCCTGCCGTCGCGGGGGGGCACACTTCGGACTATGGGACCGTAAAACTGCGACCGCGGCACGACAGCGGCCGACGGTCGGCCGGACCGGCAACCTGATGGACATTGGTCGCAGGGGCCTGGCCAAAGGCATCCATTCATGCGGAGCATCACAGCCAAGTTTCTGATCCCCGCCGGGGTATTCATGCTGGCGTTCTCGGCGTTCGTGCTGCACCGCAACTACCGGGTAAATCAGCAGCACATGCACGAGCTTCTGCATCAGCAGGCCTCACTCAGCCTGGCGTTCGATCTGGCGATCCGTGCATACGTCGCCGAGCATATCCGGCCGGCGAGCGAACAGCAGCTCGGCCCCGATGATTTCGTTCCCGAGACCATGTCGACCTCCTTCGTGGCGCGCAGCATCTTCGAGAAGGTACGCAGGGATTTCCCGGGATACGTCATCAAGTTTTCCTCCCGGAACCCGCGTAATCCTGCCAACCTGGCCGGGCGCGAGGAGCTGAGCATCATCCAACACTTTAAGGAGAACCCCGACGCCCAAACGTGGACCGGTCCGATCCACATCGACGGGAAGTCTTACCTGGCGCGTTTTGCCGCTCGGCGGACAAAGGAAAGCTGCCTGCGGTGCCACGGACGTCCACAGGATGCACCGGCCTCTCTCGTGGCTCGGTACGGACGCGAGGCGGGCTTCAACCGGGCGCTCGGCGAGGTCGCCGCGCTGGACATGGTGGCCATTCCCACCGGCGCTGCGGAGGCCGCCCTTCGATCGGAAATCCTCCGGCAGTCGACCGTCATGGCCGCGGGACTGGCCGTTCTGTTCGCCGGCATTGTGCTGATGTTTCGTCGGGTGGTCACGTCACGGCTGGCCGGTATGGCCGCCCACTTCGAGCGCGTCGCCGAGCAGACCAGCGTCTCAGAAATCACGCCGCTGCCGGTGCAGAGCCATGATGAGATTGGCGAGTTGCGTACCGCCTTCAACGCTCTGGCCCGCAGGCTGCGCGCTTCGTACGCGATGCTGGAGCAGCGCGTCGCCGAGCGCACCTCGGAGTTAACCGAGGCCAACCGTGCCCTAGCCAAGCAACTTCAGCAGCGCGAACGCGACGAGGACGAACGGTACGCCCGGCTGCAACGCGTACAACGCCAACAAGCTGCAACCGTCCGGTTGGCGCTGAGTGAAGCCGTTGCGGCAGGCGATCTGAAAGCCGCAATGGCGGCGATCACCGAGCATGCGGCCGAGGCGCTGGCCGTCGATAGGGTCGGCATCTGGCTGCTCGACGAGCAAGCCGCGACGCTGCGTTGTGCCGACATGTTTGACACGAAGTCTCCGATGCACTCCTCGGGCGCGACGTTGTCGGCGGAAACCTGCCCGCGCTACTTCGAAGCTGTCAGATCGGCCAGAGTCATCGCCGTGCGTGACGCCTGCTCCGACCCACGGACCGAGGAATTCCGTGAGGTTTATCTGACTCCACAGCAGATCACATCCTCGCTCGATGCCGCCATACGAGTATCGGGCATGGTTGTGGGCGTGATCGGTCACGAACACAAGGGCCAACCACGCGCCTGGACGGCCGATGAGATCGCGTTTGCCGGGGTCGTCGCCGACCACGCGGCCCAAGCGTTGCTGAATGCGAAGCGCAAGCAGTCTGCGGTCGCCCTGCAAGAGAGCGAGAAGCGTTTCCGGGAACTGGCCGACCGACTGCCGCAGACCGTGTGCGAAACCGACATCCATGGTGTCTTCACCTTCGCCAACGGGCATGCGTTCGAGGAATTCGGGTATGCGCCCACCGATCTGAAGAACGGGCTCACCGTCCTTCACATGATCTCGCCCGAGGATCACGACAGGGCCAAACAGAACATCGTGAAGGTGCTCGAGGGCGAGGATCTGGGAGGCACGGAGTATACGGCTCGCAGGGCGGACGGCAGTACGTTTCCCGCAACGGTCTAATCGAGCCCCATCGTTCGCGACGGCAGAGCGGCGGGGCTGCGAGTGATCCTGGTCGACATGACCAAACACAAGGAAGCGGAAACGCAACTCAAGCAGTCCCTCCGCGAGCTTGAGAGACACAACAGGGCCATGATGGGACGCGAGAAGCGTATCGTGGAGCTGAAGGGGCAGGTGAACACCCTCCTGGCGGAACTCGGGCGGCCCGAGGCGTTTAAGGACCCCGAGGCGCGTGCCGAGCCTCAGGACGACGACTCGTGCGGACCGCACCGCCAGACCCCCGATGCGCTTGTCCATAGCGCTCTGCAGGAAATGAGGAAACTGCAGAACCTGGTCGAGAGCTTCTGTGATTCGCTGGGCATCGCCGCGGGAATCATGAATCTCGAAGGCAACGTACTCGTAAGCGGCCGAACACGAAAGATCTGCACACAGTTCCACAGAAAGAATCCCGAGACGTATCGTCGGTGCATGGCCAGCGACACAATCATCGCCGATCAACTCCGGGAAGGCCGATGCATCGCCGTACACACCTGCGAGAACGGCCTGACCGACGCGGCCTCGCCGATCGTCATCAACGGCACACACGTCGCGAACTTTTTCGTGGGCCAGTTCCTACTCGAACCGCCCGATACCGACTTCTTCCGCGCGCAGGCCGCCCAATACGGCTTCTGCGAGCAGGAGTACCTGGCGGCCCTTACCGAGGTACCGATCGTCCCGCGCGAACGGTTGGAATCGATGCTGCGTTTCCTCGGCGAGCTTGCGACGCTTATGGGCTCGATGGGCGTTGGCCAGGTGAGCCTGACCCAGGCCAACACCAGACTGCGGGACAACCACCGGGCGTTGCTCAGCATGATGGAAGATGCGATTCAGGCCAGGAAGCACGCCGAAGCGTCCGCGCGACAGGCCGAAGCCGCCTCACGGGCGAAGAACGAGTTCGTGGCCAACATGAGCCACGAAATTCGCACCCCGCTCAATGCGGTGCTGGGCATGTCGCAGTTGCTGATGGATACCGAGCTGACCGAAGAGCAGCGCGAGTACATCCAGATGCTCAAGGGCTCGGCCGATTCACTTCTGGCTTTGATCGACGACATTCTGGACTTCTCGAGGATCGAGGCCGATCGGTTGCGGATGGACCAGACCGACTTTGAGTTGTGCGATGTCATTGAAGCCGTGACCGACGCGCTGGCCCCCCGTGCACACGAGAAGCGTATCGAGTTGGCCTACCGGATGAAGCCCGACGTGCCCTGTGGGGTGCGGGGGGACCCGCATCGCTTGCGGCAGGTGCTCCTGAACGTGGTAGGCAACGCCATCAAGTTCACCGAAAGCGGTGAGGTGGTGCTGGCCGTCGAACGGGCGGGCCAGAATGACGGGCAAGTGGAGTGGGTTTTTTCGGTGCGTGACACCGGTATCGGGATCAGCCCCGAGGATCAGCGGCGGGTTTTCGAGAGCTTCACCCAGGCTGACAACTCCACCGCACGACGCCACGGCGGAACCGGCTTGGGATTGGCCATCAGCCGACGCCTGGTCACGATGATGGGAGGACAACTCAGCGTTGACAGCACCGTTGGTGTCGGCAGCACGTTTCGCTTCACCGCCCGATTCGGCCTGGCGGAAAGGGCGCATCCAACGGGCTCGCCGCCCGAGTTGGCAGGCACGAGGGCGATGGTAGTGGAGAATCACGCACCGCAGCGCGCCATGCTGCGCGAGACACTCGAGCACCGGGGCAGCCAGGTTGTCGAGGCGAGCAACGCACATCAGGCCCTGGAACTCGCGCGTCAGGACGGTCGGCTCGATCTGGTGCTGATCGATCTGGGTCTGCCCGACCAGGACGGGTTCGAACTGGGCTGCAAGCTGCGGTCTGAATTGGGAGCTGCCCCGTGTCGACTCCTGATGATGGGCCCGAGTGCCTCTCCGGACGAGCGCCGACGGGCACTCGAAGCGGGATTCGAAGACTACCTTCCGAAACCGGTCAAGCAAACACAGTTGCGCAGGGTGTTGCTGCGCCTGTTTTCGGGCACCGGCGACGCAGAGCCCTCGACGGCCGACGACGCCGGGTTTCGCGGGCCGCCCCTCTCTGAATTGCGCATCCTGTTGGCCGAAGACAACCTCATCAACCGCAAACTCGCGGTCGAGATCCTGCAAAGGCGCGGATGCCAGGTCACTACCGCAGCCAACGGGCGGGACGTGCTGTCCGCCCTGGCCGAGGGCGAGTACGACCTCGTGCTGATGGATGTGCAGATGCCGGAGATGGACGGCTTGTCGGTGACGCGCGAACTTCGCAGGGATCCGCGGTGGCAAGACCTGCCGATCATCGCGTTGACCGCACACGCCATGGAAGGCGACAAGCAGGCGTGTCTCGCGGCCGGCATGAACGGCTATTTGTCCAAACCCATTAACATAGCTGACCTGGAGGAGGTGATCGTGCGTCATACGACCGGCAGGCCAAGCAACTCCAAATCGTCCGAGCGCATCGGGAGCATCGGCAACTCACGCTCGACAGACGGCCGTATATTGGACATGGCCGACGCCCTGGAACGGACGGATGGCGACCGGAAGTTCCTGGCCGAGATGGTGGAGGTGATGCTGGAGGACCTGCCGGCCCGCGTACAGGCCATCCGCGAGGGCCTCGCCGCCGGCGACACCGACGCGATCTGCCAGACAGCCCATACGCTCAAGGGCATGGCTGCAACCGTGTCGGCTCGGCCCATCATGGGCCTCGCCGTCGAGATCGAGCGGATGGGGAAGGACGACGAGCTCCATGCCGTCGAAGAGGCCCTCAGCCAGGTCGAGCGGTATGCCGAGCAGCTCCGCCGTGAGGCCACCGCAATAGCCGAGCAAGACGCGTAGCGACCTGCTGCCCAACCCGTCTTCCGCAGCAGGTCTTTGCCCGCATTCGTACAACACATCCATTTGTCGACGGGCCATCGGTGAGCCCGTGCGGGCCCGTGCCGTGCCCTGTTTGCTCTTTCCGGGTGTGGCGGCCAGGCTATAATCCGTCCCAATCCCTGGTGACGGGCCGATCTGGCCGCAGCGCAAACGCGAGGAGCCCATGGACGATCTGCCCTTAGTCCAACCCGGTGAGAGGGTCAAAGTCGTGCAGACAATCCGTTGGCGCGACGCATCCTGGCACACGGAGCTGGAAGGCGTCGTGGAGGGGGTCAATCGCCAGCCGACCGGAAGCTGGTTCGCACACGGCCAGGACGGACGACTGTGGCTGCGGCGAGTGCAGATCCGCAAAGACGACGGCGAGCTCGTCGACCTGGTGCTGGACGAGAGCAGCCGCGTCGCTCGCATCGACCCTGAGATCAGGCAATGACTGCGTTGTTCCGCCGTCCGGCCGGAGCTCGCGTGGCGATAGGATTTCTCGTCCTTGCCGCCCCGGCATGGTGGCTGTTCGGCGACACGCTGCGCTATCACTGGCCGACGCGGTTCGAAGACAATGCCGTACGCTTTGCGCACTGGGGCGGGTACGACGAATACCTCATGTGGCAGCAGATCATTGCGGCTTTCCGCCGGCAGCACCCCGAGGTGGACATCCGCCAGGAATACGTCGTCGGCGTGCGCTACGAGACCAAGATTCAACAGCAGTTGGTGGCAGGCAACGCGCCCGACGTGATCATGTTCCAGGACGAGCCGTTCCCCAGCTTCGCGCCGAAGGGCTTCGCCGATTTGGGTCGTTTTATCCGGCGGGACGGCATCGATCTGAAGCGCGACTACTTCGACACCGCCGTCGAGTCGTTCACGGTCGACGGGCGCGTGCGCGGGATGCCGCTATTCGGCGGCAACGTGCTGATCTACTGCAATAAGCTGTGCTTCGAGCGGGCGTCGCGGTTCCACGGGCGGCCGATACCGCTGCCGCCGGACGATTGGACGTTGGAGCAGTTCGTAGAGGTCGCCCGCGATCTGACCTTCGACGAGGACGGCGACGGCCGTATCGACCAGTTCGGATTTGCCCTGCCGACGTGGCTCTACTCGCTGCCGCTTTTCTGGGCGCACGGTGCTCGCGTGCTCGACGACACGCGGACCCGCTGGGCCATGGTCGGGCCCGAGGCCGAGGCTGCGTGGCAGTTCTATCGCGACCTGCGATTTCGCTATCACGTATCTCCCCTGCCCGTCGAGCAGGCCGAGATGAACACCGACACCGCTTTCTTCACCGGGCGCGTGGCCATGTGCGTGAACGGCCCGTGGATGCAGCCCTTTTTGGCGGGTACGACCCTGCGCGGCGACTACTTCGTCGTTCATGCGCCGCGCGGGCCTGGCGGACGCGCCACCCGCGTCACCTGGGACGCCCTGGCCATACACGATCGCGTCAGCCCGCAAAAGGCCGAAGCCGCCTGGCAGTTCGTCAAGTTCGCCTGTGGTCCGCCCGGACAGGAGATCGTGGCTCGACACCAGCGGTCGGTGCCGGCGCTGCGGTCGGCCGCCGAGACGTTCAAGCAACACGATCGCCAGGTGGGCTCGCGCAAGTTCGTCGACGCCCTCGAATACGCCCGCCTCCAGCCGATCACCGTCCACTGGAACGAGATGGACCGCACGATTTCCCGCCATATGAGCGACCTGCTCAACGAGCTGGGGCCGCGTCAGACGCCCGCCGAGTTTTTGGCCTCACTGGCAGCAGACCCCGTCATCCGGCGATGCTTCGGAGGTGAACGGTGATCGCCCGGATCGGTCGATTGCACCGCTTTCGGCTGGCGCCCGGCGTGTGGTTTGCCATGCCGTGGTTTGTCGGGCTGTTCGGCCTAACGCTTCTGCCGATGATCGCCTCGATTCTGCTGTCGTTTGTCGAGTGGGACGGCGTGTCGTTCGACCGGATACGCTGGGTGGGCCTGGACCACTACCGGCAGATGTTCGCCTTCGAGCCGGGCGAGCCCGTCCCGACCGACCCGTTCCCGTCGCTGTGGGCCCGGCTCGGCTGCCGCCCGCACGACCCGCGCTTCATCAAGGCCCTGTACAACTCGGTGATCTACAGTGCATTCGCCGTGCCGCTGGGGCTGCTGGCGAGCTTGCTGCTGGCGATGCTGCTGAATCAGAAGCTGCGGGGCATCGCCTTCTTCCGCACGCTGTACTATCTGCCGCACGTGCTGGGCGGCGTGGCCACGATCATGATCTGGCGGTGGATTTTCCACCCCGATTTCGGCCTGCTCAACGCGTTTTTGCTCGACGTGTATCGTTTGATCGACCCGCTCGTTTCCGCCCTTGGTCTGGGCGGCAGCCGCGGTTGGCCGGTTCCACAATGGCTGTACTCACCCACGATGGCCAAGCCGTCGCTGATCATCATGGGCCTGTGGGGGGCGGGCGGCGCGATGCTGATCTTCCTGGCGGCCCTCCAGAACGTGCCCGAGCAGCTCTACGAAGCCGCCCGCATGGACGGCGCCGGTCGGTGGAAGCAGTTTCGTTACGTGACGCTGCCGCAGATCTCGCCGGCGATCTTCTTCAACCTGGTCATGGGCATCATCGGCTCGCTGCAAACCTTCAACCAGGCGTACCTGATGCAATCGGTCAGCCAGCAGGACAGCCTGCTGTTCTACGTGCTCTATCTGTACCAGTCCGCGTTTCAGGACTACCGCATGGGTTACGCGTCGGCGCTGGCGTGGGTGCTCTTCGTCGTGATCATGGCTTTGACCGCGCTGACGTTGGGCAGCGCGCGATGGTGGGTCTATTATGAGGCCGACTGATACATACCATACCGCACAACCCAAGTGGTACGAGCGTGCCAGTTGGCAGCAGCGCCTCTGGTCGCTGCTGATGTGGATTCTGCTGATTGGCATCGGTGTCACCTTCCTGCTGCCGCTGATATGGGCGTTCTGCGCGTCGCTCAAGCCGCTGGACAAGGTCTACACCTTTCCCCCGCAGTTCTTGCCCGACGAGGCGCAGTGGGGCAACTACCCCGAGGCCCTGAGCAAGTTGCCGTTCGCCCGGTTCATTCTCAACACGTGCGTGATCACGCTGGCGGCGGTGGCCGGCACGGTTATCAGCAGCTCCATGGTCGGCTACAGCTTTGCCCGCCTGCGGTGGCGGGGCCGCGACTTCTGGTTCATCGTGCTGCTGGCCACCATGATGCTGCCCAGCCAAGTGCTGCTGATTCCCCACTTCCTTCAGTTCAAGTGGCTGGGATGGGTGAACACCTACAAGCCGCTGATCGTGCCAGGCTGGCTGGGTGGCGGGGCGTTCTTCATCTTCCTGTTCCGCCAGTTCTTCCGGGGCGTGCCCAAAGAGCTGGAGGAGGCGGCGCTGCTCGACGGGGCCGGGCACTGGCAGATCTACATCCGCATCATGCTTCCGCTGGCCAAGCCGGCCGTCGCCACGGTGGCGGTGCTCAGCTTCATCGCTCACTGGCAGGAGTTCATGGCCCCGCTGATCTACCTGTCCGACTTCGCCAAGTACCCCGTCTCGCTGGGGCTGCGGATGTATCAGTCGCTGGAGGGCAGTTGGGCCAACCTGCTGATGGCGGCCAGCCTGGTAACGCTGCTTCCGCTGGCGGTGCTGTTCTTCGTGGCCCAGCGATACTTCGTCCGCGGTTTGCTGCTGACCGGCAGTAAGGGGTGACGCTCGGCCGTGTGCCACTGCTTTCGAGCAGTGGCGGATGGGGCCGGTGGCGCGGTTCGAACGACGAGTGATTCTCAGTGTGCCACTGCTCCTCGAGCAGTGTCTTTTCTTCTGGTCACGCGGACGGTCAGGTGGCCCTTCAGGGATGGCGTAGTCGATGATCCCGCCACGACTCGATGGATCGTCCGACTGCTGCGCGGGATCGATACCCTCATCGTGTCCCCCGCCCTTCCGATGCACATGCGATACCCTACCTTTTGAGTCGTCCAATATGGGCACCCGTCGGTCTCATCCGCCTGCCTGGCGGAGGGTAACCTCCAATGTGGATCGCGCCGGAACGTCAACTTCGACGATGACTTCGCTTTGCCTGCCATCGGCGCTCGTGGTGCTGCGCACAACTCGACCCACGCTGGGCGCATACGCGCCGGCCGGCATGACAAATCGCACACGCGCTGAATCGAGGGCGACCGTCAGCGGGTTGCGAACCGTCGCGCGGACGGTGCTTGCACTGCCATCGGCGGGCGGGTCGAAGACAACCGGCGACCAGGGCTCGTGTCGAGGAATCGGGTACTTGGCCGCCATGCCCGACAGGGAACCAGCTACCCCGGCGGCCGTCGCCTTGCCGGTGGACAGGTCGATGGTCACCAGGTGGAACTCCTTGCCCAGATGCAGCCACGGAAGCTCGGCCGTCGGACCGCGCTCCGACGGGTGGTCGGCCGACTGACTGCTGAAACCATGACCGAATGCGTAGAAATCGACGCCGAGCTTGCGGGCCAGCTCGGCCGGCAGGTCGTACTCGAAGCCCTGTAAGATCCGGTACCGCGCGCCGACAGCGTGGGCGAAAGCAGCCTCCAACTCGCCGGCCTGGTCCCGCCAGTCTCCGCAGGAATTGACTATGAAGGCGTCGCCGGCGCGGACCCATCCGACGGCTGGGCCGAAGTATCGCTCGAAACCCGGCAGGCCATGGTTACCCGAGGTGATCATGTAGGGTACTTCGCAGGCGGCCAGCGCCCCCGCGACGTACTGCCAGTTGACCTCGTTGGCGACCAGCAGCAAGTCCGGGTGGATCAGGTTGGTCAGCTCGACCAGCAGTCTGAGGTACTCGGCGTTGCGCTGCGTCCACGTGTCCATATGACCGAATTTGACCACGCGGAACGTCGGACCGATCTGACGGCGGATGGCCACGGCACAGGCGGCCTGATCGGTATCCCGCGAGTTGCTCACACGCAGGTGGTAAAGTCCGTCGGGCACGTCTGTCGGCACCCGCACCTGAAGTCGCCATTGGGGGCTGTTCGCGTCAAAACTGGCTGAGTCCACCGCAGCCACGTGCGCCTGCCACGAGCCCACCAGTGCGGCCTTGAAATCGGCAGCCTCGGCACGCCCGCTCTGAAGGACAGTGAGCAGCTCGCCCGGCTTGACATAGGCTGGATACCCGCGGTTGGGCTGCAGGATGGATCCTCGCGGCAAGGCCAGTGGATCGGCCGCCAGATGACAGTCGGGCAGTCGCCTGGTAGAGCCCCCCTCGACGCGCACGTTGCGCAGCCAGGCGTCCTGCCAGCCGAGGGCGTGAAGATGCAGGTCGTATCGTCCGGGTCTTAGCCCCCATACCAGCAACTCGCCAGTGGTCGGGTTGCGTGCCAGACGCCGGTCGATCAATTCACCGTCGCGATGGATATCGACTGACACGTCGTTGAGGTAGTCCTGGGCGTCGGCTGTGACCTTCAGGCTCACCTGGCCGCGCGGGCCTTGTGTCACGCGAAAACCGATGGCCGTAAGCCGAGACGCCTGAGGA
>DATKUK010000010.1:0-4626 GCA_035530655.1 Phycisphaerae bacterium
TTGCACGCTTCTGCTCCTCGAACTTGCTTGCGCGCTCTTCAAGCTCCGCCTCGCGCCGTGCCAGTTCCTCCTGCGTCCGCTGTCGTTCACTCGCACACGCCGCTTGCCGTTCGCCTTCCTCTTCGAGGTCGCGTCGCCGCGCTCTAAGAAGCAGGTAGGTTTTGCGCTGCGCGCAAGGGTTTTGCGCTCCGGCCATAACGCGAACACCCCCTGTCGAGCGTGATCCGGCGTATGGCTTACCCAGTCTCACACCCGTCAGAGGGCGTCCGAAGTTTTTTTGAAGGGGCTTCGGACGGCGTTCAAACGCCCGCCGAACCCTTCGGTAACGGCGGCACATAGCCGCCGCGATCCCAGTGCCCAACCGGGCATGGGAGAAATTCCAAACCTATCTGGTAGGGCAAGCTGATCGGCCACCACACCGGATCATCCCAGCAGTCACACGGCCGGCCGGCGGCATCCCACCCGCGGCACCGATCCTTGCGATCAAGCGGACCTGATGCCGGCAAGTTGTTCTGGTTCGGTGATTCCCGCCGCCGGCGGAACGTGCAACGGACTCAGTACGCCGCGCGCTCTTCCCACACCTCCGCGCTCACCTTTCCGCCGGCGTGGGTCAGGACAAACGACGACGCCAGGTCATAGGCTTTGATCAGCCGCGTCGTCCACTTCGCCAGCCACCGCACGTCGGCCCGGCCGGTGTACGGCAGGATCCGCCGCGATTTCGCCGTCTCTTCCAGGGCGGCCTGGTCTGCGATGTATCGCTGCACGGCCCGATTGAGCGTAAGTTGATCCGCCTTCACCTCTTCGGCTGACTGCCTCCGCGCCCCATCGCCATAGGCCCGCGGCTTTGCCTTCGCTTGTGCTTCCCACTCCTCGACAAGTCGTGCCGTCATCGGATCGACTGCCGACCATGCGTCGCCGTCACTGGTCATGGCGGACAATAGCCTCCCACTTGATGATTCACACCGATCCGCACGCTTCCCGTATACAGTCGATCGGCCGCCGCCTCCGTGGTCTCGTCGACGTGGCTGGCCTCGGCGTGCACGGTCACGTTGCCCATTCCCTTCGCGAGCCCGCAGCACAGCTTCCGCGCCGTCGTCTCGCCCAGTCCGGCGTAGTACGCGTGGGCAAACACATCGGCCCACTCGTGACGTGTCAACGGCTCGACACACCCGAGCCAGCGAACGGTCAGCGGCGGCCGCCCGTCGAACTCCCGCCCGATCTCATCGACGTATACGATTTCATCCGGCGCCGTCACTACCGGAAACCGTTCGTTCGTCCGATTCGTTATCTCGAGGTTGACCACGCGGGTCGGGTCATCCGCCGGCAGCCAGTTGCGCACGTGTTGATGCGGCCCCTCCTCGACGAATCGCGCCCGCACGCCGAGCAGCATTTCGATCTGCAGCTTGATCAGCGGATAGGTGGCGTTCATCTTCTCGCTGCGTAGGAGCGGGTCCCCGATCCATCCCTCGCACACCGCTCTATCGTCCACGCGCAACGGCACGAAGCTCATCCGGATCGCGATGTTCCACGGAACCAGCTCGGCGATCACCGCATGCCCGGAGTAGCGCAGCCGGCAGCCGGGCCAGCTCGCCAGCACGTGCGGCACGTCCTCGATCGTCGGATAGAGCGATCCGCTGTCGTTCCATCCGCGTGCCGACCAGTCCAGGTTGGCGTTGTCGCCGGCCGTGTGGTCGACCTGGTCCATTCCGATGTCGGCGTAGTGCCCGCACAGCCAGGCCAGCGCCGTCTTATTCGCCGCGATCGCGGCGGGGTCCTGATCCGGGCTGTTCGAATCGGCCACCAGCGAGGCGGCCATGTTCAGGATGTAGAATCGATCCCAGATCGATCGATTCTCGACGAAGTAATCCGCGGGGAACTGGCTCCCTTGATAGTGGCTGTCGCATTCCCCGTGCGGTTCCAGCCCCTTGCCCGAACACAGCGCCGCAAAGCTCGGGCTACAGGCCCCACCGGTTCCCGCGTTGCTCTTCCCCGTCGAGACGAATCCGGCGTTGCCCAACGATCCGACGTCGAATCGCACCGGCTGCGCCTCTGCGCCGAGGTAGTTCCCCGTACAGATCAGCTCATTCGGTGGGAATCGATACTGCCCGCCGCGCATCCACCACCAGGTCGCATGCTTGAGGAAGTAGGGTGGCGCCGGGCATTCCGGCGCCGTCAGGCACGTCTTCAGGTCCGCCTCGCAGATGTGTTCCAGCCAGAACTCTTGCCACATCGCCGCCGTCCAGCTCATGCACCACACCATCGAGATCTGATGCCAGGACCACGGATAGGGCAGCCGGACCGGCTCGGCCGATCCGATGAACGGATACCGCCCGTACGCGTCGCGCGACTCCATCAGATTGTTCGGGCGCAGCCATCGATGACCCGACGTTGACACTCCGACGTTCGGTTCGAAGGTCTGCGGATCGTCCTGGATACACGGCCGACAGCTCACCGCGCACGCCCCGCGATAGTCCGCCTGCCCGCCCTGCGCCGCCGGCGGCATACCCACCCACGCCGTCGGCGGTGCCGGATCCGTCGAAAACCACGGATAGATTTCGGGACAGTTTGGCGGATTCGGTGGCGGCACTTACGTCGCTCCCAACAGGTAGCAGTCCGTCACCCCGTATTCGACCCCATCTAGGTTGATCATCTCCATCCGTCCCTTGTGCATGATCCACAGAGCCCCCGCGGACCAGTAGCACAGGTGCACCACCGCGCTGGCGTTCCACTGTCCCTCCGGAGTCTCGTCAACCCACCATGGCTGATCGTAGTCACCCGCCACCGTGTTCGGCTCACACAGCACCGGTCGCAGCGTGTCGGGCACGTGCTGCATGTTCCCCGTCGTCGCGTGATCCGCCGCTCGCGTAACCTGTTGGGCCATAACGTACGGAGCGTCGGCTGCCGGGATCGATCGGATCACACAGTGCAGGAAGCCGACCACGGCCAGTCGTCGCTCCGACGGTTTCGGCTGATCGACCGCCGCGTCCGCCCGCGCACGTATTCGCCTGTCCCGCTCGGCCAGCTCTCTCGTGTCGATCGCCACTTATATTCTCCGCTGCACTACTGACCGGATCACGCCGGCGGCCGGTCCAGTCGCCCGGGCCCGTCGCGAGTTCGTCGTGAACATATTCTGTTCGGCCGTGCCTGCGCTGTTGCGGGCCCGCGCCGCGAACACTTTCCCCACGCCGTCGCCGTACGCTCCGGTCGTGAAGCTGAACGCCTGCTGTCCCGCGACGTACGGCGCATAGTCCAAGCTCGTCACCGAGTCGGTCAGGGGCGTGTCGTAGTCCATCGGCAGTCCGGCGAACACTTGGAAGTCCGTCGGCCAGGCCCCTTGCCCCCACGGCTCGTACGCCCAGGTGATTGTGTACTTCCCGTCGGCGATCGCCGTCGCCTTCACGTTCAGCGGCCACATCGGCATCGCCGGCGTGATCAGTGCTCCCTCGTCGTCGAAGTCCACCCGCACCGGCTGACTGAATCGCGAGCGAAACCCGTTCGGATGGCACATCGCCGCCGCGTACTGGTAGCCCATCTCCGCTTCGTGTGGATACCCGTCGGCGTTTTGGATCAGGCTCTCCGCCACCTCGGTCTGTCCGCAATAGTGCCACAGGCCCGGCGTCGGATAGAGTTCGCGGCGCACGAGCAGAATCACGTCGACCGTCGCCGGGAACTGCAACCCGCGCATCACCGCCTGGCCGAGCTCCACGAAGTCGCCATCGCCCCACCCCCGCTTGAGCAGGTCCGCCGTCTGCACGAATTGTTCGACGATGTAGCCCACTACGACCTCGTCGCCTTTCTATGACCTCGCCATCTTCACCTGGTTCGTCGCCAGGCGCGTCGGGGTCAGGGTGAACAGTACCGTTCCCGCCCCGCCCTGGTGCCCGTCGCGGTTGTACACCTTGACCGTGCCCGCCTCGCGATCCAGAACCACGTCGTTGAACATCAGCGCCGCCGCGTTGGCGATCGGATCGCCGACGATGATCGCGTTATCCGCCTGCGCCTCGCGCGTGTTCGCACTCTTGAACCGTGCCCTGATCACCGACGGCCCGGCGATGTTGATCGCCGCCTGGGTCAGGTCCGCGTAGTAGTAGCCCTCGCCGCTATGTGTCAGCGTGCCGATCTCCCCGCTTGACCAGGCGTCTCCGTCGATCGACACCTCCGGTTGCCCGGCAGCCTCGCCCGTCTCCGGCGTGTGCCCATCGGTCGCGTCCACCAGGAAGAAGTAGAACCGCCGCCGCGCCGCCGTCGCTTCGTTCTTGTTGACGTGCATTTGAAACATGGCTCAGATGTCCTCCCCGCAGGACCACGACGCTGAATGGAAGAGGCCCAGAAACGTTTTCGGCAGCGGCATCGCCGCGATGCCGCAGGTATAACCCGGCCGGCAGTGCGGATCGTCGTCGCCGGCCACGTAGAACTTGCCCCGCCCCATCACGTAGTCGCTGCTCGCCGCGTTGTTTGGATTGCAACAGAACACCGGCACCGTCCACCCGCGGCTGTTGACCGCGTAGTGCCCCAGGTGGTGACGGCACCGCTCGGCGTTCACGTACGCCTGGTCGTGCGTCATCGGCTTGGCCCGAACCGGATGCAGCGTGCACGGCCGGCCGTAGCCGGTCTCCGGATCCACGG
>DATKUK010000011.1:0-5497 GCA_035530655.1 Phycisphaerae bacterium
GACCCCGATGGACGCATCGGGCGAACCAGTAGCCCAATCGAAGTTCACCGTCGTATCCACACGAGTCAGCGTCAACGCCGTGAAGTCCATATTGTCGTAGTATTGCCCCGTCAAGCCTGTCCCATCGCCCACAGGCTCGTCATTGTCCAGGATGGTGTACGTATGGACCGTGTTGGCACCCAGCGTGGCACTGACCGGATTGCTCAACGTCACCTCGACGGTCTCGTCAGCCTCGTCCTCAGCATCGTCCACGATGGTGATCGGGACATTCTGAGTCGTGACACCAGGATCGAAGGTCAACATGCCAGCCGCCAGCGTGTAATCCACACCGCCGCCGGTAGCCGTGCCGCCGGTCACCGCGTAGTCCACCGTCACCGTGTTAACGGACGAAGCACTGAGCGAAACAGCCAGGTTCGCCGGTGTGACAGACTCATCGCCACTGGAGGCCGTCAGGTCGAACTCGACCGACGGTAAGGGCGCCACGTCATTGTCCAGGATGGTGTAGGTATGGACCGTGTTGATACCCAGCGTAGCGTTGCCTGGATTGCTCAGGGTCACCTCAACGGTCTCGTTAGCCTCGTCCTCACCATCGTCCACGATGGTGATCGGGACATTCTGAGTCGTGACACCAGGATCGAAGGTCAACATGCCGGCCGCCAGTGTGTAGTCCACACCGCCGCCGGTAGCCGTACCGCCGGTGACCGCGTAGTCGACTGTTACCGTATCGGTCGACGAGGCACTGAGCGACACCGCCAGGTTGGCCGGCGTGACAGACTCATCGCCACTCGAGGCCGTCAGGTCAAATGCTACTGTCGGCAACACCACCCCGGTGTACTCGTAGGCACCGATATCCAGCACCCCGTCGTCGTATCGACCGTCCATGGTCAAGATCGTGGTCGGCTCGTACTGCGGCGTGCCGTCGACCCACTGCTGGCTCTCGTTCTTCCAGGTGGGATTGTTCAGACCGGCATTCCGGCAAATCGAGCCTGAGGTCAGATGGAAGTCGCGACTGCCGAGGCTGACAAAGCCCGGATCGTTGCTGAAGATGCTGTCTACTACACCTGCCGGTACGTCGGGCTGCATGGCCGTCCTGAAAACGTTGTTGTTGCCCGTAATGGTACCGCCGCCGGACTGCCAATCGAACAGGATGTCACTGGGACCGGCGAAGACGTTGTTCTTCAGCACCAGGTCGGCCTGGTTGTACACTGTGGAGGCCATGTAGATATCGCTGCTGGTAGCACTGATTACGGCGTTGTTGATCAGCGTGCAGGTGCCGAACATGGATGGGCTGTCGCAGAAACTCAGTATCCGTCGCTGCCCGCCGGGCGTGCTCCGCTTGATGAACACATTGCCGCGCCACAGGCTGTTGTTGTCGTTGACCGAACTGGTGGCGGCAACAAACGCCTCGGAGCCATCCGTTTCCAGCCAGCAGTACTCCAGGACGTGGTGGGCGCAGCGGTTCTTGAACAGCATGCCGCCGTAGCCGTCGTGGAAGTAGCAGCCGCGAATGGTAGCGCTGGTGTCCAGTATGTAGATGCCGTGCGAGTAACCGAAGTTCAGGTCGGTGCCGTTGGCGTAGATCTCGGAGAGCTCTATCAGGGTATCTTCGGCATCGACAGCGCTGGATATACCCTGGTCATTGTGATGGAAGTAGCAGTTGCGGATTGTGATCCTATCGCCTTGGTTGTAGATGCCGGCCGCGTTGGGTGAATAGATGCCGAAGCCGCCGCGGTTGTTGCGGAACTCCAGGTTCTCAATGACCCAGTCGTGGTCTACCGGCCAGATAAAGAAGAAGCCGCGGTTGATCTCCTCGCCGGCAGCCGGCTGCAGTATGGGCCGCTGGCCGCCCTCCATGACGCCCAGAATCGTGATGGGATTGCCCGGCTCGCCGGCGTTATAGAACGACAGCCGGCCCTGGCCCGGGGCTACCAGCTCGTAGATGCCCGGCTGCACCCGAATGGTATCGCCCGGCACGGAGTCGTACCGAATGGCCTGATTTAGCTCCTCGAAGTTGGTCACATCGATGATGCCCGCCGGACCCTGGAAGATGGCCGTTATCGTCTCGTCCTGAGTTACCGTGAAGGACTCATTCAGATTGGTCGAGCCGTCGATCGGACCACCGCTCCAGTTGACGAAGGTGTAACCCAATCCGGTATCCGGAGTGGCCGTCACGTTGCAGCTGTCGTTGATGTTGTACAGCCCGCCGCCGGTAACCTCACCACCGGCCGTCGGAGAGGCCAGCACCGTGATCAGGCAGTCGTAGCCCTGGAAGTTGGCGGTGACGGTAACGTCGTCGTACACCGTGAAGGACTCGAGGGGGTTGGTCGAGCCGTCGATCGGCCCGCCGGTCCAGTTAAGGAACTCATAATAGGTATTGGGCGTAGCCTCGACGATGGCGGTACTGCCGTAACTGTAGCTGCCGCCACCTGTTACAGTGCCACCCTCCGATGGGTTGGCCTGCGCGGTCACGATGTACTGCGACAGGTCGGTGACCACCAGGTTGGGCCGATACTGGGCGTTGCCCGTCTCCTTCTGGTAGAACTCGTCCTGGTTGTGCAGCATCTCGTCGGTGCACTTGATGATCCAGCCGTAGTTGCCTGATGGATTGTCGATCCACTGCTGCGCGCGAGCTGTTAAATTGAAGCTGTACCAGCAAGGCGCCTGAGCGGCCGATTGCTTGGGTGCCAAGCCGTCCTCGGTGACCTCGAAGTCGCCACCCGGCGTGCCCCACGGAACGTTCCACGTGCTGCCGCCCTCCGTCCAGTCGCTCGTCACGCGGTAAGCCCCGTAGTAGCCCGTGTCGCCCTTGACCTGGGGCGGGTTGTAGCTCCACAGCCACAGCGTGGCGTTGGTGATGTTGGTACCGGCTGGGATGCTGGACAGGTCGAAGCGGACCAGACCGCGCTCGCGGTTGTCCCCTATGTCCGCATACCCGCAGACACGCATACGCTCGTAGCCAGTGCCATAGGCGATGTCTGGGGCCGGCTGGGAGAGGTAGGTGTCGGCGGTCGGACTCAGCACCTTCTCTCCGAGTAAGGCGTCGGCCGAAGCTACATTCGAGAGCCCCGATTCGTTCGGCACCTCGTCGGAGGTCTTGATGGCAAAGTAGTACGTGGTGCCAATCGTCAGGCCGGTGATGGTAAACGACTCGGCCGAACCGCCGGCCTGCGGCGCCGGCTCGCCGGTAACTTCCGTGGCACTGGCCCAGTTGCCCTCGTCGATCGACGAGGTCGAGTAACGAATGTCGTAACTGGCGGCTGTACCGGTGCTGCCGTCGTCACCGGGAGCCGTCCAGCTCAGGTCCACCGCCGCGGAAGGCGAAACCGCCGAGGCCGCGAATAGGTCCGTTATCGCCGCCGGGGCCGTCACGTCCGGAGCAAGCGTAGTCTCGCTGGTAACGTTCGACAGATCGGAGCCCTGGCCGCCCTCATCGTACGCCTTGATGGCAAAGTAGTAGGTCGTGGACGAGTTCAGGCCGGTAACCGTGAAGTATTCGGTGCTGCCGGCGTCCTGCGGCGATAGCTCGCCCTGCACCTCCGTACAAGTATCCCAGTTGGCTTCGCTGATGGTGCTGGTCCTGTAGCGAAGGTCGTAATACATCGCCCGACCGACAGTCCCGTCGTCACCGGTGGCCGTCCAGGTCAGGTCGATGGTCGTCGAGTCGGGATTCAGCGCGTCCAGGTCTGTAATCGCTGCCGGCGGCACACCATCAGGTATCGGCGGTGGGGTGACCCCCAGCACGATCGACTCGGTACGCGGCACCTTGCTGCCGCCGGTGGTTATCTGGAAGTTCGTCGGACTGCCGGTAATGTATGTCTCGTAGCTCTTGGCGATGGTCCAGTCCGCCCCGTCGTACTCCTTCCAACTATAGACAACCTTAAACGACGCGCCGCTGGCCTGGAGTTCGGTCGGGTTGTCGAAGGTCACCGTCAGGTTGTTGGTGCCCTTGTCCAGAGCAGCCATCGAGTGCTTGTTGTGCTGGAAGATGGTATTGATTGCCAGATCGCTCACGCCGGCGTCGGTGATCGAGCCGTCGGCGTCGAGTTCGATCTTGATCCAGTAGTCGCGGAACCGCTGGTAGACGTAGTTGCGCAGGCTCAGGCCATCAAGCTGGGTCGTACCCGTGGCGGTGTTGTCCCAGATCAGCGTCCAGCCCACGCCGTCGGTCGAGAAGTAGATGCGGTTGGCGTCGCCGCTGTCGTTGCGGACGAACGTGCCGTCGATCGTGCCGTCGGTCAGATAGAACGGGCAGTCGATCTTGAACACCACGTAGGCTGAGCCGGTCGCCGCCAGGTGCAGATCGGGCGTGAGCCCGTCGTCGTTGTACGTGGCGATGTTGCTGCTGTCTTCCACGCACGCCTGGTAGCCGGCGGTGCGGAAATCAGGCTCCAGCACCATCGTGCCGTTGGCCCAGCGACGGAATGTGGTCTTGGTCCCCGCAATATTCGGGTCGACCAATCCGTACGGCTCCCAGTACGGCCAGTTGACGTAGTCCTTCCAATCGTGCTGGGCTTCGTGGTGGTACGGCGGGTCAGCCCCGGGAATCCCATCGGCGTCGGTGATGGCCGGCGGATGCTGGTTCGGCCAGGCCTGCCAGGTGCGATCGACCAACTCGCCCAGTCGCAGGCCCATGCCCATCGAGTGATCGGTGGGCTGCACACCCGAACCGCCATCGCCCCAGCTTTGCAGCATGCCGTTGTACCCTTCGACACTATCGCCACAGAGCAGGAAGCCCGGACAGGCCCGGCCCTCGGCCACAGCGGTGCTGAGCAAAGTGCCGTCCTGCTTCAGCTCCTCGCAACTGGCAAGCGCCGGAGGGGTGGCCCGGTTATAAGCGTACATGGTGCACATGGTGTCCAAGGCATGCCAGGCACCGTCGTAATAGGCCTCGTAAATCCAGTGGCCCGGCAGGCTGATCAAGCGGTGTCCTACCTCGGGGACATTGTCCAAAATGGTGTTGTTATGGGCCGCGTGACGGCCGCACAACACGGTCCCGAACAGATTTACCACCGTAACCGTGTCCCACATGTCAGGCGGCTGATCGGCCCAGTGGTACACGCGTCGCTTGTAGTTGTTATAACAATTAATGGCCCGCTCTTCGTCGCTAGACGGCGGGGTCACACCGTCGGGCTGGTAAGAGTTGACGAAGGTGTTGGCTATGGTGGTAATTGTGCGACAGTCAGCAATCCGGTCGTTGACGACCCACGGGTTCTGCACCGTGACCGGCGATACATCAGACATTGCAGCCGGCGCCGCGCCGACCACGGCAGCAAAAGTCACCAGTCCCACTAGAACTTTGGCGTTCATCAGACACCTTCCCTTTCTTGGAAGACAGTTATGTCGAAAGGATTGGCCGATAGGGTTGCCATCGCTCGCTTCGCAAGCCGCCGAAACAGTAGCACGACGCGGAAACGGCATCCCGAACGCTACAGCAGGCCAATGCGCAGACACCGGTCGCCCTGTTCCCGTACCCGTCAGGAAGGGCAGACACGCCCAG
>DATKUK010000012.1:0-66729 GCA_035530655.1 Phycisphaerae bacterium
CGGCGGGCATGAACTAAAGCCCGGGAAAGGTAAAATACTCCACACTGATGGGCGGTGTCGGTGAAGTGCGGCGGTCACCGGCCCGAAGCGGCATGCAGACACTCAGGCTGCCGCGCTACCTCTGGCCGTCGCGCCCGCCGAGGCTCCCGTCAGCGGACAAGCCGAATTTATTGTACCGAAGCAGGTGCCGGGCAACAAGGGCAAATCCTGTCCTGACCTCAAGTCGCTGAAAGCCCGGTGGGGCGGCGTGGCGTGCCCGGCCGATTGACGGGGCCGGCCTCGTAAAAACCCTTTTCGACGGAGCGGAACCCGTTGGATTATGGGACGAAGGTCGAAGTCGCCCGACCTGCCGGCCCGAGTGCTTAATGGGTGGTACGGTCAATCCCGGCGCGCCGGGACGCGCCCTACGGGACTACCGACGGCGCCGCGACCGAAAGTGTAGGGGGTGCGTACTCGCCCGCCTCTACATCCTTGCTCACCCACTACGTGATGGGAACCACCGTCCACCGCAGGACAGACTCGTTTAGCGGCGACCCGAAGGGGAGCGCGCGCCGCCAGTCCCGGTGTGATGCAACCCGCGAGGTATACCCGTTTAGCGGCGACCCGAAGGGGAGCGCGCAGTCGGAGACGGGGCCGCCCAAAACCTCAGGCGGCCCCATGATTCCCGTCGGTTTATCGCCCGCTTATGGGCACAAGCTAGGTTTGGCTGGGGCGCGATGCCCCATGTTCTCCTTCACTACCGTTTTGTCGGCGGTCGTCACCCGGCCGCTGCCGTTGAGATCCTCGCGCAGATCACCCCGCTGGCCGAGCGCTGCCTCTACACAACTGTAATCTGCCGTCGTGACGCGACCACTGTTGTTGCAGTCGCCCACCAGCGTGTAGATCTCGAACTGGAACGGCAGCACGTGGTTCCAGCCCGGGGCCGACTCCACCTGATACCAGGTTAGATCGGGCAACACGTCATGGTTATTCGGATCGTTTGGATCCGTCTCCCTGGCCTCCAGCGTGCAGCCGTTCGGGTCGTCGGTGTCGATCGAATAGGTGAAGGTCTCGCTGACGTCCACGCAGTTCCAGTTCGGATCGTTCGGATCGCTCGGATCCATCATCTGCTTAATGACCAGTGGGTTGCCCGAGCCCGGAAGCGTGATGGGCCGGTCGAAGACACACAGAATGAGGTTGTTCTGCGTCTTGGGCAGGCTCCCGTCCGCCGGCGGTTCGCTGCTGACCAGCGACATCCCGTACTCGTCCGCACCCATATCCACTTCCACACCCATCACCCGCGGCTGCCCGTCGATGTCGAGTTGCCCGCCATAGCTCCCATTCGGATTGCCGGCGTCGACACAAGGCGAGTTTGCCGTCAGGTGGTAATCCAGAATCACATACCCATCGCCCAAGTCCACCCACGACTCCTGATTGGTAAACGTCGGCCAGTCGACCCACGCTCTAACCGTGGCCGACGTGTTGCCCACGACGACATACCTGCGATCCTGAGCCGTATCCGGATTGATGACCTTTCCCACCAAAGCATCACTCGTCCAGCTACTGCTGCTGTCGGTGAACGTGACCTCGAAGGTGTTCGGATCGTAACTGCCATCGCTTAACCAGTTGCCCGTCGAGCCGCTTACGCTCGCGTACTCCGGATCATCATCGATGTTGTTGGACCATGTGAAGATCCCCGGATCGTTCGGATCGTTCGGATCGTACTGGTAAACACCGTCGGTCCCCTCTTCCACATCGCAATAGGAAACCGAGACGGAAGGTGTTGGGGTGCACGAATGATTGCAGTCCGTATTCACGTAGATCTGCTGCCCGGTGTTGTCGTTCGGGTTGTTCGGGTCGTCGTACGATGCGTCGTTGCCGTACAGAATGGTGTTGGAGATGAAAGCCAACATCGGACTGCAATACCCCCAAACGTACATCCCTCCACCATACACCGCATGGTTACCTCGGAAGGTGCAGTTGTTTACGATTAACGTGCCCGCTCCTGCTCCGTCACAATTCGGGTCGCCATTGTCATACCTGAAGTACGCCCCCCCTCCCCTGGTTTCCCCACCCGGGTTCTCGTTCTCGGCAATGACACAATCGGTCAGGGCTAGAGTACGACTCACTGCCCCGGAGAAATCGTACGAGATCCCCGAACCATGGCTGTTTCCACTGATCAGGCATCGTGTCAGCGTTCGGTTGCCCCCTACATTTTCAAAGGCAACGCCTCCGTCCTCGTTCCCCGTTACCACGCAGTCGGTCATGTCCCCACAGTTGTACAAACCACCGCCTTCGCCCTCGCAATAGTTCCCGCTTATAGTGCACTCGCTGATCGACGCATTACACAGCGCCAGCCCGCCTCCGTTCTGGTACGCGTGGTTCCCGGCAATGATGCAGTCCGTGATCGTCCCATCGCAGAGTAACAATCCACCACCATTACCCTCGTCCGACGTGTTGCCGGCGATGACGTTGCCCGCAAGCTCTCCGTCACAGTCGTACAACCCACCTCCGTCATATGTCCCAACGTTGCCGACGATAAGGCAATTGCTGATCTTTCCGTTGCAGCGATAGAGCCCGCCCCCTTTATCGGCGCTATTATCCTTGTTTTCACACTCGATGATGTCGCCATCGCAATAAGCGATGCCGCCCCCATTGTAGTCAATCACCGCCCTGTTACCCGTGATCACACACTTTGAGATCGTCGCCTCCGTGCGATTGTTCGGGTCGTTCGGATCCAACCCCATAATCCCCGCGCCGTCACCGTAAGGACGGCCCCTTGTGATCGTAAAACCCGTCAACACCGTGTTCGGATCCTCGCTGCCGGCAAACGTCACCACCGAGGAATTCGCATCGTTCGCATCGATCACCGTCGCGGCCACCACGTTCGGGTCGTTCGGGTCGTCGCTCCGCAGGACGATGCTCTTACCGCCGAAGGCAATGGTTTCGTAGTACGTCGCCTCCGCCACGATCACCGTGTCGCCGTTGCTGGTCACACCGATCGCCGTCTGGATCGTCGCCTTCGGTCCGTTCGGCGACACGCAGTTCGGGTCGGTACCCGACCAGCCGTCATTCCCACAAGGGCCATTCACATAGTACGTTGTGGCCCACACTCCCGCGCTGCTGGCGACCAGTACCGCCACCGCCAGCGCACCGATACTCTTTGCACTCATCACGTGCCTCCCTTCGCTAAATGTGATGTGTCGTCCCTGTGCTACCCAACTAGCCGGCTACCGCGCCTCGTTCCCCGAACACTAGGGTATGATATATGTCAGAGCGATTCACGTTGGAAGCATCTTTCGGATGCAAATTTCGCAAAAAGCATTCGTGCCCGCCCTTCGGCACCGCACGACTTGCCCGTCCAGTCGCACCCGGGAACCACCGTCCGCCGCCCAGCCACAGCGGCCACCACCGTCAGCAGGCAGTGCTGACTTTTAGAGCTCATCGACGCGCTTAACCTCCCGCGTGCCCCCCCCTCGAAGGAAGACCGGCTTTCAGTCGACCCGCCCACTTCGCCGCAGGTACGCCACCGAGTCGGCTACGTGCTGCTTGATCTGCTCCTCGTCGCGCTCGACGCCCTGGCTGCCCTCGAGCTCCATGGTGAACGGGCCGGCGAAGCCCCGCTCGTTGAGCAGCCGAAACACCGTCGGAAAGTCCACCACGCCCTCGCCCAGCGTCGGAAAGTCGAACTGCCCCACGCCGCCGCGCGTGTCCTTCAGGTGCACGGCCTCCACGTACGGCAGCACCTTGCGCAGCTCGGTGACCGCGTCGGTGCCCTCGTTGTAGAAGTAGATGTTGGCTGTATCGAAGTTCACCCGCACGTTGGGATGGTCCACGGCCCGCATCGTATCGGCCGCCACGTCGCCGTTGGTGGCCAGGTTCGGGTGCGTCTCGATCACCACGATCACGCCATGTCTTCGCGCCGCGTCGCCGATAGCTCTCAGACGTGCGTAGGCCTGCTCGCGCGGGCCGTCGCCGGTCTTAACGCTGGTGAACACGCGATCCACCCCAAACTGTTCACACACGACGAACCCCTCGCCGGCCGTCTCGATCACCCGCTCGTCGTTAAGGTCCAGCCGCACCTGGAACGAGCTGACCTTCAGCCCCGACGCATCCAGCCTGGCCCGGAGGTCGGCCGCCTCGTCCGCCGTCGGCACGGTCGTCTCGATATGGCCCACCCCGATGGTCGGCAGATGTGTCCACGCCGTCTGGACGAACTGCTTGTAGCTGCCCAGCCGGCACGCCAACACGTTTCCGCTCATAATGACTCCAAAGCGTCAGACCTCGGTCCTTGATCCCGGCAGATCCCGTCCGTGATGCTTAGCCGGGCCTGATATTGGCCGTAAAACCTTTCCACACAAAGCCTTAGGTCCAAACTCTCCTTGTCCGCCCCTGCGGCGAGGCCGCCTCGTCGCGAGGGCATTGTAGGGGCGCCCGCAGCTTCGACAAAGGCCGAAAGCCGCCACGGGCGGGCCACACAAAAAAACTGTCTGCTTTTGGAAATTGTTCACAATAGAATATAATCGATCGACGTCTACGGATAGCGGAAGGTCGGGCCTGACGCCATCGGGCAGGGCGGAACCGGCCCATCGCTCGGCGAGAGCCGGCGAGGGCGTCAGCGAAACGCAGGAATGGACCAAATGGAGGTGCGATCATGATCCGGCGAATCACGGGCAAATGGTTGGTGCCGGCATTGGCGGTGGGCATGCTGGCTTTGGGTCAGTACGGCGGGTGTACGATTGACGATGGGGCGTTCGGCTACTTCACGCCCTTCTCGCAGGGCGGGTTGTTCAGCCAGCCGACCAGCTACGGCGGAACCTACGTGATCGAGGAGGTTTACGAGGAGGAGTACTACGAAGAGTACGAAGAGGTTTCCTACGGCTGGGACTGGCTGTGGGAGAGCTGGTAATCGCTTGTGGTCGCACCCCGGCATGGGCGCGGTGCGGGCTCGGCGCTCGCCCGTGCCGATGCCCGGGGCGCCCCTCGCCCCTAGCGGGCGAACAACGCCTGGCAGAACTCCACGTCCACACTTTCGAGCGAGTCGACCACGGTTTGGGCTGAGCCAAGCTGCTCGGCCGCGTGCGACGTGGTAACCGCCAGCACCCGCATGTCGGCTGCGTGGGCGGCTTTGATGCCGGGCAGCGAATCTTCGACGACGAGACACTCGCGGGCTTGCAGCGGCGGTTCGAGCGGGGCGGCCTCCCGCAAGCGCTCCAGCGCCAACAGGTAACCCTGCGGATCGGGCTTGCCGACCGCAACGTCTTCGGTCGTTACGATGGCCTTGAAGCACCCGTCGAGACCCAGTCGCTGCACGACCAGATCGACCTCCGGTCGAATCGCTCCCGAGTAAATCGCCAGCGGCCAGTGCTGGGCTGCGCTTCGTACGAGTTGCTGCACGCCGGGCAGGGGGGCAAGATCACGCTCGATCATCTCCAGGTACAGTCGGCGTTTCTGCTCCAGCAGGTCGGCCCAGAGCTGCTCGCCGAGTTGCTTGCCCGCGTGGGCGAAGGCGTGGACGAACACCCCCGCATCGTCGTAGCCCAGGCAGTGCTCGTAATACTCCTGCCGCGAGAGAGACACTCCATGCTCGCTCAGGGCGCGGGCAAAGGCGGCGTAGTGCACCGGTTCGGTGTCGGCGATCACGCCGTCGCAGTCGAAGATGATGGCACGCAGCTCGTTCAAGCAAACACCTCCGTAAGCTTTTGGGGCGGGGATTATAGCGGCAATCGGCGCCGGCGACCACGTTGTGTGCGGATGGTGCATGGGTCGTCGCCGCAGAGTTTTTGAAGTGCAGGAGAGTGTGTGCGTTCCTGCGGTCGGTAAACGCTCCCCTGACGGGTCGCCGCTAAACAACTCCGACCACAACCAACGTCGGTAAACCACTGGCGCTGGGGGAGCGAGCGATCCTGTGTCGAGTCGCCGCTAAACGGTTGATGCGAAAGTGTCGAGCGATTCCGTATCGGGTCGCCGGTAAACGGTTGGCGCGAATCGCATCGCGCGCGAAGGCAAACGACCGACCGAAGCGCCGCGCCACGGTTTGCGGCGGTCAGTCTTCGTCGGCGTCGGCGCCCTCGGGTTCGGGCGGCTCGAAGGGCGTCGGCTCGAGGTTGCCCTGCTGGTCGGCCTGGAGCTTTTGGATCTTCATCTCCGCGTCGGCCAACACCTTGCGGCAGTGTTGGATCAGGCCCATACCCTCTTCGTATTTGGTGATGGACTCCTCCAGCCCGATCTTGCCCTGCTCGATGTCCTCGACGATGGCCTCGAGCTTCTCGAGCGCCTGTTCGAACGTGACCTGCTTATTCTTACCTGACTGTGCCATGCTTCCGCTACTCAGACGACGGTTGTGCCGGAATCTCCAAGTCTCGGCCAGGACACGATTGTAGCAGAATGACGCCCTCCACGCGCATAGTCCGACGGGACGCTCGCTACACGCTCAGCAGCGTCCAGCCCGACTGGAGCATGTCGGTCAGCGGCTTGCCCATGCCGCGGACGGTAATGCCCAGTTCGCGGAGCTTGTCGGCCACCCCGTACATGTTGGCACACACGATGCAGGCCTGCACGTCGACGCCGGTACCTGCGATGGCGAGCAGGGGTGGCTGTTGCGGCATTGATGGCCCCGTCGGCGTCCGAGTTGCTTCATCAGGGTTCCGCGGTCTGGTATGATTCGCCGCGGCGCGGGCGACCCTGGGCGGTCCCACGCGCCTTCTGGGAGCTTTGCCGGCGATGGTGCGTATGGCTGGTGTGACCGAGCAACGGGCGGACACGTGGCGCGGGCTTCTGGTGGCCGTTGCGGTTATCGCGACCGCGCGGTGGGCCGATGCTGTCGAGCCGGCGACGCAGCCCTCATCCCTGCTGGCGGTCGAGCGCTATGACGTCTTTGAAGTCGTGCTGACCAGCACCGAGACGTTCGACAATCCGTTCACCGCCGCCCGGGCATCAGCCGAGTTCACATCGCCGAGTGGCCGCAAGATCGAGGTGCCCGGCTTCTTTTATGGCGGCGACCGGTGGATGGTCCGCTTCGTGCCCGACGAATTGGGCGAGTGGTCGTACACGGCTCGGCTGGTCGGTGCTGCGACGGTCAGCACGCCCGGCCGATTCCGCTGTACGTCTGGCGACCGCCATGGCTTCCTGCGGATCTCCAAGATCAATCCCTATCGCTTCCAGCACGACGACGGCATGCCGTTTTACCCGATCGGCGTGCAGACCGGCGGCTACTTCCGGGTGGGGCTGGACACAACGGGGCGTGGCCAAACCTGGGGGTCGGTGTCGGCAGCCGAGTGGTGCGAGACGTTCCAGGGCGCGGTCAACCTGCTGCGATGGCAGCTCGATCGCGGCGAACTCCAGCTCATCCGTCCGGACGGACCGCTGGACCGATACGACACCGAGTTGGCCGCCCGTATGGACGATCTCTTGCGGCTCCAGAAACGGTACGGCTTTTGTCATATCGTCAACCTGTTCGAGGACATGAGCCTGTGGGGCAACGCCAAGCGCATCTTCGGCCGGATTCGCGACCTCGAGCAGTACAAGTCGCTCCAGGCCGACAACCTGCCCCAGCAGGAGGCCTACCTGCATTACGTAGTCGCGCGGTTCGGATGCTTCGTCGACGTCTGGGAGCTGTTTAACGAGGACTCGTTTGCTCCCAACGACTACCTGGCGCACTTGGCGAAAGTCGTCCGCGACGCCGACCCGTACGACCACATCATCACCACCAACTATGCTCGGCCCGACCAGGACTGGTGCGAGATCGTCACGTGGCACGAGTACATGGGCATGCCCGCCAACCAGGTCGACGCCTACGTCGCCGAGCAGATCGGCAAGTTCAAGTCCTACGGCAAGCTGGTGCAGAACACCGAGTTCGGCAATCAGGGGTGGCTGAGCAGCTACGATCCGGTCAAGTGGCGCATCGCCGTGTGGACGGCGTTTATGAACGAAAGCGGCATGCTGTTCTGGTATTCAGCCGTCAAGAGCCGTGGCGGCCGGCCCTATCGCGGCAACGCCAACGCCTACCTTGGCCCCGAAAGCCGGCAGTACTTCCGCGTGCTCAACGAGTTTACACGCGATCTGCCCGTCGACATGCGACCGGTCGAGTGCAGCTATCGCGACCACAACGAGGTTCGCGTTTACGCACTGTCCAATGGGCAAACGTCGGTGGTCTATCTCCAGCATTTCGCGAGCCACAGCCGGCCGAGCGCGCCCGACCGGCGAAACCGCATGTACGTGCACACCGGACCCGGCTCGTTCCGAATCACTTGGATCGACCCGGCCGACGGCAAGGTGCTTCGCACCGACAAGGTCGGCACGACTCAGCAGTATTTATGGGTCAACGTGTATCCGGTAACGATCGACTTGGCCTGCCGGATCGATCGGGTGGAATAGACGTCGGTCTGTCGGTCGCGCCGACTTCTCGGGCGGCCGGCCCTGTGGCCAAGGCGGGGCGCATGACGATAAATAGTCCCAACGGTGCCGACTGAGACAGCCGGGCGGTAACGAAATGACTCGGCAAATCCGTAGTGGTTCAAGGTTGGCCGTGGCCGCTTGGGCGGCGGCGCTGGCGGGCGCCGGCTGTGCGGGCACGACGCCCTCGCAGACGGTCGACAGCGGTTTGCGGATGCCCGTTCCGCAAGGGCAGACATACACCGCCACCACTCGCCCGGCCAAGGCCCGCTGGCCGTCGGCGACACAGCCAGCCACCAGCCAGCCGGCCGAGCCGACGCATTTCGTGCTGGTGCCGATGAGCATCATTCGGCTCACCTTCGACCGTCAGCCGGCGATCAAGGCCGACTACCACGCCTTCAAGGCTGAGGAGGCCCGCTACGATTTCTTCTACACCTCCAGGGACGCCTTCACCCCGGGCGTGCGGCTCTCCAACGAGCTGTCTGGCGACCGCGACCCCAACGACGGCAAGAGCCGCGAGCGCAACCACGAAGCCGAGCTGTTTATGACCAAGCAGTTCTTCGATACCAGCCGCCTCGATCTGAGCGCGGGGTATCACGCGGGCGACGAATATTGGGGCGGCGATCGGAGCAGTCATTCCTTCGTCAAGGGCTCGCTGCTGTACCCGCTGTGGACGTCCCGTCAGGCGCTTCAGCGTGCCAGCGAGGACATCGAGCGCCAGAACGATCTGCGCGACGCTCAGCTCGAGTATCTCCAGACAGTCAGGTTCCGTATCCGCGAGTCCTTTTTCTACTACAGCGGCGCCCTGCGCCTTGGTGGCCGCGTCGATGTGAACGAGCAGTGGTTAGACGACCTGCGCTCCCTGGCGCGCCGGGTGCAGGCCAATCAGGGTCCCTCTAGCACTGAGGACCTCCAGCGGATCGAGGCCGAGATCGAGACCGTCGACGCGGAATACCGCGACTTCGTAGGACGTCGCCAGGTTGAGGTCGAAGCCCTCAAGGGTGCGATCGGACTGCCCTTCGAGGCGTCGATCGACATTCTGGACAAGCCGTTCAACCCGTTCGCCGGTCGGCCTTACGACCAGGTGCTGGCCGAAAGCATCGCCAGCGATCCGGAGGTGGCCATTCTCAACAACGCCGTCCGCAGCGCCGAAGCACAGCTCGATCTCGCTCGCCGCGGGAAATGGGACGCGTCGCTGGAGTTGGCGGGCGAGTCGAGTCTGGAGGGCACCCAGGACGACCAGGGCGAGTCAAGCTGGAACGTCAGTGCCACGGCGCTGCTGTCGGCCGTCGATCCGCGGATTACCGGCAGCCTGGAGCGCGAAGCGCTGGCCAACATCGAACGCAACCGCGAGGCTATTCGCGCCAGGAAGAACGAAATCCACGTCGAGGCGATCGGCCCGATGGTTCAATTGGACACACTTCGCACCAACGTGGTGAAGCTGCCGCGGAACCTGCCGCGCTACGTTGAGGACTATCAGAAGGGCCTGGACGAGTACGGCCGCGGTGCGCTGAACATCGACGATCTGCTGGCCAGGCGACGAACGCTTGCCGAACGGCAGACCGAGATCGTGCACGCGCGGCAGGACATCGTCGTCAACGTGGCCCTGCTGTGTGCCGCCACGGGCAAGTTCTTCGAGCTGGTGGAAGAGGCGACCGCCGCGCCCGAGGCCGGCGAATGATCGGCTGCCGATCGCAGACGGTTGGGCAACTGCGGGCATCGTGGTACCATGTACTTGTACACGATGTCCAAGAGGGTGTGTAACCATGGCGCGTAAACGAGCGCAGGAACCAAGTGGTAAACGCCAATACAAGATGACCGTAGCCGGACAGCTCTTCAAGCATCTCGGGCTGCAGATGTACTCCGGCGCTGTGCCCGCCATTTCAGAACTCATTTCCAACGCCTATGACGCGATGGCGAAGAACGTGTGGATTACCATTCCCACTGGACGCGCTATACAGCAAACCGACGAAATCATCGTCAAGGACGATGGGCACGGAATGAGCTTTAAGGAATGCAACTCGCTTTACCTGTCCGTGGGGTACGATCGACGCGCCGGTGGAAGCGAATGGACCACGCCCTACAACGGACTGAAGCCCCGCAAGGTCCAGGGGCGGAAGGGCATCGGAAAGCTTGCGGGATTCGGGATTGCCCACCGGATCGACATCAGAACGGTAAAGAGGAAGCAAATCGCCCACTTTGCCTTGGATTTCACTGCACTGACCAAAAGCCCAAGCTTCGCCGACACGCAGGGGTACACGCCCGAAATGCTCGCCGACGATGGGGTAGGCACCAAGGAGAAACCAGGGTCTGTAGTGACCCTGTCGCAGTTAAAGATTAAGCGTGCCATCGACGAGGACCAGTTCAAGCGTGGCATCGCTCGGCGGCTGCTGGTACTAGACAAGACCTTTACCGTCCACGTGAACGGACAAGCCATTTCTCGACAGGAAATCCCCTTTCAATTCCGGTTCCCCCCAACTCCCGGAAAGTGGAATACGGCCGACCTCCACAACGGCGAGCAGATTCAATGGTGGGCGGGCTTCTGCAAGGACACGATCGCCAACGAGGAACAGCGCGGATTCGTGGTCTACGTGCGCGGTAAGTTGGCACAAACGCCCTGGTTCTTCGACCTGAGCGGCGGCGTGTGGGGCCAGCATGGAATGCAGTACCTGACGGGTGAGATCAAGGCTGATTTCCTTGACGAAAGCGTTGACCTCATTGCGACCGACCGGGGTACCGTTCGATGGGAGGACCCCATTGCGGCCCCCTTAGGGGACTGGGGTCGGAAGAGAATAAGGGAGCTGCTGGAGCAATGGGCCGACAAGCGTCGTGAGGCAAAGGCCAAGAGTCCGAAGATAGTGCAGTACCTTCAGCAGGCGGAGCATCTGCCGGAGCGGGAGCGCAAGATCTTCAAGGCGGTTGTTGAGAAAATCTGCGCCATCCCTCAGCTGGACAAGGATAGGGAAGGCAAAGACATTGCCGACGAGCTCGTGGAGTTTGCCTACAACGCCCTCACGAATCGCAGCTTCCTTGACGCCATACGACAGCTCAACGCCGCGTCCACCCAGGACGTCGTTCGGCTCTCTGAAGTCCTCTCTGAGTGGGACATCATCGAGGCCGTCAACACGGCGCACCTCGTGAAGGGGCGCGTCGAAATAATCCGCAAATTCGCCCAGATGATAAGGGACAAGGTCCCCGAGAAGCCGGACATGCAGGACTACCTCAGGGACCATCCGTGGTTGATTGACCCAAAGTGGACCTTGCTTCATCACGAGAAATCATTGGACAACGTATTGGCGGCGCAATTCAGCCTGAAGAAGACGCGATCGAAGGATGGACAACAACGCCTTGACTTCTTTTGCCTGGGAGATGGAAGGTATGTTGCGCACATCGTTGAAATAAAACGTCCCGGAGACAAAGTTGGTAAGGGGGAATTGGACAAGCTGAACAGGTATATTTACTTCCTGAAAAACAAACTAATTGAAGGACCACTTGATTCTGAGAAAAAGCGAACATCCATTGCTGGCTTGCTGATCTGCGAAGACATTCGGCATGAGGATCGGCTGTACGCCCATGACATGCAGAAGATGGGAACGCTCAGAGTATGGCGTTTCGAAGACCTTTTGGAAGCAACTTTGGCAATGCATCGTGATTACCTGGAAGTGGTGAAGGCCAGGGCATCCGCACGGGACCCGCGTATTCAAGCGCTGGACGAGATAGGAGCGTCCCTTGTACTGCGCCATGGACGATCAAAGAAGGGCTCGTCAAGAAAGACGGGGCTTGGCAAGAAAAAGGCCGGGAGGAAGCAACAGAAGTAATGAAGATGAATTATGCACGACCGCTTGCCATAGACCTATTCGCCGGATGCGGCGGCCTTACCAAGGGCCTCCGAGACGCGGGATTTCGCGTCGCAGTTGCAGTCGAGATCGACCCCATCGCGGCGGCAACTTATCGATGGAATAACCGTCGTACCCGGTTGATCGAAAAGGACATCCGCGAGGTATCTGCTGAGGAAATTCTACGGGCTGCCAGAAGCAAGAGCGTTGCCCTCTTGGCGGGATGCGCCCCTTGTCAGGGGTTTTGTTCCCTGACGGCCAAGTACAAGAGGAAAGACCCCCGTAACGAGCTTCTGCTGGTGATGGCTAAACTCATCCAGGAGATTCGGCCCGAGGCGATCATGATGGAGAACGTTCCTGGCCTCGCTGGGCGAGGGCAATTCATCTTCGACAAGTTCCTGAATGTCCTGCGGCGTCTCGGATATCAGTACGACTGGCGCATTGAGCAGATGGCTGACTTTGGCCTCCCGCAGTCTCGCCGACGCTTGGTCCTTCTCGCGGGGCACGGCTTCAAAGTCGCTTTCCCGAACCCCTCGCACGCCCGCTCACCAAAGTGCGGTTCCGACTTGGCGCCGTGGACCACGGTGAGAGATGCCATCCATCACATGGGTGCGCCGGTTACCCTGAGCACGGCACTCGGTAACGGTGGACCGCAGGCGCACAACTGGCACGTGGTTCCAGATCTTCAACCGCAAACCAAGGATCGCTTAAAAGCGGCGGAACCCGGACAGACGTGGTTGAGGGTAGACGAATCAGTACGCCCGCGCTGCCACCAAAACGGTTACGATGGCTTCACCAACGTGTACGGGAGGATGGCGTGGGACCAGGCGTCACCGACCATCACGGGTGGATGCACGACCCCATGCATGGGCAGGTTTGGGCACCCGGACAAGCGTCGATATACCATTTCCGTCCGTGAAGCAGCGCTGCTTCAAGGGTTCCCGGAGAATTATCGCCTCGTCACCGACCAAATGGGTGCCGTTTGTGATCTCGTTGGCAACGCCGTTCCGCCGCGCTATGCAGAGCTGGCTGGCAAGAAGGTGCTGGAGGCACTTAACGCCCATCGCGCTCCAAAAGGGGGGTACGAGGGAATGAGCCGGTGGCCCGGAAACGCCGAAAACGAATGCACGACCTTTGGAGGATTGTCTCGTGGGCAGTTGATGTCGAGAGTGCGCAGCAAGGGAAACAAGACTACGGAGAAGTGTCTCGCGTCATTGCTGCGCAAGGCGAGACTGTGTGGTTGGCGAAGGCACCAAGCGCTACCTGGGCGGCCGGACTTCGCGTGGCCAAGAGCAAAAGTTGCGGTGTTTGTGGACGGGTGCTTTTGGCACGGCCACGACTGCGGCAAGAACGTAAACCCAAGGACGAACGTTGGGGCTTGGCGCAAGAAGCTTGAAGGGAACAAGGCTAGAGACCGCAAAGCGACCCGTATGTTGCGCCAACAAGGATGGAAGGTTGGTCGCATTTGGGAGTGCCAGCTCGCTAAGAACCCTGTCCGATGCGTAGCCAGAATCGGCAAGATGCTGGACCCCGGGCGGCGCACGGGTTATTCGCGGAACGGGGACCTAAGATGAGCAACGTTTTTTGAGCTGGCCAGCATTTCTGAGCCAAGTCGAGGACGACCAGTTGACGAAAACCCCTCGCTGTCCTGCCTAGACTCACCACGATCGGAGGGCAACGCAACATGGCCGAACCCATCATGATCAACCGGGCGCCGGTGCTGACGCTGTGGGCGGCGGTGGTGGCTGAGCGATTGGGGTATGATCGCCAGGCATCGCTGACGCTCGGCAAAGCCCTGGCCGGACTCAACGCGCAGGCCAAGGGGCGCAGCCTCGGTATCTACTCCGAGAAGAAGACCGCCCACGGCAAACCGCCCAAGAAGGTGGGACTGGGCGAGGACTTCTGGGTCGACCTGTGCGGTCGCGGCGTGCCGGCCAAGAACACCGACGACGGTGTCCGAGCGGTGGTCAAGGACAAGCCCATCGATCCCGACAGCGTCGAGCGTTACCTCATCCAGAAGTTCGGCGACGACCTCGAAGCCGCCCGCAAGGCCCTGCGACAACTTGCCCGCGCCCTCAAGCCGAGCGAGCTTACCGACAGGGCGTTCGCGCTATACGAGCAGTTCCGCCCGCAAATCCCCAAGGGCAAGCGCGGCTGGGGCGTCAAAGGCGAGTTCGACCTGAAGCTGATTCGCTCGCTGGCCTCGCAAGGCTGACGGCCGAACTTCGGTGTCGGCTCAGTCAGCCGCGGCGACGGCATCCTCCGCGTCCAAGGCACCTTGGATCTCCGCAACGGCCTGCCGCTCGAAGGCCAGGGCATCTTTGAGTGCCGCTGTCTGTGCCTGCCGCATCGCCTCGGTCCAGTTCTCCTGCCCCTTCAGTTGCCACGGGTAGCGTGCGTGTTTGGCAGTTGGCTTCAGGGTGTCGGCCACCTTCTCGTAGTGGTCGGCCGCTGCCGTCAGGTGCGCGCCCGCTTCTGGCGAGAACTCCTCCACGATCGAACGGAGGTACTTCGCCGCCGCCTGCCGGGCGTCGATCAGGCTTTCGTAACACCAGGCGTTGCCCAGGCATGCACTGAAATACGCGCCCTCGTCCAACTGGTCGATCCGGACGATCTTGCCCGGGTCGTCCTGGTCGGCTTGCCAGTGCACCTTCTTCTGGCCCGACAGTTCGCCGATCCATCTCTCCCAGGCTGCAAAGCCGGATGTGTAGTTGCCGGGATCGAACTTCTCGGTGTGCGCATTCGTCACGGCCGTCATGAGTGACCAAAGGATGCTTTCGCGTCGCGATGGCGCCGGCTCGGTGCGTTTCCGGTAGACGGTGACCCCCCACGGATACTTCTTGACCGGTGCGTGATAGGGTGTGGGGCGGTCGGTGCGGCGCAGCAGGCCCGGCACCACCTGCGTCGCCGGCTCGTAGCCGACCACGACACCTGCTTCCTCGCTGCCGAACGTGCAGGCCAGCCCCGAGTCGATGCTGCGCTCGACGGCCTGGCGGGCTGTGGCGATCTCTGCCGTTGTGACTGTCCGCTTGCCGATGTTGCACATGGGATAGTTCGTCCACGCCCAGCCCATCGCCTTCATCGCCGGCTCGAAGGTGTTGAACCCGCAGGCGGAGTGCGGCGCCGACGGGCACCAGTTGAACTGAAGCCGAAACGCCCGGCTGCTCACGCCCATCAGGTACTCATAGGTCACATCCTCGCCTGCGGCCTGCAGAATGCTGGTCATCGCCGCCAACACCGAGTTCTTGCCCTGCTGCGCCGGCACGCCGTCGATCCATACCTTGCCGTCCTCGCGGCGGAGGGTCGCGGCCAGCTCTTCCGAGGTCTTGATGTTTGTCTTTCCGCTCATGGGTGATTCCTCTTTCTGCGCAACCGGCTTTCGATCTGCCGCACGCGGCAGATCGAGGCAGCCGATGATGACCAGAGCAACGACCGACACGGCACTCATTGCCAGTGCCGTCCTTGCCGGGCGGCCGCCAAGGATACGACGCACGCGCTGCGAGAAGTTCGATTCCGCCGCGGCGAACGTGTTGACCAGCAGGCGGCGTGTCAGCCCGTCGCGCATCTCGGCCACCCGCGTCAGGCTGTCGGCGTACTGGGTCGACCCGCCGTAGACCGCCAGCACCGCGTCATCACAGGCCGACTCGGCCTCGCGCCGCATCGCCCATCCGCATAGCCAGACGGTCGGGTGGAAGAACAGGAACATCTCCGCCAGACGCTGAATCAAAAGGAACAGATTGTCGAAGCGACGCACGTGCGCCACTTCGTGGGCGACGATCAGCCTCACTTGATGCGTCGACAGTTGGTCCGAGATGTGGCGTGGCAGCAGGATGACCGGCTTGATGACCCCCGCCAACACAGGCCCGTGGGCTACATCCGACACCGCGACGGCCACGCGTCGCCGCAGCCCGATCGATTGGGTCACTTCGCCTACGAGTTCGGCCAACGGGCCGTCTCGCTGCTGACGCGCCGTCTGCCGCAGGAAGGCAACGTACGCACAGCCGGAGATCAGTCGCACGCCGAACGCCAACCCGATCCCCAGCCACGCCAGCCCCATTCCGCCTTGCCAGGTAAGTTGTCGCCAAAGCGACTCCGGCTGGACCACCTCCCCCGCAGCGATCCGCCGCGGCATGTCGTAGCGCATCATCGGGCGAGCCACCGGCGGCGTCGCCGGCCTGACCGCGGCCGGTGGTGCCGGCGGCGGCGCCACCTCGATCACCGGCGGGCGAAGGAACCAGTACAGAGAGATCGGCGAGGCCACCAGAAACGTGGCCACCGGCTTGGCCAATACCAGGCACCAGAAGGCGTGCCGCAGCGGCGGCGACTTAATCCGCAACAGCCAGATCACCGCGACCACCACGCCGGCCAGGATCGCCAGCTCGACACTCATGTGCCACAAGTTCTCGACCAGCCACGCCCCGAACCGATTCAGTGTTTCTGCCAGCGGACTCATCACGCGCCCCCGGACGAAGGTTTCTCTCGCAGCTTTGTGTTGACTTCCTGGCGAATGCGTTTGATCTCGGCCGGGCTGAGCTTGCCCGAGTCGAGCACTTGGCTGACCAGCGCCCTCGCCGACCCGGCGAAGAAGCGATCGATCAGCTCGTTGAGCGACCAGCGGGCGGCTTGCTGCCGCGTCACCACCGGCCGATAGACGTCGACGCGGCCGTTCCGCTCCGCCACGAGAAAGCCCTTCTCGCGGAGGATCCGCATCATCGTCAGCACGGTGTTGTAAGCCATCGCCTTGACGGGCGCCAGATGCTCCTGCACCTCGCGCACCGTGGCCTCCGACAGCTCCCACACCGCGTCCATAATCAGCGCCTCAGCCGGCGTGAGACGCTTGCCGTTCTTGTTTGACATCCGTGATTCTCCGAAGCAAACCCGAGAGGTGAAACTAAATCCTTAGTTGAAATATACCACGCAATCTGAAGGCGTCAACTAATGCTTTAGTTTTCACGTTTTTTTGTCGCGCCTTTCGGTCTGGCGTGGATGATCTTTCGCTCTGCCAAGAGCGCACCTCCACGCAGGCCTGAGGTGTGTGCTACCGACCTGCCCACCCGTAACACTCTTTGGGTCGGCACGTTATAATCGCACCGATCTTTGCCTACGGAGCGGTGCATGGACATCCCACTCAGTCAGCCGGACATCGGACAGCAGGAGATCGACGCAGTACTTGAGGTGCTGCGCAGTAGGCGGCTCGCCCTCGGTCCGGTCCGTGAAGACTTCGAGCGGGCTGTGGCCGACTACATCGGCACAACGCAGGCCGTCGCCGTATCGAGTGGGACAGCCGCGCTGCACCTGGCCTTGGCGGCGCTGGAGATCGGCCCGGGCGACGAGGTGATCACCACCCCGTTCTCGTTTGTCGCCTCGGCCAACGTCATCCTCTATCAGCAGGCCCGGCCGGTGTTTGTGGACATCGATCCGGTTAGCTGGGCCATCGATGTCGATCGGATCGAGGCCGCCATCACCCCCAGAACCCGTGCCATATTGCCCGTGCACGTGTTCGGGCAGACCTGCCCAATGGACCGCATCATGTCGATCGCCGACCGGCACGGTCTGGCGGTGATTGAGGATGCCTGCGAGGCTCTCGGCGGCGCCTACAGAGGAAAGCGGGCGGGCAGCTTTGGTCAGTTCGGTACGTTCGCCTTCTACCCCAATAAGCAAATCACCACCGGTGAAGGGGGCATGGTGGTCACCAGCGATCCCGAGTTGGCCGCCCTGGTGCGCTCGTTGCACAACCAGGGGCGCGATGATTCGGGCCAGTGGCTACAGCACGCGCGGCTGGGCTACAACTACCGCATCACCGAGATGAGCTGCGGGTTGGGCCTGGCGCAGATGCGCCGCGTCGATGAGCTGCTGGGCAACCGTGCGGCGGTGGCCCGGATGTACCAACAGCGGCTGGCCGGCGACCCGCGTGTGACGATGATCCAGCCGGGCCCTGACGTGCAGATGAGCTGGTTCGTGATGGTCGTCAAACTGGCTGACAGCTACACCCCGCAGGACCGCCAGCGCGTGTTATCAGTACTGAGAGAGCGGGGTATCGGCTGTGGCGACTACTTTCCGGCCATTCATCTCCAGCCGGTGTATCGCCAGCGATTGGGCCTGGGGCCGGGCGACTTTGCCATCTGCGAGTCGGTGGCCGACCGTACGCTGGCCCTGCCGTTTCATGGCCGGATGACCGAGCAGCAGGTGGACGCGGTCTGCCAGACGCTGCTAGGTCTGCTCTAGGGGAAAGTGGCCGGCTGGGCACCGGCTTCGAACTGACCCGCCGATTCGTGCGTAAGATTATGTGTTGCGCTTGTCGAATAGCGCCGGTCGCAACAGGCTTTCTGCCTGCTGAAGCGCGTCGGCAGAGGAAGGCGCGGCAAGCCCTTTGGGTCTTAAAGGCTTGACAGATCGTGGTTTGTAGGCTAAACGGCGGCTGTAAGTGTTTGTGTCTGGTGGCAGTGAGAGTCTACTGGTTTGACGGCCGATGGGCCGATAATCGTACGGAAGGGATGCGACGGACGGCAGGTCGACGGACCCAGTTTGAGTTGTGGGTCTGTAGGCGCCTGGATGACTCGGGGATCGTACGTATGGAGCATGCCAAGGGATTGGCCGCGTTTATGCGGCCGGGGTTGATGGTCCTGGGTGTCCTGCTGACGGGGTGTCATTCGTTCTGGCAGGGCTGGCTGGACCCCTCCCAGGTCGGACGTTTCGAGCAGGCCAGCGTCACCCATGACATCAGGACGGTGATCAGTATCCTCGACGAGCCGCCGGGTGTGCCTGACGCGACCGAGCCGACGCCGGAGGATATGGTCACCGAGTCGGTCGATTACGTGATCGGTTCGGGCGATGTGGTGGACGTCAGCGTGCTGGACCTGCTGCAACTGGGTGCTCCGTGGGTGGAACGAGATCGGGTGACCGACAGCGGTTACGTGACGCTGACGGGCATCGGCCGTGTCAAGGCGGGCGGTAAGACTGCTCGCCAAGTAGAGCTAAGCATCGTCGAGCAACTCAGGGACAAGATCAGAGACGCTCAGGTCCGGGTCATTGTCCAAGAGCAACGAAACCGGAAGTACAACATGCTGGGCTCGGTGGCCCGACCTGGGACCTACTTCATTCCTCGGGCCGAGTTCCGTTTGCTGGATGCAATCTCGGCGGCGGGCGACTTCCCGCCGACCGTGGAAGAGATTTACGTGATTCGTCCTGCCGAGTCGCAGCCGGACGCGGCAGACGTGTCGCCGGCGACAGCGGCGCCAATTGAGCAGGGCGATCAGCGATCGACCGCACCGGCGGGCAGTGACCGGATGGGGATGCCCGATCGGACGGACCCACCGTTGGGTGAATTGGCGGCGTACGCGGTGCCCGGAAGTCAGCCGGCCGGGGGGTCGGCCTTCGAGGCCGACCAGCGGCAACTCCTCGAGGCTCTGGGCCCGGCCGGAGCCGGCGCGCCTTCTCCCGGCGAGTCGGCTGAGGCGGAAGGCGCTGGCTCGATAGATTCGCCTCCGCTGACCAACTGGATGTGGGTGAATGGTGAATGGGTGGAGCTGAAGACATCACCAGACGGACAGGCGGCTGAGCCCTCGGAAGGCGAGCCGCAACAGCGGGAGTTCGATTGGGAGTCGTTGGCCGAGCCTCTCGCCGAGGGTCGCGTGATCGGCATCCCGGTCAGACCGCTCCTGGAGGGGCAGAGCCGCTACAATATTGTGATTCGCGACGGCGACACGATTCGCGTGCCGATCGGGCCGATCGGTGAGTTTTACATGATGGGTCACATCCAGCGCCCGGGTGTGTATTCGCTGACCGGACGTGAGATGACGCTGAAGCAGGCGATCGCGCAGGCCGGTGGGCTCTCGGGGATGGCCTGGCCGAGCAAGTGCGAAATCACCCGACGGCTCGGGCGTGATCGCGAGCAGGTTGTGCAGGTGGACGTGGACAGAATCTTTGCCGGGAAAGCCCCGGATATCTTTTTGCGACCTAACGACACGGTGAATGTTGGAACACACGCCTTGGCGCCGTTTCTGCTGGTGGTCCGGAACGCGTTTCGGATCAGCTACGGCTTTGGCTTCGTGTACGACCGCAACTTCGCCGACATCGATTCCTATGGCTCGCAGGCCAACCCAAGAGATCGACGGCGAGCGGAACGGGCGGCTCGCTTTCCGACGGTTGGAAGCATACTGCCGTGAGTCGGCGACGGACCCTTCGACATCGCCGTGTCACGCCTGAGGACGTCGGAGCCTGACCCGAGTCAATCATGTGTGGTGCGCCCGCAAACCGCTTTGCGTCCCGTCGAACATCGGCCACGGTCACCCGGCGTAGGGCCTCGGAGCCGACGTGGGTCGACTTGCTGGGCCCGGCGGGGCTGTGGCAGGTCGCCGTCGTCGCGGGGCTGATGCTCTGGCTATACGGGCATGAGTTGCGGCGTTTGACGTACACTTGGACACATAGCGGCGATTGGTCGCACGGTCTGATCGTCCCGTTGTTCAGCCTCTATTTCCTGCACCTGCAGCGCGAACGGCTGGCACACGTCCCCGTCAAGCCGAACTTTGGGGGCTTGCCGCTGCTTCTGCTGGCTCTGGCGATGTACGGCACGGCGATCTGGCCTCTGAAAATGGGCTTCCCCAAAAGTGTGGCGATCGTGTTGACGATCTTCGCCGTGACGATCATGTTGGCAGGACCGCGCGTGCTGCGCATTGCGTGGCTTCCGATCGCCTACTTGATGTTCGCGGTGCCGTGGCCGGCGACGATGTACGACGTGAGCACCCTTCCGCTGCGCAAGCTGGCTTCGGAGATGGCCGCTGCCGTGCTCAACCTCGCTCCGGGCGTCGATCGAGCGGCGCGTGACGGTACGATTATCCGTTACCTCTTCCACGGCGAGCCCGGCCAACTGGGGGTCGCTCAGGCGTGCAGCGGTATGCGTCTACTCATGGCGTTTTGCGCGTTGGGTGTGGCGATGGCCTATCTGTCGGACCGCCCGTGGTGGCATCGACTGGTGATGGTGGCGGCCTGCGTGCCCATTGCCATCTTCTGCAACATGCTTCGCGTGACCATCACGGGGTTGATTCACATTTACTGGAGCCCCGAGTACGCCCAGGGCACGGCCCACACGATCCTGGGCTTGGTGATGCTGTTCGTGGCGTTCAGCCTGTTCAGCGGAATTCTATATATCCTGAGCAATCTGTTCATCGAGGCACCGGAGACCACCGCGAGAGCCGCCAGCGAAGATGAGAAGGAGCGCCGCCCGTGAGTACTGCGTTGGACGGACTGAAATCCGCCTTCTCGCGCGCGACGTTTGTGGTCTGCGCCGTCATTCTGCTGCTGTCGGCGATAGGACTGGAGGCGACGGTGCGATTCCTGGGCCTGGAGTTCCGTAAGAGACCTGTGCCCCTGCAGCAGCCGTTTCGTCAGTTCGACTTCGCTCAGCTCGGTCCGGAGTACCGGCTTGAGGAAACCCACGCGATCTCCGCCGAAGGTCTCCAGGAGTTGGGTACGGACGAGTATCTCAGTTGTACCTTGCGTGATACACGACGCCCGCCAAGCGATCCTTTAAGTCGCGTGAACGTACTGATTACGTATTACACGGGCGATCCGGATCAAGTGCCGCACGTGCCGGACGTGTGTTACCTTGGCGGCGGCTTCCAGCAACTTGGCTCGAAGAAACTCTCGCTGACCGTCCCCGAGTTGGGACCGGCGGGCGAGAACATTCCGGTGCGGCAATTGAAGTTCGGCAAGCAGGTCTTCGGCGCCCGGCAAGAGGCGATGGTCCTTTACCTATTCAGCGCCAACGGCCAGTACGAGTGCGATCGGGAAAGGCTTCGGCTGATCCTGGGCAACCCGTTCGCACGCTACGCGTATTTCAGCAAGGTGGAGTTGTCCTTCGCGGCCGCCCATGACGCGGACCGCTCGGGTCCGCTCGGCCTGGAGGCGTTGGCCAAGCTGCTGCCGGTGCTGGTGCGGGATCACTGGCCGCATTGGCAGAAGGTCGGCGGGCGTTCCGACGCGCCGGCAAGGGGCCTCGACGGATAACGAATACGTGTGACAAGCCAACCCAAGAACAGGCGGATGGATGATGGCACAGCGACGACTTAACAAGAAGCTGGTGACAGGCCTGACGGTTGGGCTGCTAGTCGTGGTGGCGGTAGGGGGCGTGGTGTTGATCGCCAGCCTTCCCCAAACCGATCCCACGCCCTACGTCAAGCAGGCGACCGACGCGTACCAAGCGAGTGACTTCGAGAAGGCGTACCGCGCGTACACTCAGGCCTGGAATGTTGCCCAGGACCCCCAGTGGTTGGTGGAGGCCGGGTACGCCGCCAAGCGCATGGGTAGCGCGCGAGACGCCCAGGGGGCGTGGCGGCGTGCCATCCGTGCCAACACCTCGATGCCCGAGCCCCGCAGGGCGATCGTCGAACTCCTGCTGGAGTTGAGCCAGCTTCCACTGAAGATCGGCCTGACTAGGTCGGCCGCGCCGAACGACTGCGCCGTGCTCTTCGAAGAGGGACGGGCCCTGCTGGCGCTCGATAGCGAGCGGGAGAGCCCACTGGGCCATTACGCCTGTGGCTGGGCCCTCAGTTACATGCGAGAGATCACGCTGAACGACACGCTCGAACCGGATACCGACAAGCTCCGGCAGGCCGAGCAGCGCGCGGCAGAGTCCGATGGTCTGATATCACCCACCTGGGCTTTGGCGGAGATGTATCTGAATCGGGCCGGCGAGCTGTCACCCGATGATCCGAACGTCGCGGAGGCCTTGGCCAGCCTTTATAGGCGACAGGGCGCTCACGCTCAGCAGCAGCGCGCCGACCAGGAGATCGTGGAACAACTCGAACAGCAAGCCAAGCAAGTCTACGAAGATCTGTTGAAACGGCACGAGCAGTTGGTCCAAGTGCACGTCAATTATGCGTACTTTCTGGCTGGACAGCGCCAGTCCGACGAAGCCTTGCAGCAAGCACGACGGGCCGTCGAACTAGGGCCCGACGACCCGGATGCGCATCTGTGTCTGGCCCGAGTGTATTGGGCTCGGCAAGACTACGACAAAGCCGAGCAGGCGTTCCTACACGGCAAGCAACTGGATCCGGACCGTTTCGACATCTATCTAAACCTGGGCAGGTATTACCAAACCTATCTGGGTGATGTGGAGAAAGCTCTGACGCTTTATCGGGCGGCCCTGGACCGACCCATTGACCGAACCAGCTACCGCGCCAGCGTGGACCGAGCGCTACGTTTCATGCTGCTCGTGGAGATGGGCCAGGCGCTGGTGGCGCAGGCCGAGCGAGAACCCGGAGATCGCAATGCTTTTTTGGCGTCGGCCCAGCAGAAGCACGACGAAGCCATTGCTGAATACCGCGAGACCTACTTGACCGATAGCCTGCAAGGGGCGATCTACCGCGCCAGCGGTCGCCTGCCTGAGGCGATCCTCTTTCTTGAGAAAGTGGATCGAGTGGTCTCGCCTCAAAATGATATCAGGACGTATGCCAGTAACAAAGGCGTCTTGGCCGACCTCTACCTCAAAACCAACAAGCCCGGCCTGGCGGAAACGCAGATGCAGGCGGTGCTCGAGGCGATTCCTGGCAACCTCGGTGCGGTGCTGACGTTGGGTGTCATCTATAACCGAATGAACCAGCCGGAACAGGCCCTGCACTACGCGGACATGGTGCTGAACGCCGATTCGGACAATCGCCAGGCTTTGATGACCAAGATTGAGGCCTACCGTCAGCTAGGCCAGACCGAGAAGATCGAACCGTTACGGAAGAAGTTAGGCGGACAGACGGCAGAGGAGAAGACGCGCCTGGCAATGGTATTCATGCTCGAAGACGAGTTCGAGCAAGCCGAGAAGGAGCTGCTAGGGGTGTTGGCGGACGACCCTGCGTATGTGCCGGCACTGCGCATTCTCCTGCCGCGGTACGTATCGACGGGGCAACAAGGAAAAGCTGAGCAGCTCTACAAGGCAGCACGCGCTGCCAAGCCCGACAGCCCTCAGATCGCGGCGCTTCAGTTGCTGGTCACCACAGCCGACGATGAGGCGCAACGCGTCGAGCAAATCGAACGTTTCCTTAAGAATATGTCCGATCCGCTTGCCCGCGCGATGTCACTGGCTCTGTTCTACGTGGGCACAGGTGAGACGGACAAAGCGGCGGAGCAGTATGACGCAGCCGAACAACTCAGCGCGGATAACCGATCTGTCATCGATGGGCAATTCCGCCTCGCTCTACGGATGAAGGACTGGCAAAAGGCGCAGCGCTATGTCGGACGTGCCCGGGAACTCAACCTCGATGGGGCCAGCGGTGGGTTCTTCGAAGGAACCGTACATCTGGCCCAGGCCGCCCAGGCCCGTAGCGAGGGCAACGTCGAAGAGGCCAACAGGCATCTGGCGCTGGCCGTCGACGCGCTGGAGAGCGCGCTGCGCACCTTCCCATCGGACGTCAGCGGCCACATTCAGCTTGGCACGGCCTATTCGAGCTTGGGGCGGTACGACGAGGCCGTTACGGCCTATCGCCGTGCGGTGGCTCTCAACCCCAACAGCGGGCAAGCCCATCGGTTGCTCGCCCAGTTGCTTACGCTAACGGGTCAGTCCGACATGGCGCAGGAGCATTTGACGGCGGCAATTCGACTGCTGCCTAACGATCCGTGGGTGCGGCAGCAGAGGCAGAACATACTGGAAGAGCAGAACCCGCAGCAAGCCATCGAGGGCCGGGAGCGGCGACGGCAAGACGATCCCGCTGACGTGGCGAATCTCAGACGTTTGGCGGCACTCTATCAGAAGCTGGGGCGGAACGACGAGGCCGAACAGCGTTACCGCGAAGCATTGGAGACGGCCCCCCAGGACCTGGCGCTGGCCTGGGAGATCTCGGAGTTCTACCGCCAAACAGACCGGCCGCAACGCGCCGAAGAGGTCTTGAAGCAACTCGTCCGAGATGTGGAGCAAGACCAGAAGGTTACGGCCGAACTGGCGCTCGCCCGGCACTTCCGGCGGGTGGGCGACCTTGCGGAAGCGGAGAAGGCCTACAAGGTCGCTTTGACGCTGGATCCCACAGTCACCGTATGTGCCGAGATGGCCGACTTCTACGTCGCGACCCAACAGATCCCGGAAAGCATCAAGTGGTTGGAGCGCGCCCTGGAAGCCGCCCGGCAGGAAAGCAAGCCCCTTCAGCAACGAGATGTTCACCGTCAACTTGTCGATTTGCTGTTGGCTACATATCAACGCGAGCAAGCGGAAACGCAACTCGATCAGTACCTACAGGATTACCCCGACGATGCCTGGGCCTATATCCTCATGGGTCGTTTGCGCAACCTCCAGAATCGGATAGACGAGGCCGTCCAGGCCTACACGCGCGCCATCGAGTTGGATCCGGATAGCGCCCTGGCCCATTTCCAACTGGGTGCGCTTCACTATACCCTCGGTAACCTATCCGAGGCGATCGATCAACTGCGAGCAGCGAAGAATATTGACTCGACCGGGTTCGGCTACGCCCATCGCATTCTGCTGGCCGAGTGCTACCGTGTCAGCGGGCAGATCGAACTGGGTATTAACGAGATGCGCTCCATTCTGGAGGCCGACCCGGACGCGACCCGAGTCGTCTCGGCGCTGGTCAAGCTGCTTGGCGCAAGCAAACGCTACGAAGAGCTGGAGACGTTGTTGCGCGAGTACATGGGGCGTCAGCCGGACGACGGCAGCTGGCCGCTGACGCTGGGAACGATGGCCGAGAACCAGGGCGACTTCGTCAAGGCGCAGATAGCCTACATGCAGGCTATGCAAATAAGCAACTTTGATCCGGTTGGCGTGGAAGCCATGTTGAGGCTTCTGACGCGCGCCGGGCGCCATGAGAAAGTGATTGAGGTCGTGGAGAATGTCATCCCCGCAGACAGGCAAACGCCTTTGACGGACATGCGGGTAGCCGCCGCACTCCATCATATGGGCCGCGAAGAGGAAGCCGTTCAGCGCTATAGTAAGGCTATCGAAGGTGCGGTCGGGGCCGCAACGCAGTTGACCAACGTTGTCGGGAGCATGGCGCAAACGCTGGGCCTCGAACGCACGATAGACATGCTGGAAAAGAGGGCCGGCGGCGCTCCGGATAATACCGACATGCAATACGTACTGGCCGTATGCCTCTCCCAGGCCGGGCAGCGAAGCCGAGCCATCAACATGCTGGAGGGACTGGCCGCCAAGACCAGCGACCCAAGGCGAAAGGTGGACTGCCTCATGCAGTTAGCCGGAGCCCAACACATGGAGAGGCGACTGGAGGAAGCGGCCGCTGCCTACACAGAAGTGCTCCGCGTCGACCCCAAGACGCGCTATGCACTAAACAACCTGGCGTACCTGCTGGCCGAGGATCTCGGTCGGCCCGCCGAGGCGATGAGGTACGCCGAGCGAGCGTTCCAATTGGCCCGCGAGGACGCCAACGTCATCGATACGCTGGGCTGGGTGGAGTGCCTGAACGGCCAGTATGACGCGGCCATCGGGACGTTGCGGTCGGCCTTGGCGATCGATCCGGACATGGTGGCGGCTGTATTCCACCTTGGTGAGGCCTACAGGCGCAGCGGGAACCTACCCTTGGCCGAACAGTACCTCCAGAAGGCGCTCGAACTCGCCGAGGCCACCGACGATGTGTATCATTACCTTGAGGGCATCCGCGAATCGCTTGCGAAACTGCCACAGCCTTCAGGCCGATAATACTGGTAGCGATAGGAAAAGGTCATGAGCACCCTCACCACCAGCACGGCGACAACCGGGTCGCTCACTACACAACCCGTGGACGCGTTCGCTCCCAGAGCCGCCGCGGGGATGTCCCCCGTCGATCTGCTGAAGATCATCCGGCGGCGCATCGTCTTGATCCTGATGGTGTGGTTGCCGTTCATCGGGCTGACGGTGGGCGGGACCTACTTGTGGGCTCGCTACTATCCCTCGTACCGCGCCGACGCGTTCGTCCAGGTCGAGTCGCCGAACCCCACCCTGCCCTTCGATATTGCAGGGGCTCCAGCAACCCAGGATCTGATCGAACGCTATGTCCGAGACGAGACGGTGCGGCTCAAGAGCGAACAGATCCTCAGCGAAGCCATCAACGACCCCCTGCTTCGTGAGACGAAATGGTATGAGTCTTTCCAGGGCAACGTCGACCAAGCCTTGATTGAGTTGGATGAGAACTTGGGGGTCGGCAGCGTCTATGGAAGCAGCTTCGTTCGCGTCTCTTTCGCCACCCATGAAAAAGATGGCTGTTACAAGATCGTCAACGCCGTGGTGAATCAGTATTTCGACGAGATCGGCCGCACCTCTCAGAACCAGTTTCGCCAGCAGGTCAGTAGTTTCCAGCGGGAGGTGGAAGGTGTTCGCAGACTACTGACCGACAAGATCTCCGAGATCCGGGAGTTCCAGAAGCAGGCGGGCATTCCGGGTATGACCGAACGCGTCAATGCCGTGGGGCAGAGACTGATTCAGACGGTGATGGCCGTCGTCGAGGCACAGGAGGACAAGCTCACCGCCAAGGCCATCTACGACAGCTATACGGCGATGGGCCCTGGCAGCATGGCCATCTCGCCGGAGATCATGGCTATGGTGGAGTTTGACCCACGCATCGCCGGACAGCAGAACCGATTGCTCGCCCTTCAAGAGGAATTGGGCGTCCGCCAGGAAGACTTTGGGCAAGATCACCGCATTATCAAGGATCTGACCTCCCGCATCGCCCTGGTCTCAGAGGAACTTCAGCAGACCCGCCATCTGCGTGCGGAGGAAATGCAGAAGCAGCAGATCGAACAGGTCAGCCGTATGTATAGCGCTGCGCTGGAGAAGGAGGTCCGCCTCCGCGACGAACTCGCCGAGGCCCAGGCCCGTCAGCGAGAACTCGACGAGAACCTGGCCCGGTACGACGCGCTAAAGGAAGAGCAACGCATCGTTGAAGAAGAACTCCAGCGAGTGCAGCAACACACGAGCGACCTGGAGATCGTCCTGAGGACGCAGCCCGGGCCCAGAATTACCCTTGCCGCCCGCGCCGTGCCCCCGCGCGAGCGCGCCAGTCCCCGATGGAGCATGAACCTGGCGGCGGGCGTTCCTCTGGGGCTGGTGCTGGGCGTGGGGCTGGCCTTTCTGCTGGAGTTTCTCGACACGAGTGTGCGAACGCCACGGGACGTCGCTCGACACACGTCGCTGCCTCTACTGGGCGTGGTACCCATCCTCGACGACGAGGAGGTCGCTATCGACGATATCGAGGTCGCGACCCGCACCGCACCCAACTCGATGGTGGCTGAGTGTTTCCGGCAGATCCGGACCAACCTGTTTTTTGCCAGCCCCGCGGAGAACCAGAAAGCTCTGCTCGTCACAAGCCCCGGCCCCGAGGACGGAAAGACCGCCGTGGCCATCAACCTGGCGGTCACCATTGCCCAGAGCGGCCGACGCGTGCTCCTGGTGGATGCCAACTTCCGGCGACCCGCCCTGCAACGCGCGTTCACCAATGCCAAACACGAGGGGCTCAGCAACATCCTCATCGGGCAGCGGCAACTCCAGGATTTGGCCTCGCCGACCGGTCTGCCGCAGCTCGATGTGCTGACGGCCGGCCCGATCCCTCCCAATCCGGCCGAGCTTCTCAGCAGTCGCTATATGCGCGAGTTGCTCGCCCGCGCTCGTGAGACCTACGACCAGATCATCATCGACGCACCGCCCGTACTGTTGGTCAGCGATCCGCTTGTGTTGGCCAACATCCTGGACGGTACAATCATCATCTGCCGCGCCAAGAGCAACTCGCGCGGCGCGCTGCTGCGAACCCGCGACCAGCTCGATCAGGTCCGCGCACGAATCCTTGGTGTGGTACTCAACGCCGTGGCGACGGCCCCGGGCGGCTACTACCGACGCCAGTACCGCGCCTTCTACGATTACCTCAGCGAGGGTAGCGAGCAGGTGCCTCAAGCGGCGCTGACGCCCGAGCAACCCGATCAGAACGGCGAGGCACGTCGATCAAAGGACGATGCCGAGTCACCGCAAGACGATCGGTCGAGTTAGCCCGATCAGCGCGCGTCGGCGCCAGTCCACGTGACTTGGTGGATGACCCCGGTTCTCCGCAGGGTGAATCGCGCCCCCGGCTTACGGCGCGCCGCTTCAGACAGCCAGTCGGGGACGTACGTCGGGTGGTCGGAACATACCCCCACAAAGCGCCCGCTGCGCAGCACCGAATCGATAGTCTGCCGGGTAATGACCGCCGGGCCATAGAAACAGTGGTCGGCAAACCCCTGCACCGTCACATGGCCGCTGATGCCGTCGACCTCCTGGAGGTACTTGAGGACCGGCAGGATGGTCGAATCGGCAATCAGCACGCCGTCCGGTTCAGCCGCCGTCAGCGCCTCGACGCCAAATTGCCTGGCCCCGTGATACCCCGTCTTCCAGGGCTGAAGGAAGTAGCGGTACCCATCGCGATACGGAATGGAGCGCCCGACCCCCAGGCTCACCGGCCAGTTGCGCGCCACACCCGGCAATAAGGCGTACACCGCGGCCGGCGCAATCGCTACGCACAGCGTCACCGGCACCCACCACCGACGGGCGCCGAGCAGAAACCAGGTCGCTCCCAGACCGATGAAGACCGACAGAACGATGTAGAACGGCCAGAAGAACACCAACCAGTCGGGCACGTTGTAGCGGATCGCGAACAGCCCGAACGCGATCAACAGACCCGTTAGCAGGCGTCGCATCGCTTTCGGCAGGGCCGCGCGCCGCCTGGCCGTGATCAGACCTGCCACCGCCAGTAGTCCGATGGGAGTTGGGAAATTCAGCAGCAGGTATTCGGCACTGCGAATCAGGCCTCGCCCGCTCACACGCAGATTCAGCACGGCGTTGCCGTAGCCGCCACGGCCGCTGCCCCCCCCGAATAGTAACGATCGAAAAACGGCGGCAACCGAGTTCCCCGCCCAGAGTTGGCCGACCATCAGCCACAGCATCGGACCGAAACCCACCAACCAGCAGAGCGCTGCAATCAGCCAGTGGCCGATCGGGCAGCGTCCCGCGCGGGTGCGGTAGATCAGAATCACGATGTATCCGATCGTCGGGAACACACACAGCATATGATTGGCCACATCCCAGCCGTTCAGCATGGCCAGCAGCGCCAACCATATGCCCTGCCCGCCCCTCATGTACGCCAGCAAAAGCAGCCACTCGGTTGTCATGCCGGCTGCGGCTGGTGCGTACACCTCGGCCACCGCCGCGTGCCACCAGAAGGTGTGGGATACAGCCAAGGCCGCCGCCCCGACGGCCGCGCCAGCCGATACGCCGGTTAGCCGCCGTATCAGCAACCAGCAATTCGCCACCGCCACGGCCGCACAGAGCGCCGAAAAAACATTCAGCCGCCACGCGGGCTCGCCTAGCGGTAGCTTCATCAGCAGTTGAGCCGGCAGATAGTAGCTCGGATGGCTTAGCGCCAGACCCAGCCAGCCGGCGACATCGCCCCGCCACGCTCGCAGGATCGCCATGCCGCTGTCCTGCCAGACGACGTCGGGTGCGGCCGTCAGCCCATACAGGATCATGCACGCCGCCAGTACCGCCAGGTAACCCACGAGTGCGCCACGTGCGCCGTCTCGCCCACACGACTGAGCGTCGAAATCATGCGCAGTGGGCTCGCCAAGTCCTGCTGTCATCGGCTAATCGCTCTCACCCGGCGAGGCGTCTATCACTGACTTGGGCGATCGCCATTTCTTGATGACCATCGCCATCGCCATTAGCACAAGCAGTGCAACGGGCGTGGCCCACACGCTGCTGGCCGGTTCGGCGACCGGGACGGTGACGTCGGCAATCTCGACCGGCTGGTACCCACCCTCGCCAAAACCGATTCGTACTGAGCGTTTCCCGCTGTCGGCCCCCCCACGTTGAACCGAGCACTGTAGGGTCAGGCTCTTACCGCCCTGGACGGCCGCCTCGTCAGCGATCGCCTGGGCGCGAAACATTCCTTCTTCGCGTGGCCCTTCCGCCCGCCAGCCCGCCGGGGCCTGGTAGTTGTAGGTGTTGTGGACCGGTATCTCGACCGAACGGATCGGCGGCATGCCGTGATTGGTGATCGTCCAGGTGTACTGACGGGCCGAGATCTTCGTATCGACCGTGATCCGGCCGCCCGGCTCGTCGGCTCCAGCCGACACCCAGACGAATATTGCTACGACCAACCACCCGAAGCGCCGCATGATTACGTCCCCGCCCGCCCCTGTGCCGCTTCTGTGGCTTATTCGCCGGACATGATCCGGCGCCGCCAAGCTACGTACTCGCGGACCCCGTCGGCCAGCGGCGTGCTCGGCTGGTAGCCCAGCTCCCGCCTCGCACGCGAGATGTCCGCCCACGTGGCCGGCACGTCTCCTGGTTGGGCCGGCAGACGCTCTATGGGTACCTGCTTGCCCATCGCTTGGCCCACCATCTCGATCATTTCAGTTAGCTGCACGGGCTGCCCGCTGCCCAGGTTGTAGATGCGATAGCCTTCGCAACGCTCCAGCGCCCGCATTAACCCGTCCACCGTGTCGCCCACATACGTATAGTCACGCTTGCTCGTGCCGTCGCCGTACATGGGTATCGGCTTGCCCGCTTCGATCAGACGAACGAATTTCGGAACCGCCAGATCGGGCCGACAGCGCGGGCCGTGGGCGGTAAAGATTCGGATGCAGGTGATATTCAGCCCGTACAACTTCCAGTACGTGTAGCACAACAGCTCGCCGGCACGTTTGGTGGCTGCGTAGGGCGAGATCGGCTCGTCCGTCCGGTCGTCCTCCTGGAAGGGGATCTTCTGATTCTCGCCGTACACGCTCGAGCTGCTGGCGAACACCACGCGCCCCACCCCGCAACGCCGCGCAAGCTCCAGCACGTTTACCGTTCCGCCGACGTTGATCGACTCGTAGAGTTGCGGGTCGGCCAGCGATGGCCGCACGCCCGCCCGCGCCGCCATATGGACGACCGCCTCGGGGGTCTCGCCTTCGAAGACCGATTCCAGCGCTTGCCTGTCCCGGACGTCGGCCTGATGGAACGCAAACGAGCCCTGCCGGCGCATGTCCTCCAGGTTCGTGCGCTTGATGGACGAGTCGTAGAAGTCATCCAGGTTGTCGACGACCGCCACGCGATGACCGTCGCGCAACATTCGCTCGACCAGATGCGATCCGATAAAGCCGGCCCCGCCGGTAACCAGGATGCGCAAAGCTCTATCCTCCCTGTATTTATTGTGGCGCCTGCCGTCGGCATCGTAACCGCCGCGGCGCCTCTGAGTCAAACGCACGTTGAAACGTCACATCTTCTCATCCAGACCGTGATCCGACTCGACGTGGTTCAGGCGCGCCACCACCGTCTGGATTGCCGAAACAATCCGCGTTTTGCTCGGGCTCGCTTCGGCGTTCCTTGCCCACGTCTGAATCTGCCCGATCGTGGCGTGTAGCTGCTCGGCGGACGGCAGAGGTGTTTGTGTGATTACGCCAATCCGCTCGAAGCGCGACCCGTCACATGGCTCACCCGGTCCGACGAACTCCTCAATCGGCTTCTCGCCCGCCGTATCGCTCGGGGCGAAGCAGCAGGGGTAGCGGCCACGCGGCAGATCGTCGCACACGGCGGCCTTGGCGTCTGCCGGCGAGTCGTACCACGCCGGCTCGTAGCCCGCGTGACGCAGGATGATCTCGGCGATCCGGCCAAAGCCGGTCGCCTCCAGACCCGCCGACGAGCGCGGGACGAACAGTTCGCCGCTGCAAGCCGTCCCCGCTGAAAGCAGACACAGTTGCGCCGCTTCCTTCGCCGAGATAAAATACCGCCTCACATCCGACGGTCCCGCCAGCGGCTCGCGGCGATCCAGCCGGTGCAGGAACCCATCCAGCAGACTTCCCGCCGAGAACGCGACGTTGGCGAAACGTGCCGAGCACACCCGCCCGATCCCCGCGTTCTGCCAACTCAATAGCACCTGTTCCATCAACCGCTTGGAAGCGCCCATCATGCTTGCGGGGCGGACGGCCTTGTCCGACGACACGCTGAAGACCGTGGGGCAGCCGTCGCGAGCCAGCGTCTCCAGCAGCAGGTGAAGCTTCACGACGTTTGTGTCCAGCATCGCAAGCAGGCTGAACACGTCCTTCTCGCTTCGCACGTGCTTCAATGCGGCGAAGTTCAGGGCAAGCTCGTACGGCCCGTTTTCGGAAATGGCAGCCAGACCGAGTCGTCCGCCGAAATCCAGGGGCAGGCAGATCAGCTCGCCGGCAAACTCGAAATCGACGGCGCTGCGGATGCTTCGCACCAGCTCGGCTAGCCCGTTCTCGCCTACATCGACTACAACCACGCGGGCCGGCTGGTAGCGCACAAGGTGGCGCACCACCTCCGCGCCGATGCTGCCGGCCCCGCCCAAGACGAGAATGCGCGACCCGCTCAGCAGATCGCGCACCGCCGGTTCGTGGGCGGCCCAGTCGGCAGCGAAGAAAGACCCGTCGCGGCCGAGAACCGCCCGTGTCAGCGCGTCAATCTGCCTGGGCGTCCAGGTTCCCGTTTGCTCGAGCGTGCTCGTAATCATCCTTCTGCCCGATATCCAGCCACCCTTCGTGCCCCAGCAGGGTGAACACTCCTACCTTCTTGCTGGCTGCCAGCAAGCGCGTGATCAGCTCGGTCATGTCGCAGCATTCGTTCGGAGTGAGGTAATCCAACACCCCGGGGTTGAGCACGTAGATCCCGGCGTTGATGTTGAGCGTCTGAGTGGGTTTTTCGGTCAGCCCGACCAACTCGCTGCCCTGCACCTCGACCACGCCGAAGGGCAGTTCCACGGTCCGCCGCACGCAGGACATCGTCGCCTGGAATTGGCCCCGGTCGTGAAACGCCAACAGGCTGTCGAGATTGACCCGCTGCAACAAATCGCCGTTCATCACAATCAGCGGGTGGGCGGGTTTGTCCTCCAGCAGCGCCAGGGCGCCGGCTGTGCCCAGTGGGCGATCCTCCTGAATGTAGTCAATCTGCACGCCGAAACGCTCGCCACGACCGAAATACTCGACGATGACCTCGCGAAGGTGGTTCACGCTGATCGTGATGCGAAACACGCCGTACTCGCGCAGGGTGCGGATGATGTGTTCGAGGATCGGGCAGCCCTGCACCTCCAGCATCGGTTTGGGCACGTCCTTGGTCAGCGGCCAAAGCCGCGTGCCCCGCCCGCCGGCCATGATGACCGCGTGGTTCGGTTTCAGATCGGCGCGAATCAGGTCGGTGATCCAGGCGATCCGCCTCACCCGCCCGTCCTGATCGACCAGTGGCAACTGCCTCACCCCGTGTCGCCCCATGGCGGCGAGGATCTCATCGCGGCTGGCCGACTCCGCCAGAGACAGAGGTCGACGGTTCAGCACATCCGCCACCGGCGATTCCAACGTGCAGCCGTGCAGGATTGCGCGACGGACGTCGCCATCGGTGACCAGGCCCGCCAGCCGCCCGGAACCGTCCACCGCCAACGCCATCTCCACCGCGCCGCGGTCGATCGCCTCCATGGCTTCGCGCAGACTCGCCCCCTCGGCAATGCTGATACGCGCGACCAAGTCGTCCCGACCGGCGGGGCTTGGTGCGATGCGCTTGGGTTTGGTTCTGACGGCTTCGGCCAAGGCGCACTCTCCAGGCGTACCCCGATGAATCATCGTCCGCGACGGGCTGGACGCATGAGCCTTTTCACGTGCCTGCGGCCTGCAACCTCCAGTGGTTGGAGGGGTTGCGCACGCTGGCAGCACTGCTGGCGTCGCGTTGGGGCGGCTGCCTGCCTCTCGGATAAAGCCGCCGCGTGCAACAGCCGATAACTCGTTGCAGTGAGGTCCAAGCGCACGATCGCCGTCGTCACGACGACGCGGGCCGATTACGGTCTGTGGTACTGGATCCTCCGCGCCATTCAGCAGCATCCCGACCTCAAGCTGCAACTCATCGTCGGGGGCACACACCTGCGGCCTGAGCACGGCCTGACACGCAGGTTCATCGAGCAGGACGGCTTTGCCATCGACGGAGAGGTCGATTTCCTTCCTGCCGGCGGCGGCGACGCCGACGCCGACGTGGCGGTCGCCGGCGGCCGGGCTGTTGAGGGGTTTGCCCGCCAGTTGCATAAGCTTCGACCGGATATGGTGTTACTGCTCGGTGATCGGTTCGAGACGCTGGCGGCGGCGTATGCGGCGGCCACCATGCGGTTACCGGTTGGACACCTGCACGGTGGAGAGACCACCGAAGGGGCACTGGACGAGGCATATCGCCACGCCATCACGAAACTTAGCCACATCCATTTCCCCGCGACCGAGCGGGCTGCCAGCCGTATTGTCCAGCTTGGCGAACAGGTTAGCCGTGTCCACATGGTCGGTGCCCCGGGGGTCGAGACGATCGCCAAGTGCAAGCACGTGAGCCTCGAACAGCTCTCGACGAGCCTTGGCATCGGGCTTGAGGCAGGTTTCGTGCTGGTGACATACCACCCGGCGACACTGTCGGCGCAATCGCCGCAAGATCAGGTGGCGCAACTGGCCAATGGGCTGGCGGGCGTCGAGCGACAGCTCCTGATCAGCCGCCCTAACGCCGACGCGGGCGCGACGGGTATTGCCTCGCGGCTGGAGGAGTTCTGCCGGCAGCGCAACAACGCTCATCTCGTGGCCAGTGCCGGGCAAGACGTGTATATCAACCTGATGCGTCATGCGGCGGCGATGCTGGGCAACAGCTCCAGCGGGATCATCGAAGCGCCCTCGATCCCGCTTGCCGCAGTCAACGTGGGCCCGCGCCAGCAGGGACGCCAGCGGGCGGGCAACGTGATCGACGTAGCGTGCGAGGCGGGGGCGATCGGCGAGGGACTAGAGCGGGCCCTGTCGGATGTGTTCGGGCGTTCACTGGCCGGACTGGTCAATCCATATGGCGACGGATGCACATCGCAGCGGATCGTACACATCCTGGCTGAGGTCGAACTCGGGCCGGCGGTGCTGGTCAAGCGGTTCCATAACTTCGTGCCGTCGGAGGTCGCAGTGTGATGGCTGATGACAGGCGAATGGTCATCGCCGGGGCAGGGGGGCACGCAGCCGTCCTGATCGAGGCTGTCCGGTCGCAGGGCCTATGGCAGGTCGCGGTGCTAACCGACCCGGCTGCGCGAGGGGAGGTTTTGGGCGTGCCGATCATCGGGTGCGACGACATGCTGGCCGAACTGCGTGAGCAGGGGATCGCTGCTGGGTTGGTCGGTGTGGGCTCGGTGGGCGATGCGACGACGCGAGTACGACTCTTCGAGCGTTTGGGCGAGGTGGGCTTCGAACTGCCGGTTGTGCGGCACGCCCGATCGGTGGTGTCACCATCGGCCACGCTCGGCGCGGGCAGCGAGGTCTTGGCAGGGTCGATCATCAACGCCCGGGCCCAGATCGGGCGCAACGTGATCGTCAATACGGCTGCGGTTGTGGAACATGACTGCGTAGTGGGCGATCACGTGCATCTGGCGCCGCGGTGTGTCTTGGGCGGCGGGGTCGACGTGGCTGAGGCGGCGCACGTGGGCCTGGGTGCGGTTGTGCTCGAGGGACGGAGGATTGGCGCCGGCTCGCTGGTCGGTGCAGGAGCGGTGGTCACCCGCGATGTGCCCGAGGGTGTGGTCGTCGCCGGCGTTCCGGCACGCGTGGTGCGGGCGGTCAGCCGGCAGAGCGCGACGCGGTAGGCAGAGGCGATTTTGAGCAACGGCAGTTTTCCGCAGACGCTGGGGGTCATCCCTGCCCGGTCGGGCAGCAAGGGCATACCGGACAAGAACCTAGTTGATCTGGCCGGCAGGCCGCTGATCGCGCACACGGTCGAGGCGGCGCGGGCCAGCAAGTTGGTCAGCCGTTTGATGGTCAGCACCGATGACGAGCGGATTGCCGCCGCCGCCAGGCGGGCGGGCGCTGAGGTGCCCTTTCTTCGCAGCGGCGAGCTGGCCACAGACGAAGCCACCAACGTCGAGGTGTTCATCGACGCGATCGAACGAATGCGGCGGGAGGGTTTCGCCGGCCCCTGGGCGGTGCTGCTGCAACCGACGTCGCCCCTCCGAACGGCCGAGGATGTCGATAATTGCAGTCGTCTTATGCAGGAGCGGCAGGCCGACGTCGTCGTCAGCGTGTGCGAGGCCGAACCGCACCCATGGCTGGCCATGCAAGCTGATGACGAAGACTGGCTGCATCCTGCCGGGTTCGAGGGGCGTGCCCAGCCGGGTCGACAGGCGTTTCCACCGATGTATTACCTCAACGGAGCGATCTACCTGGTTGAGATCGATTCGTTCCTCAAGCGCCGCAGCATGTATGGGCCGCGGACAACGGGCTACCTCATGCCGCGCGAGCGGAGCGTGGACGTCAACACGCCGATCGATCTGCAATTCTGTGAGTTCCTCCTGACACAAACGTGAATACGGTCGCAGGTGCGGCTTGAAGTGAACGTGCAGGCCCTATAAGTGCCCTGGGGTTTCGGCTCGACCGTCGGCGGGAATTCCGTGTCTGCAAGAAACAGCGCGCCAGCAAGCCTATAGTGCCAAGAAGGCAGGCGTTCGACGAGAAAGGAACAGCTCATGGCGGCGGAGGTTATCGGCATCAGCGGCAGTCCGGTGCCGCACAGCAATACCGACCGCGCGATCGAGCTCATTCTCAAGCATACCCGTCTGACGACCGAGTTCGTCAAGCTGAGCGAACTCGACGTCGAGCCTTGCCGGGCGTGTCTGGCCTGTGTGAAGACGAACCGCTGCGTTACCGAGGACGACGGGCAGGTGCTGGCTGAAAAGTTTCGGGCGGCCAAGGGCTTCGTGCTGGGCGGCTACACCCCCTATAGCAGTCTGGACGCGCGGACCAAGACGTTTATGGAGCGCATGTACTGCTTTCGCCACAAGACGGGCCTGAATCGCGGTAAGCCGGGCGTGTCGGTGGTGACGACGGCGTGCCCGGCCGGCGCCGAGGGCCTGCCGCCCGCGGCCCGGACGGCGCAGTCACAGATCGCGTTCTGGATTACCGAGGAGCAGATGGCCGACCTCGGGTCGATGGTGGTCTTGGGCAACGTGCCGTGCATCCGTTGCGGCTTTGGGGACGAGTGCGAGCTTAGTGGTGTCAGGATGATCGGCGGGGCCGACGCGACGGTGGCGTCGGTCGGCGTAAAGAGTCTCGAGGGCGACTGCTCGCTGATCGAAGCAGCTATGGAACTGGGCGCCCGGCTTCGCGAGGCCGTGCAAGCTGGCGGCGGACCCAGAGTGCGACGCTGATGCCTCCGCCCGGGCCACCCTATGTGCAGGATGCAGGCTTCATGCCCGCGCTTCGCTTGGCCGTGCCACCCGGGTTATACAGGATGATAAAAGGCGGGTAGAACCCGCCCTACGAGCTTCACGGCCCGGCTGCGCCGGACCGTGCCACCCATACCACGCCGAACTTGCTCGTGTGTGGTGCGTATGGAAAGCATGGCCAAGCCATCAAATGTAAAGCTGACGCGTCGCAGGTTCCTGGTTGCCTATGGCGGCGCGGCGTTGACGGCCGGGGTCGGCGCGCTCGACGCCGTAGCCGTCGAGCCGCGCTGGGTGCGGGTGACATATCCCAACGTGGCGGTTAAAGGCCTGCCGGCCGACTGGGACGGGGTGCGGATTGCCCACCTGACCGACCTGCACATCGGGCCTGTAATCGACGTGGAGTATGTCGTTCGGGTCGTCGAGCTGGCGAATGCGGCCTCGCCCGACGTCGTTGTCATCACCGGCGACTTCGTGAGCGAGGGCGGGGCGACCATGCCCGGGCTGGTAGGCGCGCTGCGGGCGCTGCGCGGGCCGATGGGGCGGTTTGCGGTGCTGGGCAATCATGACTACTGGTCCGGCGCGCCGCCTGTTCGCTCGCTGCTTGCCGATGCCGGTATCGAGGAGTTGACCAACGGGCGCAGAATGCTCGAGCGTCGTGGGCACGGGCTTTGCGTGGCTGGGGTGGACGACTTGTGGGAGGGCAAGCCCGACCTGGCTGCGGCGCTGGCGGGTGTGCCCGAAGCGGCGCCGCGGATTCTGCTGTGTCACAATCCCGACTATGCCGAGGACATGCCGCCCAAACCGCGCGTCGATCTGATGCTCTGTGGCCACACGCACGGGGGGCAGGTCAAGATTCCGTTCGGGCCGCGACCTCGCCTGCCGATCCGCCACCGGCGCTACGCCGCGGGCCTGGTCGACGGGCCCTGCTGTCAGGTATACACATCGTGCGGGCTGGGCATGGTGGGGATACCGATTCGCTTCAATTTCCGTCCGGAACTTGCGATTGTGACCTTGCGCCGGGATGCGTAGGGCGGGTCGCCGACCCACCACCTTTGCTTCGCTGTGGTTGAGGGTGTCGTTCGCTGCCTCGTCATCGCGGTGCTGTTTGAGAGACAGCGGGCAGCCCCATCAGAACATTCACGATGCAGTCCGACAGCGTCGAACACCATTCGCCTTTCTCGTGTTCGGGCACGCTCCACGGGAACCACTCGCAGATCACGCAGAACGCGACGGGCTGGCATCCATCCCGACCGTCGATCAGGAGGGCCAAGCCGACCATGTTGTAGTGGCCACGAAACAGACGCGACCAGCGGATACTGCCCCCTTTGCCGACACTCACACAGTCGATGGGAGTGGCACGGGCTGCGAAGGGCTTCGGATTGCGCCTGAGCACATCGAGCACACGGCGGCTCACGGCACCGTCCACCAGCTTCTCATCGCTGAGCAGCTCCAGGAACGCCACCAGACTGCGAGCAGTACCGTGCTGGGGAGGTAACTCTGACGACGGTAGGAGGTGGTCGCCGCGAAGTCGCTCGTCGAGCACGCGATCGAGCACGCCGGGCTTCGGGATGACCTCGTGGGCAAGCCCAGACAAATGGAGTAAACGAGGTAGTGCGTTAACTCGTTCATACCCGACACGTTCGGTCAAGGCGCCTGTCGCCTCGTTGTCACTCAGCCCGATCATGGCATCGAGGGCCTCGTCGATCGTCAGGGTCTCCTCCTTAGCACCGCGCCGAACTATGATCGACTCCGACGTCTTGAGGGAGCCTTCCTCGGCCTGCCGGATGACCTCTGCCAGGACGAACAGCTTGACGATGCTAGCCAGGCAGAAAGGGTGGTCGGGACGGTACTCGACCGTTCGTCCTGTGGCCAAGTTCTTGCCGAAAAAGCCCACCTCGGCTGGGCATAACTTCGCCAGGGCAATGAGCTGCTGAGGCGCGCGGATCGCTCGCCATCCTCGGAATTCATCCGGGCCGAGGGGCAGACGGAGCGTCTCGCCTTCGGCCACCTGATGACTGCGAATCTGACCGGCAACTCGGTACTCCACGGCCAGCACTTTCGGGACGCCGAATATTGGGTCGCCGGCAAGTTGGTTCCCGGCCCGTAGAGTCAGCCGCCCATCTCGGACGCACGCCCGCGCCTGCGCGGTCACGTCGACCCAACGCCCACTTGCTCCATACCGAGCGCTGAGGATCTCCAGATCGTCGGCCCGCGCCGCGGCCTGTGACGTGGGACGGGTTTCTGCACCCCGTCCGGTCACGTTCTTTATCGCTTCGTCGACGCTGAGATGGGCGGAAACGGCGGGCCGACAGCACGACACCACGACTGCCACAGCGAGTATCCCAAAGCGGCGACCCTGATGACGTTCTACAGAGACCTTGTCGGACATGATGGGGTCCTCCAGCGCATCACGGGTGGCCCGGGTCGTCCCGACCCGGGCGCGCGATTCTTTGATGGGTGGCACGGTCGACCGCCAAGTCGGCCGTGTATCCCAGATGGGTGGCAACTCGCGGCCCGGCTGCGCCGGACCGTGCCACCCGACGGCGCGTCCTCAGTCTACGAGATCGACTACCCCAGGTCCAGAGCAGTTCGACTCGGCTGACTGCAGGCAGTTCAACGTCGCTAGCCGCTGGATCCAACGCACTTAAGTGTCGGCGCGACGGCGGAATGGCGTGGGTCCCGACGCAGACGGAACGTGTCATCGTGTCCCCCGCCGTTGAAACGACGGGCCACACGACCAAAGGAAACCACCCTACCCACTTCATGCCCGCGCTTCGCTTGGGCATGCCACCTGAGGTGTAGAGGATGCACAAAGGCGGGTAGAACCCGCCCTACAAGCCTCACGGCCCGGCTGTGCCGGACCGGACCACCCGGCAGCGTCATCGTGTCCCCCGCCGTTAAAACGGCGGGCCACCCGACGGCGGGTCGAGAGCCACGCTACGCGGTGGTGGGGCGGGTCCACACGCCGGGGATGGCTCGGCCGCAGTCGGGGCACTTGCCGTTGCGGATGTGGTTCTGCCGCATCGAAAAGCCCCATCGCTCGATCAGCAGCGCGCCGCAGCCGGGGCAGTAGGTGTTCTCGGTGTTGCCGCACTCGCCCGGCAGGTTACCTGAATACACGAAGCTCAAGCCGGCCTTGCGACCGATCTCGTGGGCGCGCATGAGCGTCTCGACGGGCGTGCGCGGCGAGGAGGTCATCCTGTAGTCCGGGTGAAACGCGGTGGTATGCCACGGGATGTCCGCATCGACCGACACCAGAAACTCGGCGATGCGCCGTAGCTCGTCGTCTGTGTCGTTAAAGCCCGGTACCACCAGCGTGACCACCTCGACCCAGAAACCCATCCGCCGGGCGTTGGCGATGGTGTCGAGCACGTTCTGCATCACGCCGCCGAGCTGGCGATACTTCTTCTCGTCGAAGCACTTCATGTCGATCTTGAACAACTCGGCGCAGGGCCTGAGAAACTCGAGCACCTCGGGCGTGGCGTGCCCGTTTGAGACGTAGCCGCACAGCATGCCGTGCGGCCTGGCCCGTTTGAAGATCTCCACTGCCCACTCGCTGGTGATCAGCGGCTCGTTGTAGGTGCTGGTTACTATCGGCGCGTCGTACCGCACGCCCAGCTCGACGACTTGGTCGGCCGTGCAGAACGTGGGCGACGAGGTGGCCCGCTGGTCGCGCAGCGCCTGGCTGCTGAACCAGTTCTGGCAGAACGAGCAGTGGAAGTTGCACCCCAGCATGCCGAAGCTGACGGCCGAGTGGCCGGGCAGGACGTGGTACATGGGCTTTTTCTCGATCGGGTCGACGTTGAGCCCAGCCACGTACCCGGCGGGCACTTTCAGCTTGCCGCCCTCGTTGAATCGCACCAGGCAGACGCCCGACTTGCCGGGCTGGATGCGGCAGCGGTGCCCGCACGCCAGACACTGCACCACGCCATCGTCCTGGGCGCGCGACGTCTCGGGCCCGGCCGTCATGGTGTGGCGGGCCAGTAGCTCTTTCAGCGAAACCGACGGCGACATGACTTGCTCCCGCCCGAACGAAAGGCCTATAGGGGCATTATAAACGTCGTTGCGCCGCTTTTGTCGCTTTTTTGCGAAAACGTGCTCGCACGGGGCGCCAGGTAGAAGCCCTGCGGGCGCGGCCGATCAGGCATTGCGCCTTACGTCGCGGACCGGCTTGAACGTCGCCACCTGCTCGCCAGGCAGCACGAGCATGCTGTGATCGGGCCCGACCGACGGCAACACCCCGTCCGCCGGTGCGCGAAGCTCCTGCACCACCTCAAAGCGGCTGAGCGAGTGCACCTGTCCGATCAGCTCGCCGGCTGACACCACCTCGCCGCGCTGCTTGCACGGCCCGAAGAAGCCCAGATGCTCCGAATGGAAGACGGTAACCGGGTCGGGTCGCCGCGAGACAGCCTGCACCGGCGGCAGATCAAGCTCGCCGTCGATCATGCCCAAATGCCGCATCACGTTGAGCGTGCCGCGGACCATCACCTCGGCGATGTCCTCGGTGACGAAGTGGCTGGTGGGGCAGGCCTCGATGAGGATGGCCGGCACGTCGATCGCGCGCGGGATGCTGCGGTGCAACTGCCCCGGCGGGAAGCTGTCAGCGTCGGCTTCGTCGAGAATCCGTGTGCCGAAGGCGAACGCCAGTTCGCGCGAGGCGTTGTGCGTGTCGAGGTACGCGGTAAACGGCGCGTCGCACAGCCGGCAGGAGTGGAAGTCGAGCACGGCCGACGCTCCGGCGAACACCTCGTGTGTGAGTGCACAGGCGAGCCGATCGACCCAACTGCCCTTGGCGTCGCCCGGCCAGACGCGGTTGATATTGCTGCGAAGCTGACCGGCGTATTGCTTCATGTCCTGGTTCTGCTGGGGGTAGACGTCGGCCACGCGGGTCGAGGTGATGGCCGGCAGGTCGACCAGCGGCAGGATGACCACCGTGCCACGGATCGCACTGAAGTCGAAGTCGTTGAGCAGGTGGTGGGCGGCCATCGTGCCGGGAAACTCCGTGCGGTGCTGGGCGCAGTGCATCACCAGCGTCGGGCCGTCCTGCTTTCCGGCGGCCAGGATTATCGGAATGGCCACACCATCGACGTGAAACTGCCCGTAGACCACTTCGCTTTTTTGGGCTTGTACGTCCTGAATCTTCAGCACAACCGATCCTCCGCGTGCGTTGTCGGTCGTCGCGGCGTTGGCGCGACGGTCACGGCGTCTGGTTACGTTTCCGCCATCGGGGCAGGGCAGCGGCCTGGGTGCCGAGCAAGTGGCCATACAGCTCGTCGCGCCGCTCCTTGAACTGCAAGTCACGCATGTCGCCATACCACGGCTGGATGGGCGGATGGGCCAGATCGAGCGTAGCGTAGATCGCGTCGCGCTCGCCGCGGGCGCCGTCGCCCGGATGCGTCCGCGCGATTACGTCGCCTTTGGGGTCGATGATCTGGCAGGGATAGTTGTAGCCGCTGGTGACCAGCCACAGCCCGTTCTCGTACGCGCGAGACCGCACCAGCACCTCTCGTCCGCCCCAGATGGGCACGGCCACAATCTCGGCGCCGCCAAGCAGCAGCGCCCGCGCCGGCTCGGGATAGGTGGTGTCGTGGCAGATGAGCATACCGAGCCGGCCGAAATCGGTGTCGAACACGGGCAGGTCGCCGCCCGGCTTGATACCGTCGGAAAGCTCCTGGTTGGGCAGTTGCACCTTGTGGTAGATGCCTGCGATCTGACCGCCTCGGTCGAACAGCACGGCCGCGTTGTAGATAACGTCGCCGTCGCGCTGAAACAGTCCCGCGACCACGTAGGTCTTGCAGCGGCTGGCTGCGTCGGCCAGTACTTCGGTTTCGGGGCCCGGCACGTCCAGCGCGCCTTGGTGGTGCTTCTCGGTGATGCCGACGATGTTGATCGCCTCGGGCAGCACGACCAGGTCGAGCGGGCCGAAGCGCTCGCGCGCCCGGTCGATGTCGGCGGCGAACAGACGGGCGTTGTCGATGGGTTTATCCTTGGGCCGATAGGGCGGGTAGTCGTAAATGCTGCACACCCGCACCAGGCGCACGGGCGGTGCGTCGAGCGGTTCGACGACGACCTTGCTGACGGTCATCTCGCCGTCGGGGCATCGCGTCAGCAGCACGTCGAGGAAGGCGTGGTCGAGTTCGGCCTTGCCGGTCATCTCGTAACGACACTCGCCGTGCGAGCCGGGCACGACGTCGGCCAGGTGCCGGTAATGCTGCTGACTCAACTGCAATTGCACCCAAGTTTGGTGCCGAGGGTCGTCGATGCCGCGCAATTGAGCGTGCACCGTGACGCGGTACCAGTGATCGGGCTCAAGCGGTGCGATCTTGCCGCGAAATCCGCCGAACACTTCGTCACGCCCAGCGGCCTGCAATCGCAAGCCGCCATCGGCCAAACGCTCGGTCTTCGGTTGCTGCACCGATCGCGGTGCCCACTGCTGGAAGTCGATGTGAATCGCGGCCATAGCGTTGCTCGTTCCTTAGCTTGCCGCGGGCGTTACCGGTTATCGCCGTCGAGCAGGCCGCCCAGCCCGCCGAGGATCGAGCCCTCGCCGGTGCGCTTGCCGCCCTGCTTGGGTGCGGCGGCGTAGATGCGATCGGCCAGTCGCGAGAAGGGCAGCGACTGAAGCCACACCTGCCCCGGTCCGGTCAATTGGGCAAAGAACAGCCCCTCACCGCCGAAAAGCGTGTTGCGGATCCCGCCTACGAACTGAATGTCGTAGTCCACTGACGGCTGGAGCGCCACCAGACATCCTGTATCAACTTTTAGCTGTTCACCTGCACCCAGACTGCGTCGCACCAACGTGCCACCTGCGTGGATGAACGCCACCCCGTCGCCTTCCAGGCGTTCGAGGATGAAGCCCTCGCCACCGAACAGGCCGGTCCCGATGCGCTTGGTGAAGGCGATGCCCACACTGATGCCGCGTGCCGCGCACAGGAACGCCTCTTTCTGACAGAGCAGCTCGCCCCCGAGCTGATCGAGCGCCAGGGGTGCGATCTTGCCCGGGTACGGTGCCCCAAACGCCACGCGAGCCTGGGCGTTGCCGGCCGCGGTGAACGTGGTCATAAACAGCGATTCGCCGGTCAGCAGGCGCTTGCCCGCCGACACCAGCTTGCCGAAGATGCCCCCGTCGGTGCCGCTGGCGTCGCCGAAGACCGCCTGCATCTGGACGTTTTGGGTCATGTACATCATGGCGCCGGCCTCGGCGACCACCGTCTCGCCCGGATCGAGGGTGATCTCGACAAACTGCATGTCATCGCCGTGGATCTGGTAGTCGATCTCGTCGGCCACACGCGGTTTGGACGGGATCGAGGGCAGTTCGGCTTGCTGATTCTCCTTCAGGGCGGGTACGGCGTGAGCGGGGGTCCAGTCGCTCAGCCCCGGGCCGTATACCAAGGTCTTGGGGCCCTGCTGCCCGGTGAGTGCACCGGCGAGTTGCTCGAGCGTCATCGGGCCCACAGCCTGTCCGTCCTTGGCGTAATACCAACCGGATGTATCGGGCATGGTTTACTCCTCCTGAGCGAAGCCATTGATATCCGTAAGGCCCACGGCTGATACCGCCGCGTCTGTGCGGCCATTCTGGGCTGGGTTTGGGCGCATGGCAAGCTGCCTGTCGGCTCGTCTGAAGCGCAAGTGAGGCGACTACTTCATAACCGATCGGATGTAGGCGTCGGCCTCCGGTGGGACGGTTCCCCCGTCGTGGTAGCGCGGCCAAAGCTCATAGTCGTGCGGTGGTTGGTCGGGAAAGCTCAGACGCTCGGAGAGCATCTTTCCGGCCACCCGACCCATCTCGGCGGGATCGACCAGGAACTCAGAGACCAGCCGGCCCTGCCCGCCGCAGGCAATCACAGCCACATCTGCCGGCACGTTGCGCCCCATGTTCCGTAGCGTCGCGCACAACTGACTGCCCGCCTCCTCGTCAAAGCAGACGACCCCGTCGCAGGCCTCCGGCCCTTCCAGATGGGCGCGAACGGCGTCGACCTGCTCAAAGTACGGCGCGACGACGATGCGGTACTGGGGCACATCGAGTCCGGCCTCGCTATGGGCCCGTTCAAAGCCCATCCGTTGGGCGAAGGTGTCGGCTTCCTCATATCCGGCGCCGCGTCGCACGCCCAGATAGCACAGGCGCCGCCGGGCAGCGACCAGTAGGGCGCGCGTCGCCAGGTAGGCCGACCGCATGGACGCGACGGTTACCGAATCGACTCGCAGACTCATGGGTCGGTAGTCCACCGCGACGAGGGCCCGGCTGAGTCTGGCCAGCTCCTCCAGGTAGGGGGCGCTCATGATACCCAACGTGGCGAACGCATCGGCCCGGGCGTCGCGCACCTGCTGCAGGTCGGGCCCGTGTGCGGCCTGCTCGGTGCGTCGCAGAAGATGAACGTTGTGCCCTTGGTTCTGCAGCTCCTCGGTCAGCGCCCGACCCACTTGCGTGTAGAACCGACCCTCTTCGCTGGGCAGTTCATAGGAGAGCACGGCCACCTTCTTGATATGCCGGTCGGCAACAAACGTGCCGCTGCCGGGCACCTGCCTGACGTAGCCCTGTCGAGCCAATTCGTTCAAGACGCGTTCGGCGGTGGCGCGAGCCACGCCGAAGCGCTCCGCCAGGGCCGTCACCCCCGGTACGCGGGAGCCGGGCTGAAGCCCACTGATCTCCTGCAACAGGGCCTGCTGGATACGGACGTACTTGGGCTGACCTTGAGACCTAGTCATATGGATCAACCTTGGTTTCTACTGCCTGCGACCCTTACCTAGGATGCACGGGATCGACGCTGGTGGCAAGCCAAAAGTTGCATGTCGGGGCATAGATTTGCAGCCGGCTGGCCTGCTTGGGCTCCTGCAAGATCGGCCGCTGGCGAGCTGGAAGGCGTTTACAGGAGGCGCCTGCGGTGGTAACGTCTGAGCCAGCCGAGACTTGGAGTGAGACCGGACCGAGGCGAGAGGAGTGGGGGCTGGAGATCTGGCCGATGCGATCAGAGTTGCTTGCAGGCGGGCGGTCGTTCTGGGTGATTGTGGGGTGCTGGCTCGGGATGCTGGTTGGCTGCGGCCAGGACGAGTTCGGCATGCAGGTGGAGATTCCGGATCAGGATCGCATGGCGGTGACCCATCCTGTCCGTGAAGGGCTGACGATTCGTCTTCCGGACGCGCCGTTCAACGTCCACTCGCGACAATCCGCTCAGACCCCCGGAGCCACCGGTCGGGCGCGCGGTGATTCGGACGCCGGTGCTGACGGCAAGGCCGCTTGCCAGGCACAGGCCAACGAGGGCGGATCGGCGTGGGGAGAGTTTCAGCTCGGGCATGCACTGCGGAACGCCGGTGCTACGGCCCTACGAGTGACGGTGACGCTTGACCTGGACTATTCGCTCGGGGCCTCGACCGAGCCAGCCGACGCAAAGGACACCCTGGCGGGCCTGACGCTGAAGGTGTTTCTCAAGGATACTCAAGGTAGGGTATTGCACCACGAGGTGCTCGATTCGCTCAGCAGCGATGAGGCAACCGGGGAGCAGTCGGGTCGGCAGCAGGTAGCGTTTGAGGCCGTGCTGCTGCCTGAGGCGGCATACGACCTCGTGCTGGCCGGACGCGTTTCAACGACGAGCGAACCGGGCAGCAAGGCAGCCGCGAGCATCGAAGTCCGACAACTGCGAGCCGAGTTGCGGTTTGCCCCGGCCACGGAGAAGAGCACAGCCGAAGGCAAAGGCACATAGCGGCCATGGGCGCGCGCATCGGCTTGTTTGGGGGCACGTTTAATCCTGTCCACATCGGGCATCTGATCGTCGCGCGAGCGGCGTACGAGCATCTGAAGCTCGATCGCATGGTACTGATTCCCTCGGCCAATCCGCCACACAAGGGCCCGGAGGGGGTCGCCGACGCGGAAAATCGACTGGCCATGCTTCGATTGGCGGTCACCGACGAGCCGGGCTTCGATATCAGCAGTTGCGAGATCGAGCGCCCGGGTCCGAGCTACACGATCGACACCGTTATTACGTTCCGCCAGGAACTGGGCAACGAGGCCGAATTGCACTGGCTCATCGGGGCCGACTCCCTGTCGGAAATGGCAAGCTGGCACCGCGTGGATGAGCTGGTGGGCATGTGTCGGATCGTGACCGCAGCGCGGCCCGGCTGGGAGTCGCTCGATCTGTCCGCGCTGACCGAGCGTGTGGGCGAACGGGAGGTCGGGCGTCTGCGCGACGGCATTCTGCCCACCCCGAGGATCGACATTTCCGCCAGCGAGATTCGGCGGCGCGTTCGGCAAGGACGGAGCGTGCGGTGGCTGGTGCCGATGGCGGTAGCGCAGTACATCGATCGTCTGGGCCTGTATCGCGAGTGATCGGCCCATTGCCGCGGTGCTGTGCCTTCTCTGGGTCGACGAGAACTGCGCCGTACGGAGCACGCACCTATTCGACGGGCTCGACGGCGGCGACCCGTACAAGTTCCTGGAAGTCCTGGAGCTCAAACTGGCCCGCTTCGCGGGTGAGGGCGGCGGCTGTGGCGACGGCGAGGGCGAAGCGGTAGCTCTCGCGGACGTTCTTGCCCTTTCTCTGGGCGGCGACGAACCCGGCGAGCATGGCGTCGCCGCACCCGACGGTGCTGACGATGCGGCTGCGATCGACGGGAACCTGACCGATCATCGCCGAGCCATCGACGAAGGCGTATCCGCCGGCCTCGCCGCGACTGACCAGTACGCCGCGTATGTGCTTGGAGAGCTGCCGGCCGGCCGCGAGAATCTGTTCGTCGCTTTCGACCGGGTGGCCGACCATCTCGGCCAGTTCGGCAACATTGGGCTTGGCCAGCCACAGGGGCAGTTGACCCGCCGCCCGCAGGGCAGGGCCTGAGCTGTCCACCGCCACCTTCGCCTCGGCATGCAGGCACACGTGCAACAGATCGACGAAATCGGATGGCTCCACGCCCGGGGGCATCGACCCCGAAAAGATCACCAGCGCGGTGGAGCGACACATCACGTGGAGTTTCCTCTTGAGTCGGTTCAGGTCGGATGCGGTGACCGTAAAGCCGACATCTCGAATATGCGTTTCCTGGCGGGCCGTCGGGTCCACGATGGTGACGTTCTCACGCGTGGCGCCGTCGACCGCGAGCAACTGTCCCTGCGTGTGGTCCGATCCGATCGAGGTCTCGAACAGCTCCAGCTCGTTGCGACCGACGAATCCGGTCACTACGCTGGCGACACAAAGCCTGTCGAGGGCCCGCGATACGTTGACCGCTTTTCCGGCGGGCCGACGCGACACTTGGCGACCACGCTGGTGGCGACCGAGGGCGAAATCGGGCACTTCCAGGACCCGGTCGATCGCCGGGTTCAGACAGACGGTGATGATCTGGTCGAAACTGGACATAGTCGTGACGCCAGCGCCGCAGAAAATTGGCCCTGCCTCAAGGGGGTGATCATACCTGAAAGCGTGTCTGAAGGCAGCGTCAGGAGGGTTTCAAACCGGTGGCGTCTGCCCGAGACCGGATTGGCCTGGCGGCCAGCGGTTGTGAGCGGGCCGCCGAAGCCATATCATAGAGGGTTCTGGAGGTGCAGGCCTTATGGCCGACGTCCGCGTCGCGCAGGATCGCGCGGCCGACATCCTGACGAAGTATCGCCAACTCGTCGAGCCGGCGCTGGCGCAGTACCTTGAGCCGCCGGCGGACGTGCCGGCGCAACTCGCCGAGGCCATGCGTTACAGCGTGATGTCGGGTGGCAAGCGTTTGCGGCCCGCGCTGGTTTTGGCGGCATGCGAGTTGTGTGGCGGCTCGGCGGAGCAGGCCCTGCCGGCGGCGGTGGCGGTCGAGTGCGTTCACGCTTTCTCGCTGGTCCACGACGATCTGCCGGCCCTGGATGACGATGATTTGCGGCGCGGTCGGGCCACGGTACACAAGGTGTACGGAGAAGCGATGGCTCTGCTGGCCGGCGATGCGCTGCTGACACGGGCGTTTGAGATCCTCACGGAGCATGTGGAGGCGGCTGACGTGTCGTCGCGTCTGTGCGGGGAATTGGCGGCGGCGGTGGGTTGGCGGGGCATGATCGCCGGGCAGGTAGCCGATTGGGAGGGCCAGAACCGCTCCCCCGACCGGGAGTTGGTCGACTATATTCACCGATACAAGACAGGGCGGTTGATACGTTGTGCCTGTCGGATGGGAGCGCTGTCGGGCAGGGCCGATGCCCGCTCTCTGGCGGCGGTCAGCCGCTTCGGCGAGCACCTGGGACTGGCGTTCCAGATCACCGATGACCTGCTGGACGCCACCGGCAGTGCTGAGCAGGTGGGCAAGCGTACGGGCAAGGATGCCGAGGCGGGTAAACAAACCTATCCCCAGATCGTAGGAATTGATGGCAGCCGCTCGGCGGCGGAGCGGGAAACCGCTTCGGCGGTAGCGGCGCTCGAGCCGACGGGGTCGCGAGCCGAGCCGCTGGCACGCCTGGCCCGCTTTGTGCTCGGCCGGGCGAGCTAGCTGGGTCTGGGTGGAAATCAAGTGATGTCGGGATTGTTGGATCAGATCAAGTCGCCTGCTGACCTGAAGGTTACGCCGGTGAGCCGAATGGGCGAACTGGCCGAGGAGATCCGCCAGCGCATCATCAGGACCGTGGGCAGGAACGGCGGGCATCTGGCCAGCAACCTGGGGATTGTGGAACTGACGCTTGCCCTGCACTACTGCTTCGACTTCTCGCAGGACCGGCTATTATGGGACGTGGGCCATCAGTGCTATCCGCACAAACTGCTAACCGGCCGGGCCGACCGCTTCGACCAGCTCAGGCAGGCCGGCGGGCTCAGCGGTTTTCCCAGCACTTCTGAGAGTCCCTACGATCAGTTCGACGTGGGCCATGCCGGCACGGCGGTGGCTACGGCCGTGGGGCTGGCGAGGGGCGACCAACTGACCGGGGGGGCGAGCCGAGTGGTGGCTGTGGTAGGCGATGCCAGCATCGTCAACGGCTTGGCGTTTGAGGGGCTCAATGAGGCCGGCACGCTGAAGCGACAGCTTTTGGTCGTTCTAAACGACAATTCCATGAGTATTGCCCCGACGCGGGGCGGTTTGGCCGAGCACTTGGCAAAGTTTCGCGTTAGCGGTCGCTACGAGGAGGTCAAACGTCGGGCGAAGTCGCTGCTAACTCGCATTCCGGTGCTGGGTAAGGGCGTCTACGACGCGCTGGATCACCTGAAGGAAGGCATCAAGGCGACGGTCTCGCCGCACCAGGTCTTCGAGCAGATGGGGCTGATTTACGTCGGCCCGACCGACGGGCACGATACGGCCCACCTGATCGAGCTGCTACGGTTGTTGCGTCAAGTGGACCATCCGGTGCTGTTGCACGTGCACACGCAGAAGGGGCGTGGCTGCCCCTGGGCGATCGACGACCCGACCACGTTCCACAGCCCCAGTGGGTTCGAAGTGGCCAACGGCAAGGTCAGCGTCGGGCGAAGTGCGGGCAGGACGTGGACCAAGGCCTTCGGCGAGTACGCGGTCGAGTTGGCCCGCCGCGACGAGCGGGTGGTCGCCCTGACGGCGGCCATGCCTGATGGTACGGGCTTGGCGAAGTTCGCCGAGCAGTTTCCGTCGCGTTTTTTCGACTGCGGCATCGCCGAGGGCTGCACGGTGGACGTGGCGGCCGGTCTGGCCAAGACGGGGCTGAGGCCGGTCGTGGCCATGTACTCCACCTTTCTCCAACGGGCGTTCGATCAGGTGTACCAAGAGGTGGTGTTGCAGAAGTTGCCGGTGGTATTCTGCATTGATCGGGCCGGCTTGGTCGGCGGCGACGGCGCGGTGCATCAGGGCTTTCTGGATATTAGCTGCCTGCGATGCTTTCCCAATATGGTATTGATGGCGCCGGCAGACGAAAGCGAGCTGCGCGGGGCGCTCGACTTGGCGTTGACGCTGTCGGTGCCGTCGGCGATCCGGTACCCACGGGACGTGCTGCCTGAATGGGTCGCCGAGGCCGAGCCCATGCGCCTCGGGCGGTCGCGCCGCGTGCGGGATGGCTCGGACGCTACCATTGTCGGATACGGAGCGGTTGTGTCTGCGGCGGTTCAGGCAGCCGAATTGCTGGCTTTGGAGGGGATCGAGGTGGGCGTGATCAGCGCTCGTTTTGCGCGTCCGCTGGACGAGCAGATGCTGCGCGTTTTGCTGTCGCCGTCTGAGCCGGTTCTTACCGTAGAGGATCACACTGTGGCCGGCGGTTTTGGATCGGCGGTGTTGGAGGCGGGGCGGCGCCTGGGGCTGGATCTGGCCAACGTCTTCTGTGCAGGCATGCCAGCCGATCGCTTCGTGGCGCACGGCTCGCGGGCCGGGCAGTTGGCGGAGGTAGGGCTCGACACGGTGGGCATTGCCGGTCGAGCGCGGGAGCTGGTCAAGGCGCACAGGGACGCGGGCAGGATCGTCGGGGTTCTTCGATCGGATCGGGTCGGTTCGGGACAGGCAGTGGGATGAAACCGTCAGAGGGTTCGGTGTCGCGGCGGGCGAGAGTTCTGCTCGTTGCAGACCCGCGCCGGCAGCACGTTGGGGAGGCTTCCGCGCGTCTGCAAGAGGCCTTGCGCGGCAAAGCAGACGTTGCGCAGTTGGCGTGGTCCAAGCAGACCGAGCGTATCGACGGGAAGGGAGTCGACCTTCTGGTCGTTCTCGGAGGTGATGGAACGATTCTGTCGGTGGCGCGGGCGCTGGGTGACCAACAGGTGCCCGTAGCGGGTGTGAACGTCGGCAAACTGGGGTTCCTGGCCGAATTCTCCGTCGACGGTTTGATCCGTTGCTTCGACCAGTTGGCGGCCGACGGCTGTCACGTCGGGCGACGTATGATGTTGGACGTGCGCAGTTGCCCCAAGAGTGGGCAGGGCTTTGTCAGCCTGGCGGTCAACGACTGTGTGATCCAGGCGGGTCCGCCCTTTCGTATGATCGAGTTGTCGATCGACGTTGACGGCCAGCACCTTACGGACGTGGCAGGCGACGGTCTGATTGTCGCCACGCCCAGCGGATCGACGGCCCACAACATGTCGGCGGGCGGTCCGATCGTCGAGGCCGGGGTGGACGCGTTCTGTCTCACGCCGATCTGTCCGCACTCGCTGACGCATCGGCCGGTGGTGGTGGCCGCTGACCATGAGATTGAGGTCGTCGTCAACCATGCCAATAAGGAGACGACGGCTATCGTGGACGGACAATTCAGCACGTCTCTTGCCGGAGGCGATCGGCTGCTCATCCGTCGCGCGAAACAGACCCTTCTTTTGGTCCGCAATCCAGAGCAGACGCGATGGCGTACGCTGGTCACCAAACTGAAGTGGGGGCTGCTGCCAACCGACGAGTGATGCGTCGAACCTGCCGGCAGCGCGGGCCGAAGCTCAGCCTTCGTGATAGAATCGGGCGTCGCTGGGACGACGAGAGGTCGACATGGGTGCGTTCGAGCTGACGACCGACATGCAACCTCGGGGCGATCAGCCTCAGGCCATCGAGCAACTGGTCGACGGTTTTGCCTCGGGCAGGCGTTGCCAGACGCTGCTGGGGGTGACCGGCTCGGGCAAGACGTTCACCATGGCCCACGTCATCCGGCAGCTCGGCAGGCCTGCATTGGTGATCAGCCACAACAAGACGCTGGCGGCCCAGCTCTACGAGGAATTCCGCGAGCTCTTCGCTCACAATGCGGTGCATTACTTCGTCAGCTATTACGATTACTATCAGCCCGAGGCCTACATTCCTCAGCGCGACATCTACATCGAGAAGGACGCGTCGCGGAACGACGATCTCGATCGGCTGCGCCTGGCGACCACCAGTTCACTGGTTTCGCGCCGCGACGTGATCATCGTCGCCAGCGTCTCGTGCATCTTCGGGCTCGGCTCACCGGAAGACTACAAATCGAGTGTCGTCGAGGTGAAGGTGGGCCAGACCATCGAACGCGATGAACTGCTGCGGCGTCTGGTCGAGCTTCAATATGCCCGCAACGATGTGGATCTGAAGCGCGGCACGTTCCGGGCGCGGGGCGATTGCGTGGAGCTGCATCCAGCTTATGAACAGTTCGTCTACCGCTTCGAGATGTGGGGCGATCAGATTGAGAAGATCGAGCTGGTCAACCCGCTAACCTCCGAGACGTTGGCGGCGGAAGACCAGGTGTTCATCTACCCCGCGGTGCACTACGTGATGCCGGAAGATCGCATCCAGCACGCGGTAGACTCCATTCGTGCCGAGCTGGACGAGCGACTGGCGGAGCTGAACAGCCAGGGCAAGCTGCTGGAGGCGCAGCGCCTGGCGGCTCGAACGAAATACGACATCGAGATGATTCTCGAGGTGGGATACTGCTCGGGCATCGAGAATTACTCGCGGCATCTGGCGGGCACGCCGCCCGGCGCCAAGCCCTACACGCTGATCGATTACTTCCCCAAGGACTTTCTGCTTATCGTGGACGAATCGCATGCGACGATCCCGCAGATTCGGGCCATGTATGCCGGCGACCGATCGCGCAAGGAGGTGCTGGTCGAGCACGGCTTCCGCCTGCCGAGTTGTCTGGACAATCGGCCCATGCGTTTCGAGGAGTTCGAGGGCATGTGGCACCAGGTTGTGTTCGTCAGCGCCACGCCGGCCCCCTATGAACTCGAGCTGTGTCGTGGCGAGGTGGTCGAGCAGATCATTCGTCCTACCGGTCTGGTCGATCCGCAGATCGGGGTCAGGCCGGCCCGCGGGCAGGTGGCCGACCTTCTCGAACAGACCACCAAGCGCGTAGCCGCCGGCGAGCGGGTGCTGATCACCACACTGACCAAGCGCCTGGCGGAGGATCTGGCCACGTACATCCAGCAGCGGCAGGTCCGCTGTCGCTATCTACACAGCGAAATTGACACCATCGAGCGCGTCGAGATCCTGCGGTCGCTGCGCGAGGGCAAGTTCGACGTGCTGGTGGGCGTGAACCTGCTGCGGGAGGGGCTGGACCTGCCGGAGGTTTCGCTGGTGGCCATTCTCGACGCCGACAAAGAGGGGTTCCTGCGGAGCGAAACGTCGCTGATCCAGACGATCGGGCGGTGTGCTCGCAACGTGAATGCCGAAGTCCTGCTGTACGCCGATACCGTGACCAATTCGATGCAGCGGGCCATCGACGAGACGGACCGCCGTCGAAAAATCCAGTTGGCGTACAACAAGGAGCACCACATCAAGCCGGAGACGATTCGCAAGGCCATCCGCACCGGTCTGGAGTCGGAGATTCAGGCCCGCCGCGTGGCCCGCGAAGCCGTCCGCGCCTCGGAAGATCAGTACAGCCAGCAAGAGCTGATTGCAATGCTGGAGAAGGAGATGTTTGAGGCGGCCGAGGCGATGGAATTTGAGAAGGCCGCGGTCATCCGCGATCGCATCAAGCAACTCAAAGAGCAGCCCGAGTTGGTCGCCATCGGTGGTGAGTCGCTGCCGAGCGAGACAGACCCAAGCGCCGCCGGCAATCCCAGTCGTCCCGGGAAGCGCCGATCGCGAAAGAACCGCTCGCGCTAGTCCGGCAAGCGGGGCGCCGAGGCCCTTTTTTGAAAGAACGCGAATGAGCCAGCAAGACGTGTCGCACAGTCTTCCGCCCGGGATCGACTTGGATCGGTTTGCGTCGCTGATTGAGTTGGCCTGCACCGAGGACCTGGCCGAACGTGGGGATATCACGTCGAAGGCGATTGACCTGCCGGAGGAACCGCAACAGTACGCCCTGGTGGCGCGGCAGAAGGGCGTTTTCTGCGGCAAGGGCGTGCTTGCCTTTCTTCTGGGCAGACTCGCGCCTCAGGCGCGAATCACGAGCATGATGGCAGGCGAGGACGGCTTGTCGGTCGAGCCGGGCACGCAAATTGCCGTGATGGAGTGTCCACCGGTGCCCATGCTGTCAGCCGAGCGCACGTTGTTGAACTTCCTTCAGCGGCTGAGCGGCGTGGCGACGCTGACGGCTCGCTACGTGGCGGCTATAGTCGGCACCGGTGCGAAGATCTACGACACGCGCAAGACGGTTCCCGGCTGGCGCGAGTTGGACAAGTACGCCGTACGCTGTGGCGGCGGCTGCAACCATCGTGTGGGGCTGTTCGACGCGGTGCTGTTGAAGGACAATCACCTTGCCGGGGTGTCGGCCGATCGGCTTGCGGAGGTGGTCGGACAAGTGGTCGAACGGACGCGTCGGCTGAATCCGCCGCCGCAGTTCGTTGAGGTCGAGGTGGACAACCTGGCGCAGTTGGCGGCCCTGCTTCAAGTGGGCGGCATCGACGTGTTGCTGCTGGACAACTTCTCGCCGGACGATCTGCGCCGGGCCGTGCAACTGCGGGACCGGGCGGCGCTGGACGTACGCATCGAACTGGAGGCGTCGGGGGGCATCTCACTGGAGACCGTCGCGGCCATCGCCCGCACCGGCGTGGAAAGAATCTCGGTGGGTGCGCTAACACACTCGGCTGCGGCGCTCGATTTGGCGCTGGACAAGCTCGACTGACCAGAACCGACATTCATCCGGGCGCACTGCAAGCGTCGAACCCTTACACAAGAGGTCTTTGCAGGTGCGATGCCTCAGCGGCTAGTGGTCTTCGTCGTCGAGCAGTGTTCGGATCTGGTTCAGCAGTTCGTCCGGCTCGACGGGCTTGCGGAGAAACGCGTCGAGCATCAGATCCTGGCGGTCTTTGGCGGGCTCGAACTGGCCGCCCAGGCGCTGTTCGATACTGGTCAGCATGATCATGGGCGTCTTGGCGGTCTTGGGCTTGTTGCGAAGGTGATAGATCAATTCGAAACCTTCGGTCAGCGTGCTCATCATCGCGTCGATGAGGAAGAGGTCGTAGCTGCGGCCTTGCTCGATGAGCTCGACGGCTTCGGTACCGTTGCTGGCTACCTCGACAGCGTATCCGTTGGCCTCCAGCAGTGTTTGGGTGGCCAGGACAAAATCCGGGTCGTCGTCGATCAGCAGGATGCGCTTAGCCATGAGCCTCTCCGTTTCGTGTGGCCTTTGGAAAACACGTGTCGGGCTGCCGGAGCGAATTATGGGCCGATCCGGGCCGCCACGCAAGCACCCGCGGCGACCGGACGACCGACTTCCGGCCGGCCGACTTACGTTGAAGGCTTTGGCTCGACGCCGACTTGGACCGCGGGCACGGTGACCTCGATCTTGCGCTGCACTTTCCTGCCGCCGGGCATGACGGCCTGCATCGTTACGGCGTAGGTGCCGGGCTGCGCGTAGGCATGCACGACCTCCGCTCCGCGCCCCGTGTTGCCGTCACCGAACCACCAGTAGCACGCCGCCGCGGGATGGCAGCGAGCCCGTGCCCGGATCGTGAGAGGCTCACCGTCGTATCCACGAATCGCGTCTACGAGAACCCATGGTTCGCGGGCCTGCTTGCGGAAGAAACCGTAGGCGATGTCCGGCCGGCGGCGGTGCCCACCCGTGATCTCGCGGCGATGGACGTTCATGTCCTCTCGGCGCAGCCACTGAATACACTTCTCCGCGTGCGACTTCAGCAGGTCGGTCGCACCGAAGAAAACCAGAATCGGTTGCTGGCGGTCGAGGTGGGGCATCACCGGCGAGAGGTATCGCTCGTTGAAATTTCCCTCGCGAATGGCCAGGGCCCGAAAGACGTCAGGATTCCGCAGGCCGGTGAACAGCACGGCGTAGCCCCCGGCCGACCACCCGGTAAGAAAGACCTGTTCCTCGGCGACGCTGTAGGCGGCCTTGACGCGGCTGACGATCTCCAGAATGACCGCCTCATCCTCAAGCTGGAGTTCGATCTGCTTGTCCGGCGTGCGAAACCATCCGGCATCCCCGCGTACCCCTTCCAGCTTCGGCGCGGCCACGATAAAACCGCGGCCCTCGGCCAGAGCAGCCCACTCCTTGGCCTGTGGACGCGCGTCATCATAGGGCCGCGTGCCGTGGCAGGTGACCACCAGCGGCCACGGCCTGTCGGGGTCGTAGGTGCTCGGCACGTACAGGAAGTATTCTCGCTGGGTTCCAAGGGTGTGCTCCTGCCGGATGGGAGCGGGGAAGTCCTGCGACTGACTGACCGGGCAGCCGCACCAGACGGCCAGGGAGACGATCAAGACGCCACGAGTAACGGGTCGGATCCACGACATTCCAAGTGTGCCTCTTTATCCAGGCGATGGTTTGAGCCGACCCACCTTAGCATCGTCGCCGGCAAGAGTGAAGCACCCCGTAAGCTGCCCTCAGGGCGTGTGAATGGCTGGCCTGGTTCGTCTTGCCGCAAAGCCGCAACGGCGATGACCCGGTGCCGCATGTCGTATAGACTAGTGGTGACACGATTTGCAGGTAGGTGTGTCGATGGCGCTCGTGCAGTTGCAGCAGGTTTCCAAGGGCTTCGACGGACAGGTCGTCCTGGACCGAATCGATCTGTCCATACAGCAGGGCGAGCGCATCGGTCTGGTTGGGGCCAATGGGGCGGGTAAGACCACGCTGTTCCGGCTGATCACCGGCCAGGAGCAGCCCGATTCGGGCCAGATCCAGCGGGCGCGGCGCGTGCGGATCGGGTATCTGCCGCAGGAGCCCGAGCTCGACTCGGAGCGCTCGCTGCTGGAGGAGGTGCTGACAGGCTTTGAGTCGCTGCGCCGCACCGAACACAGGCTTCAGCACCTCGCCGAGCAGATTGGACACGAGCAGGGCGATACGCAGCGCGACCTTATGCGGCGATACGACCGTCTGCTGGCTGAGTTTGAGGCCCAGGGAGGCTATGCCTATCACACCCGCGCCCAGGAGGTGCTCGGCGGGCTGGGGTTCGGCCCGCAGGACTACGAGCAGCCCATCGGCGTGCTGTCGGGCGGGCAAAAGTGTCGTGTGGCGTTGGCCAAGCTGCTGCTGACCGACTCGGATCTGTTGTTGCTCGACGAACCCACTAATCATCTGGACATGGAGGCCACCGACTGGCTGGAGAAGTTTCTCACCGCGTACGACGGCGGGTTGATGATCGTTTCACACGATCGCTTTCTGCTCGATCGGGTGGCAAGCAAGATCATCGACGTGGAGGACCGAGGCGTCACCGTCTACGGTTGCAGCTACACCCACTATGTCGAGAGCAAGAAGGTTCGGCTGCTGGAGGCCGAGCGGACCTACGAGCGACAGCAGGTGTGGTTGCAGCACCAGCGCGAGTACATCGAGCGGGTGAAGTCGCGCAAGGACACAGCCAAGCAGGCGCGAGGCCGCCAGCGCTATCTCGACCGCATGGAGCGAGACGGCAAGCTGCTCGACAAGCCCGTCACGCAACGGCACAAGGCGAAGATTGTGTTCACCCCGTCCGAGCGCGGCGGCGACATGATCCTGCGATGTGAGGGTGTCGCCAAGTCCTATGGTGAGCAGGTTCTGTTTCGCGACTTCAACCTCGAGCTTCAGCAGGGGCAGAAGCTGGGCATCGTGGGCCCCAACGGGTGCGGCAAGACCACGCTGCTGCGGATGGCTCTGGGCCGGGTGCAGCCGGACGCGGGACAGGTGCGTTTGTACGAGAACCTGTCGGTCGGCTACTACGACCAGGAGCAGAGGCAGCTCGAGCCGGATGCGCGGGCCATCGATCAGGTGTGGTCGCAGAGGCCCGCCGTCGACGAGTTGGAGGTCCGCTCGTTCATGGCCTTGTTCGCGCTGCGGGGCGATGAGGTCTTCAAGCGTGCGGGCGACCTGTCGGGCGGCCAGCAGAGCCGTGTGCTATTGGCGCGCCTGGTGTGGGCTCAGCCCCAGGTGTTGCTGCTGGACGAGCCTACCAACCATCTGGACATCCCCACCACCGAGGTGCTCGAAGAGTCGCTCCAGCGGTACCCCGGCAGCATCGTGCTGGTCAGCCACGACCGGTACTTTCTCGACCGAGTGGTGGACCGCCTGCTGGTGATGCATCGCGACGGGGTGTGCGACTTCTTCCTGGGCAATTACAGCGCGTACGTCCAACGCAAGCAGCAGCGCGAAACCGGCGAGGCCGCGGCCCGCGCCGAAGCCGAGCGCGCCGCCGCAACCGCCCGCCGCCGAGAGCATCAGCAGCGCAAACGCACAGGCAAACCTAAAAATGCGGGGGCGACGCTGAGCCTGGCCGAGTTGGAGGCGGCTATCATAGAGCGCGAGCAGCGACTCGCGCAGTTGCAGGACGAGTTTGCTGCCCCCGACTTGTACCAGGACGGCGACCGCGTGCGCCGGCTCAAAGCCGAGCATCAGCAACTCGAGCAGGCGTTGGCGAGGCTCAACGCCGCCTGGCACGAACGAGCGGAAGACTAACCCGAACCAGCCGAAGCGCGGGCCTTCCACGGGCATCGCAGGGGCTTTGGCCGGAGTTTCTCGATGGACTTGACGTACATTGTTCGACGCTCGCCACGGCCCCAGCCGTGGGCCGAGGGCGACAACATCCCCTGGCACGAGCCAGCGTTCAGTCGGCGAATGCTGGCTGAGCATCTCTCGCAGGAGCACGACCTGGCCAGTCGGCGGACCGAGATCATCGACAGGCAGGTGCAGTGGATTCACCGTTACCTGCTTGGCGGGCGGGCGACGCGTATTCTCGACCTTGGCTGCGGGCCGGGCCTGTACAGCAGCCGCCTGGCCCGGCTCGGGCATGAGTGTGTGGGCATCGACTTCTCACCGGCCTCGATCGGCTACGCAACCGACCGAGCGCAACGCAGCCGACTCCGCTGCCACTACGTCCTCGACGACATCCGCCGCGCCGACTACGGAAGCGGCTTCGGCCTGGTGATGTTGATCTACGGCGAGTTCAACGTCTTCTGCCGCGACGACGCCCGATCGATCCTAGCCAAAGCCCACACCGCCATCGTATCCGGCGGCGTGATCCTGCTCGAGCCGCACCCGTTTGCCGAGGTCGAAAGGCAGGGCCGGCGAGGCCGCGCCTGGCACTCGGCCGAGAGCGGGCTGTTTGCCGAAAGCCCTCACGTCTGCCTGCAGGAGAGCTTCTGGGACGCTGCAACGCACACGGCGACGTTTCGCTACTACGTCGTCGACGCGGCTACAGCCGAGGTGACGCGACACGCGTGCAGTTTCCAGGCCTACACCGACCAGGAATACCGCTCGCTGCTGAATGAGATGGGTTTTGACGGCGTGCAACTGCTGTCGTCGCTGGGTGGCGAGCAGACCGATGCCCAAGGCGAACTCATGACCATCGTCGCTCGGCGAGTTCGTTAGGCGCGAGTTCTACGCATACGGTGATCGTTGCCCGCCTTCAACCAACGGCGTGCTGCGCGCCGGCGTGTTGGCGGGTAGCTCCACCGTGCGACGGCCGTTCTGACTGGGCGACTACCTGTCGGCTGCAAGGTCGGCCGTCATGGTGGCCTTGGCGAGCTGGGCCGCCAGCGGATCGCGGGGCGAAAACTTCACAGCCAGTCGAAAAGCATCGTACGCACCACCGCAATCACCCGAGTAGAAGCGCACATAGCCGAGCAAAATCCACAGGTCCTCGTCGCGTTCGGCCCGGATCGCCTCCTCGTGCAGTCGCCTCAGGTGCAGCCCGAAGTCTTCGATATCGCCGTAGTCGTCGCGGATGTCGTACTCCAGCGCAACGATCTTGGGCTGAAGCTGAAACGCACGCCGCAACAGCACCACCGCCGATCGATAGTCGCCCACGGCGATCAGTGCGTGGGCGGCGTGGAGTCGGCTGCCCGCATCGCCGTGGTTCGACTCGGCCGCTGCCATGAACTGGTTGGCCGCCAAGCGATAGTCGCCACGGTGAAACGCCGCCAACCCCTCGTTCATCAGTCGAAGATGTTGGCGGCCAAGCCGGCTTTCACGGCGCCGGACGAGTTGCTTGAGTTCCTCATACTGCTCGGCCTTGCGGTAGGCCTCGAAGTAGTCGTCGTAGCTGCGGCGATCGCGGTCGTAGTAGGGGCTCAAGGTTGGGTAGTAGCCCGGGTGTCCGAATGGCTGCGTGTAGTAGCGTGGGTAACGGCGGTCGTACTGCCGGTACGGTCGGTAGCCGTACCTGTAGTAGCCACCGCGCCCGTGCCAGGCGCTGTGTGGGCCGACGTCGGTGGGCAAGATCGTGGACCCCCCGTGTCGATACCCGTCGCCCACGCGCCCTGGAATGAACTGCCGCTGGGTGAACTGACGGTCATAGACAAACGTCCTGTCATCATCGCGGTCACGGGCACGACCGGCGGCCAGCGCCTGCGGGCATGGCCACAGCAGCAGGACGCACAAACCGCTGCCCAGAAGCGTGAGTCCGGATCGAGTGAGCATGGCAAGCCCTCCTTGACAATCGAACGTCCCGGGGGCGAAATGTTGCACAGTCGTTAACTATTATCACCCGCGAATTGCCGGCTCGCAAGGCTGTTTTTTCGATTTCCTGACGTTTCGAGCTGCCGGGCGGCCAGGCGAGCCCGCGAGGCTGCCGAGAGCCGCAACTGTGGGTAAAAAAAGGAGTTGCCGAACGCCGACGGCAGGCAGATAATGCTTCAAGCGCGGTCGATCCATAGCGGTTGCGCCCAAAGTCGAGCATTGTGGCACCGATCGGGCCGGACAACCGACGCGGCGTCAGGACGCGCAGGGGGTGCGGCCCGGGTCGGCCTGGAGATGGCTGGGAGCCTGGTTTATGTCAACAAGCCCCTCGCTACCCGACTACCTGGATAGATTCACCTGCCGGAACCCCCGTGGCCTGGACGACCCGCCTCGGCCGCCGGTTGGCCAAGGCAATGCAGGCTCGGAGCTCGAGCGGTTCAAGGTGTCGCTCCGCAAGCACGACCCCCGCAGACGCGGCCTGCCCATCTCGTGCGAGTCGTACTGCCATGATTGCGACAGGCCCGTGCCGGCTCGGTTCGAGAAGACCGACGGCGCCCAGGTCGTCCTGGTCCGCCAGTGCCCCCAGCACGGCTCCAGCGTCGAGGAGCACCTCGACGTCGTCTTCACCGATCGCACCAGCGACCGCGATGGCTCGGCCGAGGTCACCTTCGGCGGGGTGAAGGTCAAGCCGGTGCTGCGGAACCTGCCGCGAACCGTCGAAACGCTCTGTCCCGAGTGCGGCTGTGTGATCCTTGGTCGTTACTACGAGCACGACGGGATGGTCTGGATCGAGAAGACCTGCCCCGATCACGGCTACGTGCAGGACCTGATCAACCGCGACGTACGCTGCTATCTCGAAGCAGCCAAGTGGAGCTGGGACGAGGGTTCCGGGCAGATGCACCCGCACGTGTCGGGCTCGACGCGCTGTCCGACCGACTGCGGCCTGTGCGCCGCGCATCAGAGCACGAGCGTGCTTTCGCAGATTGATCTGACCACGCGGTGCAACCTGCACTGCCCGGTGTGCTTTGCCAACGCCGCCGCCAACGGGCGCGTGATGCAGCCCAGTTACGACGAGGCGGTGCGCCTGCTCCAGCGACTGCGCGACATGAGGCCGATCCCGTCGACGGCGATCCAGTTCACCGGCGGCGAGCCCACGCTGCACCCGCAGTTCCACGAACTGGTCCGCAAGGCCAACGAGATGGGCTTCTCGCACGTGCAGATCGCCACCAACGGCATCACCCACGCCAACGAGGAATTCGCCGCACGCAGCGCCGAGGCCGGCCTGCACACCATGTACCTTCAGTTCGACGGCGTGGGCGAGCAGTGGCATCGCAAGACGCGAGGCCAACCCGTCTGGGAAAAGAAGCTCGCCTGCATCGAGAACGCCCGTAAATACGGCATGAAGATCTGCCTGGTCCCCACGATTATCAAGGAGGTAACCGACTGCCAGGTCGGGCCGATCCTGCACTTTGCCGCCCAAAACGTCGACGTGATCTCGGGCATCAGCTATCAGCCGGTGTGCTTCACCGGGCGGATCAGCCACGCCGAGCGCTTGAAGCACCGCTACACGCTGGGCGACATGGCCCACGACATCGCCGACGCGGTGCCCGGGTGCGATCCGATCCGCGACTTCTTCCCGCTGTCGCTCGTGCAGCCCATCTCGAAGATGCTCTCGTGCGTCGACGGCAAGCCCAAGGTCGAGACGAACTGCCACACCGACTGCACCTACGGCACTTACCTGCTGGTCTCGCCGCAGGGCGTGGCCTATCCCTACCCGGTCGTGTTCGACATGGGCAACCTGTTCAAGGACATGGACCCGCTCGCCCGGAAGATCATCCGCAAGGGCCGCGCGGGCCGCATGAATTTCTGGGACAAGGTGCAGGTCTACCTGATGTTCCGCCGCCACTTCCACAGAAAGGCCGCGCCGCCCGACCTGACGGTGGGCAAGTTCATCAACACGCTGCTGGGCTGCGTCGACAAGCGCAAAGGGCGGGGCGAGGGCGAGGCCAACACCTATCGCACGCTGATGGCCGCGGGCATGCACTTCCAGGATCGATATAACTTCGACGTCGAGCGGGTCAAGCGGTGCGTCATCCTCTACTCGACGCCGGACGGCATCTACCCCTTCTGCACCTACAACGGCGGGCCCGCGTTTCGCGAGTACATCGAGCGCGAGCACAGCACCGCGCAGCAGCAGTGGACGGCGATGCATCCGGAGCAGCCGCCGCGGGCGTCGAGCCATCCGCGGGCCGTCATGCCTTGGGCCGATCGGTTTGGCCACGACGTCGACGAGCCCATGTTCACGCCCGAACTCGAACGGCGAATCGAGCAGTTGGTCGAAACCTACGACCGGCCCGACTGGGCCGGGGGCAACGGCGACGGCAACGGTCGCAAGTGACGCCCAGTCGCAAGCGAAAGGCTGGCATAACCGGTTCATGAGTACCGCAGTTCGATCACCCCAACCCGCGCCAAAGGCGCCGGGCGATTCGCCCAGGCGCCGGTACGTCAGCTCGGCTGAGTATGCGGCGCGGGCCCGCGCGTTTCGGCTCGATCACAAGCGGCGTGCGACGGGCGCGCCGCACCGGCAGTCGCAGCGGTACATCGACGTCGATTACCACCACCCGCTGGAGGACTGGCTGAGCAATCACCTGTTCCGCGCGTTTCTGGGCTGGCTGGCGGCCGATCGACCCGGCGGCCCGCACCTCAAGCGCGTGCTGCAAACCTATGGCGACCCGAAGCTGTCGTGGGCCGATCGCCTGCGCTACGCGCTGCCGCACTACCTGATTCGGCGGTTCAAGGGGTCGGTGACGGACGAGCGCTTCCGCCAGCGCGTCGGCCAGCACGGTCCGACGGTGCTCGGGCTGGTCAATACCGCACGGTCGGTGGCCCGGTTTGGGCTGAGCGCGCCGCAGCGGTTTGTGGCGCCGCTGATCATCGTGTGGAACTTCACGCAGCGATGCAATCTGAGCTGCGCGCACTGCTATCAGTCGGCCGGCCACGGCAAGCAGCCCGACGAGCTGACCCTGCGCGAGCGATTGAACGTGGTCGATCGGGCAGCCGCCGCGTTTGTGCCCATGATCGCCTTTGCCGGGGGCGAGCCCACGCTCGATCCCGACCTGCTGCCCGTGCTGCGTCGCTGCCGCGAGCGCGGCATCCATACGACCATCGCCAGCAACGGCACGACGCTCACGCCCGAGCGCGTAGCCGCCTACGCCGAGGCGGGCGTGCAGTATTTCGAGCTGTCGCTCGATTCGGTCGATCCCGAGCGGCACGATCGTTTCCGCGGCCGGCCGGGTGCGTGGCAGCGGACGGTGCAGGGGCTGAAGAACATCGCCGACCATCCCAACCCCAACGTTCGCGCGGGCCTGGCAGCCTGCATCACACAGGACAACTTCCACGAGGTCGAAGACCTGATCCGCCTGGCCATCGATTTGAAGTGCTGCGCGTTCTGCTACTTCAACTTCATCCCGGTAGGGCGGGGTCGGGGCATGACGCGTCACGATCTGACGCCGCGGCAGCGCGATTGGCTGCTTCGCCGGCTGAACGAGCTGGCCCAGTCGCGGCAGATCGGCGTGCTGTCGACCGCGCCGCAGTTCGGGCGGACGTGCCTGGCCTACGCGCCGATCGACGGGATGGTGGCGGCTTCGCACCTCGGTGCGGCCGGCGGCGAGAAGGCCCGCGTGGTGGCCAAGTACGTCGGCGGCTGCGGGGCGGGCCGCTGCTATATGTGCATCGAGCCCAACGGCGACTGCACGCCCTGCGTCTACATGCCGCACCGCGTGTTCGGCAACGTGCGGCAGCGATCGCTGGCTGAGCTGTTTCGGGGCAACCCGTATTGGGATCTGCTTTGCGACCGCGACCGGCGCGACGGGCATTGTCAGGAATGCAGCTTCAAGAATTATTGTGGGGGCTGCCGCGCCCGGGCCGACGCCTATTACGACGACCCGGCCGGCGCCGACCCGGGGTGCCTGTTCAACGAGGACATGTGGGACCAACTCGTCGCCGACGACGACCAACCCGCCTCACCCGCCGACGTCGCCGCGGGGTAAACCGCTATCTATTGCGAGACGTAGAGGTAGGGCGTGTCCCGGCGCGGGGCCTGTCGATTTAATCGTGCACTGCAAGATATTATGGCTTAAGGTACTGGCTGCATTGCTGAATGTCACGGAGGATTATTGATGTCTTACTGGTCGACGGCGCCGATGGACCGGCAGCAGGCAGTGAT
>DATKUK010000013.1:0-103240 GCA_035530655.1 Phycisphaerae bacterium
ACCGGCCAGATGCCATCGGCCGCCGCTGACCTGGAACCGAAGCTGACCATCATCCGGGGCCAGGATGCTCACCACGGCGCCCGGCTCGAGCCCCAACTGCGTGCCGTCACCCAGATCGATGCGGCTGGGCTCGTCCGCCACAAAGGCCTGCCCCCACGGCAGCAGTGCCCCCGCCGACGCCTCCCTGCCCGCCTCAGATCCCTCCAACGGCTGAAGTCGGCCCTCCAATACCTGCGGCTGAGAGCCCTGTGCTATAACTTCTTTTTTGACAGAATCTTGAGGTTCTCTCAGCGATCCGAAAAAGTAACCTGCCCCCGCAGCCAGCAGGACAGCAGCCGCAGCCAGCATACGAGCCAGCCGGCGCGGTCGACCGCCAGCGCGGCCTGCCTGCTCACGCATCCGCGCCGCCGCCAACCACACGGCCCGCTCGGCGCGTTCGGCCGGCACCGGATCGACCTTGCCCAACTCGCCGAGTAACCGGTCGGTGCGACGAAGGGCCTCCAGCTCGGCCGCCAGGTCGGGCTGCTCGGCCAGGCGCTTCTCCAACGCCTCGCGCTGCGCGGGCTCCAACCCGCCCTCGAGGTAGGTCAAAAGGCGCTCGGATCGCTCGTCCAGGATGTCTTCACGCTCGTCCGCCATTGCCTATGCCTCGCCAAGTTGCCGCCTGAGGGCCGCCATTGCCCAATGCACGCGACTTCGCAACGTGCCCTCCGGAGCACCGGTTAGCTCCGCCATTTGCCGATACGTCATCCCCTCAAGCCTGGAAAGCACCAACGCCTCGCGCTGCGGCCCGGGCAATTCGTCAATCGCCCGTTGAAGCCTCTCCAACTCCTCCGATTTGGCCAGTCGATCCACCGGCGAGGATGCCACCGACTCGGCGGCCAGCCGTCGCCAATCAAGCTGCCGCGCCTGACGCCGCCTATCATCGCGGGCCAGATTCAGGGCAATCCGATAAATCCAGGTTCCCAGCTCGGCCTCGCCTCGAAATCGCTTCAGGCCGGACTTGACTCGCACCCAGGTCTCCTGGAACAGCTCCTCAGCCCGTCCCAGGTCGCCCACGTAGCGCGCCAGAAGCCTTAGAATCGCCGGGCCGTGCTCGTGAACGAGCTGTTCGAGGGCCTCCGGATCGCCGCGCCGGCATCGCTCGACGAGATCGTCCGGCTCGCCCACTTCCCGGTCAGCTCCTGATGCGCCAGCGTTACCAACCACTTAGACTCTCACCCCGACTCCCCCGTTGAGGCGATTTTGGCCGCTATCGCCCGCTCTGGCAACCGGGCGCAAATGGTCTTCAGGCCGCCCCGCTCCCAATCGAAGCCAAAACCAGCCGGCCAATGTGGCTGGCCATCGTCAGGCACGCATGTGGTCGAATCGTACGGACGGCCACTACAATGCGGCCCCAAGGCGGTACCCGCCGACTGGAGGTAAGCGATGTCTGCGAAGCATCAGGTCGAGATGGTGGCCAACTATCACTGCCGCTGCGGTGAGGGGCCCCTGTGGGACGAACGTCGGCAGGTGCTGTTCTGGACCGACATTCCGGCCGGGCGGCTCTTTCGCTACGACCGCGTTTCCGACCGCCATGAACCGATCTACCAGGGCGAGCCGGTCGGGGGATTTACGCTCCAGGAGGACGGCAGCCTGCTGCTGTTCGGGGCCGACCGGATCAGCCGAATGGGCGACGACGGGCGGGTCGAGGTGCTCATCGACGGCATCGACGCTGAAATGGACCGCTTCAACGACGTCATCGCCGATCCGCAGGGCCGGGTCTATGCCGGCACTATGGCCGACAATCCCCAACGCGGCGGCCTGTTTCGCGTCGACACCGACGGGTCGGTGCGCTGCCTGTTTCGGGGTACCGGCTGCTCCAACGGCATGGGGTTCACACCCGACCGGCGGGGTTTCTACTGGACGTGTTCGACCACGCGACGGATCTTCCGGTTTGATTACGAAGAGGACACCGGCGACCTGGCCAACCGCGTCGAGCTGATTACCCTCTCCGAAGCCGAAGCCACACCCGACGGCATGACGCTGGACGCAGAGGGCAACATCTGGTCGGCAAGGTGGGGCGGCTTCGGTGTGTACAAATTCTCGCCGACGGGGCAGCAGCTCGAAAAGATCGAACTGCCGGTCGAAAAAGTTTCATCGGTCATGTTCGGCGGCGCCGATCTTGATGAACTCTACCTCACGACCGCCGGCGGCGCGGACGACAGCGACACGCCCGACGGTGCCCTGTTTCGTGTGAAGCTCGACGTGAAAGGCGTGGTGGAGTTCCGCTCGCACATGCTGATGTCATGAGCGCATAATAAGGGCCGGACGGGCAAGCGCGTCGGCCGCCCATCCGGCCCGTGTTCGGTGCGATCGTAAGCGCCGCGCGTCATGCACCGGTGACGGGTGTAATTCGCAGGACCGCGTCGAGCTTGGCCAGTTCCTCCAGCTTTCGCACATCGATCGAGCCGATGACCAGTCGCACGGCCTTGCTGTCGGCCTTCTGAATGAAGCCGAGCTTGGCCAGCGCGGCCAGTGTGTCGGCCGACACGTCGCGCAGGTAGATCATCACGTCGACTCGATAATCGATGACGCGAAGCTTGCCGACGCTCAGGCTGCCGTCCTTGCCCTGCTTGGCGACTTTCTCCGCCAAGCCCTGCAACGCTTGGGCGAGCTTTGTTTGCGGCGACGGTTTCTCCGCATCGGCGACGCGATCGAATTCCACCCGTGACGAGTCCATCGGCATCGCCGCTGGAGAGGCCAATCGGGCAGCTTTGACCTCGTTAAGGGCAACGCCATACCGGCGCACAGGCTGCCCCAGGATCAACCGGCCAGCCATCCTGCCCCTGCTGCCCGCTTCCTCCTTGCAGCCGAAGATCCCCTCGTAACTCACGCCGTCGGGCATCTCGACGGGCACGTCGACCCTCACCGGCTCGCCGCCGACGGTGACGGTCATTTCCTCAACGGCCACGAAGCTGGTGAACTGTGTCATCAGGTTGTAGTCGAGCCCGAGTTGCGTGACCTGATCTTTGAGATGCTCGGGGAAGTTGCCGCTCTGAAGCGCAGCCATGTCCTGGTGCATCAGGTAACTGATCTTGGCGCGGGCCCATAGCGAAGCGACGGCCTCGTGCTGCTGCGGCGCCGCCGGCAGCTCAATGCGAATCTGTCGCTCAAAGGGCCCACCGCCTGTCTGGCCGCGGAGCACGATCGTACCCGACTTGGATTCGCCAAGTCGGCCATGAATCATGATCGGCTTGACGCTGAACAAGTCCGGCAGCCGGGCGGGATAAACCTCGCTAACCGACAACTCGCCCCAGCCGATCTCGATGTCGGTCAGCACCGGTGCGTTGATGCGCTGGGCAAAGCGCTTGGCCGCCTGCTCGCCCTGGCTGGCGAGCGTGACGTACTCGACCTCGCCGCGGCCCGCGTGGGCCATGCCATCCAGCAGGAAGCGGTTCACGCTGTTGCCGATGCCGAACGCAAACACCCTGGCCGTACCCGCGTTGCGTCGCACCGCATCGATGATATCGAAATCGTTGCCGATGTACCCATCGGTCATGAAGCAGACGATGCGGACGCGCTCGGGGTCGTCCTGACCCTCCAGCGCCGCTTGGATCGCCTTCATCATCTCCGTGCCGCCCGAGCCGTACAGATCGGCCAGATACTTCAGCGCCGTCGTGCGGCTCTCCGCCGTGTTGGCCACGGGCTTCTCGAAGCAGCGCCCCGTCCCGCCCGAGAAGCTCAGCAGGTTGAACGTATCGCGCGGGTTCATCATCTCGATGCACAGGCGCATCGTTTCCTTGGCTTTTTCGATGGGAAAGCCGCTCATCGACCCGCTGCGATCGATCACGAAGATCATCTCCTTGGGCACCGCCTCGCCCGGCAGGACGCGCCGCGGCGGCTGGAGCACGAGCGTAAAGAACATGCCGCGACCGTCCTGATGCAGCAGAACGGCGTCGCCGATCTCGTCGGTGGCGGTGCGGTAGCGAAGGATGAAATCCTTGTTGGGGATCGTCGCCTGGTCGATGAGCCTGACGCTCGCGCGACCCGCGCCCTGCTCGCTCACCTCGACGTCGTGCAGCACACTGGTCAGGTCGAACAACTCGGTGCCGGCGTCGATGCGAACGGTGATGCCGATATCGTGACCCGCCCGCGTGCCCTCGGGCGTGACCGGTGGAGTGATCCGGTGCGCGTCGGGCACCTCGGGCGTGGGCGTGCCGGTGGTCATCGGCGCCGGGGCGCTGCCGCCGCCCGGGATGTAGCGCGGACCCACCACCATCGGGAAGACGTACTCGAAGAGCCCGTCCTCATACTTGAGCGTCTCGACGTAACCGATTTCGATCACCACCTCGACGCCCGGCTCGATGTTAGCCACCGACTGCGTGAAGATGTTGGGCCGCTCCTGATCGAGCAGGCCGGCAACATGACCGGCCTGACGCGCGGCTTCGTAGATCTGCCTCGCCTCGTCGCGCTGCTTGATCTGACCGACGATGCGGCGGTCACCCACCGTCATCACCATGTGGTCGACGGCTGCGTCCTGAGGCAGCGGGAACACGTAGACGGCTTCGATCTTCCTGTCCAACGGGTTGTGGAACGTCTGGCGGACGTGAGTGCGGCCAACGAAGCCCGCAATGTCGGCCTCGACGTCGGTGTGTTTGAGCGGGCATGCGCCCACCTGCGTACCCGCGTCGTCGATGATTCGCAGCTCACCGCCGGTGGGCGGGCCGGTTTCGGCAGCCACCGCCGCACCCGCCAGCGCCAAAAAGGCAAACAAAGTCCGGTAACCATTTCGCATCGCGTTCATGGCTTGCTCCTGTGCGTCTGAAAAGTTCATCAGCGAGTCTTTGCCAGTTTCGACGCAGCCCGCCGCGACCGGTTCCCGTTTTTTTTTGCACCTGTTTCAGATGGCATGGGGAGGCCATCGGACGTGAACCTGTGGACCGGCCAAGGGGGTGAACTCGCCCCTGGGAGCCCGCCTTGGCCAAGCCATCGTCGGCCGGCGCGCCGGGGCTTGGGCAGAAGCTGATCGAGATCGGGCAAAAGTTGTGCACCACGCACGCCACGTGACGTTCCGGGCGGCTGAGGCGGTGGTGCCGAAGCGCTTGTTCGAGGCGATCCTGGAGCGGATTCACCGTTTGCGGCCCCGACTGGACGGTCTGCGAGAAGGCGATGAGGCTCCGACGAGGCACGGAAGACGCCTGACCGCCCAAGAACATCCTTGTGGTACCCAAATACGAGCGGATAATGATGCATAATGACGTTCATGTTGCCCAGCGGCCGAAGTGGGCGGAGGCTATCCGGGCAATACTGAGCCAATAAGGAGCATGTCATGAGAAAAACCAAGGTGTTGCTACCGATGATCGGGCTGGGCGTGGTAGGTGCGCTGGCATTCGCTGCGTGGGCGGCCGAGGGGGACGAGCAGCAGGTGACGCTCGACCAGGTGCCCGCCGCCGTCAAGGCAACCATTCTGAAGGAATCGGCCGGAGCAAAGATCACGGGAATCGAGCGCGAAACGAAGAACGGGAAGACGATCTACGACGCGGAATTCCTCCTGAACGGCAAGGGAATCGAGATCAAGGTGGCGCCCGACGGCACCTTGCTCGGCCGAGAAGCTGAGGACGAAGGCGACGACGAGGATGGTCTGACGATCGATCAGGTCCCCGAGCCGGCACGGGCAGCGCTGCTCAAGCTCGCAGGTGGTGCTACGATCGTCAAAGCGGAGCGCGAAAGAGAGCACGGTGTGCTCGTCTACGGGGCCAAGTGGGTCGTGAATAGCACACAGCATGGGGCCGCCGTTACGGCCGAGGGAAAGTTGATCGAAACCGAGGAAACCGTCCGTGTCGAAGACCTGCCCCCGGCGGTCCGCACGGTGGTTGCCAAACACTTTCCGGCCAAGACGAAGCTGACCATCGAAAAAAAGATGGTCGTGACCTATGAGGTCGAGGCCCGGATCGACGGGACAGATCGCGAGTTGGTCGTCTTCCCGACCGGAAAAGTCCACGAAGAGCAGGGCGAAGACAACCACGACGACGATGACGATGCCGGTGGCGACGATCGCGAAGACGACGACTAACGGGCACGGCGGATACACCCATATCCTGCCAACAGGATGCCAGTCGAATCCGAGCTTAGGTCCGCGGCGCGAGGACCTCTCGTGAGGTTGCAGACAGTCTCGGCGGACCGAAGGAGGCAGGTGACTCGCTTCGCTTCAAGCGGATCGAGCGGCGCGGCGTTCTTATTGATTCTGCCCGCGTTCATACTGGCCACCTTGATGGTGGGTGGACTGATGTTCGCTATGCTGATGTTGGTCTGGCCGGGAGGCTGCTATCCGAGCCTCTTCTGCCCCGCCCCCAGAGAATCTCTGCCCGCTGAGCCCACCCGCTGGGTCGAGTTGCCCGGCGCCCTGAATGCGCGCGACTTGGGTGGGTATGGGGCGGCCGACGGCAAGACGGTACGTTGGCACAAGGTCTACCGGTCTGCCGCGCTTCACGCCCTGACGGGTGAAGGCTGCCAGGCGTTCGCCAACCTGCGGATCAAGACGGTCATCGACATGAGGAACCGGCTGCTGTCATCGCCGTTATTCGGCGGCGACGTTCTGTGCGTACACTGCTGCGCCGAGGTGCATCTGTTGCCGGTTAAGGATGTCCGCGATGCCAACGTGTTCGAATCGGCACAGTGGATCGAGTTGTTTCGCGAGGGACTGCCGTTGCTGGCAGACGCCGACCGATTGCCGTTGCTGTTTCATTGTGGCGCCGGCAAAGATCGGGCGGGTGCTTTCTCGGCGGTGCTGCTGGCCATCCTGGGCGTAGATCGCCAGGACATCGTCGACGACTATCTGCTCTCGGCGGAGGTTAGCGACCCGGCGCCGATCCTGAGGCTGCTGGATTCGATCGATCAGAAGGGCGGGATCGAGTCGGTGACCGCATCGCTGGGCGTGCCTGCACAGACCCTGGCGGCCATTCGTGAGAATCTGCTCGAATGAGCCGCGTCGCGCGGGTCGGCGTCCATCGCGTGCTCCTGTCGTCATACTCGGTGGCGATGACACCAAAAGCATACCCCAAAAGTCACTATGGCGCAAGTTGAAATGGGTAAGATAGAGCAAGGCGACAATCGAGCGACAGGGGATGATCGGATGGACTCCGAACCAGGTGAGCGGTTAGCCCCGGCGGTGGGCGCGATGATTTTGGTTTCCGCGGCGTTGGCGCTGTTGGCATGGGCGGTCCTTGCCCACGCCGCTCGGGTGGGCCCGCCGACGCTGGCGATGGCAGTCGTGCCGCTGGGGGCAGCGCTTGTCTTGCAGCTACGACTTTCGCGCCTCGTCCCCGACATGGTCTTCGGCGCGATCGATACGGGGCTGCTGACCATCCCAGCCCTGATCGGCGGGTGGCACTTCGGGGTGATCGGCGCGATTCTGGGCGGCGTGGTGGGCGACTCGATCACCGACGGGATCGCCGGGCTCTTCGAGGGCGGCATCGCCTCGTGGCTGCGGCGGCACGGCATCGAGGAGTCGCGAACGGCGGCCGGCAGCGGCCTGGGCAAGATGACCGGGTGTCTGGCCGGCTGCGGACTTGTGCTAACGGTCGCCGAGCTGCTTGGCCTGATGCCCGGCGGCGGGCTGTTGGCAGGCCCCTAGTGAATTATTCATGACCTGGCGCTGTTTTACGGCCTCCTTGTGAGTTAACTTAAGCTTGAGATAGAAGTTATTTGAGGCCGTCCGGGAATTCCGTGTCGTAAACGCATGGATCTCCGGAGGTTATGATTGGTGTAGTGACAAAACCCACATAGCCTCAAGCGGAGATCCAGATCATGCGTGCGCGTGCCATGGAGGGCACGTGCTTGGCGACACTGGTCAGGATGGCCATTTCGTTGTGTCGAGCCGCCGAACGCCAGTGCCCACGGGCGGGCCCCGGACGACCGCCGGACTTTCCGGACTGGGTGATGGCGGTCCTAATTATGACCGCAGTCTTCAAAAAGAAAAAGTCCAAGTCGGCTCAGTATCGGTTCCTGCGGGAACACCGTCGTGAGTTCACGGACTGGCTGGGCCTGAAGAGCTTCCCTTCGCGAACGACCTACTTCGACCGCTGCCGCCGGTCCCACCGGCTGTTCGAGGTGGCCATCCGGGTTCAAGGCGAAAGGGCCGTGGCCGATGCACGCGATCGATCGCGTCCGCTGCGCCCACTCGATCGGTGTGGCCGACCTCGACGGCGAGGGGCAAAACGAGATCGTCGTCGGTGAGCACGATCCTTTCTATCCCTATCGCAACCGCTGTCGTCTGTTTGTCTACAAGAAGGCCGACCCGGCCGGGCAGACCTGGAAGCGCTACCAGCTCGACGATCACTTCGAGCATCACGACGGCACACAGATCATCGAACTTGCGCCGGGCAGGTTGGGCATCGTCTCGCACGGTTGGCGCGACAGTCTGTACGTTCACCTGTGGGAGCCGAGCTAGGTTTCGGTTCAGCGCTTACGTCAGACTGACTCGGCCTCGCGACGAAGTGAGTATCACTACGACGGCACGTTGGGGGCCACCCAGCTCTGGTCGCGTGCGGCGGTGTAGAAGGCCTCCATGACGGCTGACCGGATGGCCGCCTCGCGAGCGGTTACCAGGGGCGGGCTGGCGGCGTCGGTCACGGCGTCGAGAAACAAATCGAATGCGTGCGGCCACGGGGTCGGCAGATCTGTCCACGGCTGCTTGCCGTCGGCGCCGGGGACGTGCTCGCTCTGGAAGTACAACACACCGGCGGCCACGTGGGCGTGCCCCTCGGTGCCGCTGACGATCATGGTGACGGGATTGGCGACGTCGACCCAGCCGGCTGCCAGCGTGCCGACCGCGCCGCTGTCGAACTTGAGCAGACCTTCGCCGAACTCGTCGCAGTCGCCGTAGCGACTGGTGCAGACGTTGATGTCGGCGGCCACCCGCTCGACGTCGCCCATGAGCCACAACAGGATGTCCAGCGAGTGGGTGCCCAGGTCGCCGAAGGCGCCGCAGCCGGCGATGGCAGGATCGGCCATCCAGCGATAGTCCCCGTCGAACCAGCCCTTGAGCGAGCCCGCGTGACAGTTGGAGTGCCGCACGCGGGTGATGCGCCCGAAGTGGCCCTGGCGAATCTGCTCGCGAACGAACAGGTGGATCGGATTGCCGCGCATGAAGTAGCCCGTCTGGAAGAGCACGCCCGCGTCCTCGATCGCCCTGGCCATGGCGAATGCATCGGCGGAACCCATCCCCAGCGGCTTCTCGACAAACATGTGTTTGCGCGCGCGGGCGGCGGCCAACACGAGCGGCTCGTGGCGGTCGGTTTCCGAACAGATCGCGACAGCTTGGATGCGATCGTCCTGCCACACGGCATCGACGTTGCTCACCGCATCGGCACCGAGTTCGTCGGCGATCTTTTTCGCGAGCCGTGCGTCGTGGTCCCATACTGATTTGACGCTCACGCCGCTGCGCTCCTTCAGCTTCTTCACGAAGCTGGGGGTATGGATGTGTGCACAACCGACCAGGGCTACGTCCGTCATGGTTCTGCTCCGATTCGGCGACTCAACCATCGCGCCGCCTGAGCAACAGGTGACCTACATGTTTCAACGGGTATCCAGGCCACGCCAGCCCAACATCCAATGTGAGTCACAGCAGGCGGCACGCCCAGATGTACCCGTCATCGAGTCCACGGCTACTATCGTACCCATACCGGCGTCGCCGCGTCGAGCGCGCACCACGGGTGAACCAGGCAACGGCGAAGTGGAATGGCCTGCGCCCATAAGTCGATGGATTTGACACCATTGTGACGGTCGGCTAGAGGCAGGCGATGTCAGACACTGACCGACAGCCAAAGCGGAAGACGCTCGGGAGGAGACCATGAAGGGGCCGAAGGTTGTGCTCATTGGCGCCGGCAGCGCGTTCTTCGGCAGGCAGACCATCTGGAGCATGGTCACCAAGCCCGCCCTGACCAGTGGCACGCTCGCGCTGGTCGACGTTGACGCCAAGAAGCTCGGCTGGCTGACCAGGATCGCCCAGCGGGCCATCGACGCGGTCGGCGTGCCGCTGAAACTCGAAGCCAGCACCAACCGCAAGAAGGTCCTGCGCGGCGCCGACTTCGTGGTCCTGGCCTTCGCCGTCGAGGGTGTGAAGCTCCGCGGCGTCGATGCCGACATCAGCACCAGACACGGCATGATCATGTGCTCGGCCGACACCATCGGGCCGGGCGGCACGATGCGCACGCTCCGCGAGGTGCCCCGCCAGAACGCCATCCTCCGCGACGTCGAGAAGCTCTGCCCCGACGCCTGGATCATCAACTGGGTGAACCCCACCGCCGCGATGGGCGTCGCCATGATGCGCCACTTCCCACACCTGCGGTCGCTGGCCATCTGCGACGGCCCGCACAACCCCCACTTCGACAATCGACTCATCGTGGCTGCCGGTCTGGCCAGGTCGGAGGATAAGGTCACCGACGCCTTACGCGCCCGCGTCAAGATCCGCTCGGGCGGCATCAACCACTTCAACTGGCTCGTCGAGATGACGCACAACGGCCGCGACGTCACGCCCAAGGTCAGGCAAACCGTCCGGCAGGCCGCCGTGGAGGATCGTTCGGCCCGCAACGTCAATGCCAAAGCCGCCCTCTCGGCGTCCATGCGGTGGCAACTGACCGAAGCGATCGGCTACGTACCCATGTGCATCGGCCACACCAAGGAGTACGTCCCGTTCTTCCAGGGCCACGACGTCAGCCGCAAAAACGCACTCAAGCTCGCCAAGTGGTCGGTCGAGGTTCGCAAGCAATGGATGCGCGACTGCTGGGCCGACATGCGGGCCCTCGCCTCGGGCCGAAAGCCCATCCGGCAGTTCCTCGACGAGACCAAGCCGGACCACGCCAGCGACATTATCGAAGCCATGTGGTCCGGCTCGGGCCAGACGTTCTACATCAACGTGCGCAACAACGGCGCCGTCACCAACATGACCGACGACGCCTACCTCGAGCTGCCCTGCGTCGCCGACATGAACGAGGTCCGCCCGCTGCCCTTCGGCCCGTTGCCGCGACCGCTGCTGGGCTTCGTCCAGCGCGTCCTCGACGAACACGAACTGGCCGTCGAAGCAGCCGTCACGTGCGACCGTGCCAAGCTTCGCCAAGCCTTCCTGGCCAGCATGGTGGCGGTCAGCATCCCGGACGTCGAACGGTGCATCGACGAGATGCTTCGGCGCCAGCGTAAATACCTGCCCGCCAAGTGGACCAAGGCCGTCTAGCCAGTCGCATGGTCGGGCGAGAGCAATCTTGTCGAAGCTTCGTGGTCGGCCCATAGTAGTTGGGTGGCGCGAGGCGGGACCGCACCAGCCCTGTGGCGCGGGACTGGCAACCGCATGTGCGGCGAGCGGCCGGACTTCGCTGAGGTGAGGCAAAACCATGAGATTGCAGGACGTCGTCGCGGCAGCGTCGCACTACCAGGTCGTGTTGGAACCTGATCAGGACAAGCCCGAGTGGTGGGCGGGGGCGCCGTCGGTAACGGTAGCCGACGACGGGACCTTCTACCTGGCTGCCCGCATGCGCGAGGGCGACTCTCCGCGCGGCCGGCGCGGATACGAAATCCGGATTCTCAAGAGTAAAGACGGACTGCGATTCACGCCCATCCATCACATACGGCGCGAGGACGCCGGCGTACCCGTATTCGAGCGGCCGTCACTACGGGTCGACCCAAGCACAGGTAAGTACAGACTCTACGGCTGCGCGGAACTCGACACGGGCTGGGCCATCGTGAAGTTCGCGGACGCCGATGACCCGTCAAAGTTCGACCCCACCAGTTGGGCGCCCGTTCTGGCGGCCGAGCGTCCGTCGGACGACTTCGTTCGCGTGGTGGGGTACAAAGACCCAGTGATCGTCTGGGACCACGGTCGCTGGCATATGTTTGTCATTGCCGCCGACCGGGTGGAACGCATCCGTCATTTTGCCAGCGACGACGGGCAGACGTGGGAGCCGGTCGGCGACGACCCGGCTATGGAAAATGCCGGCTGGCACAACTTCTTCACGCGCCCGGCGAGTCTCCTGCCGTTGTCGATGGGCTACCTGTTTGTTTATGAGGGGTCGAACGTGAATTGGCGTGACCCGGTATACAATATCGCGACGGGCCTAGCCTACTCGCCGGACCTGGAGAGGTTTATTGATCTCACGCCGCGCCAGCCCCTCCTGAAGAGCACGACCCCCGGCGAGTACCACACCTGGCGGTACTCCGAGTGGGTACCGTACGATGGCCGTCTGTTCGTCTATTTCGAGGCGGCGAGGCCCAACAACACCAACGAACTGCGGGTGGCCGTGCTGGATAGCTCGATCTCTATGGAAGCCTGACGGAAATCACCTCGTATCGATCCAAACGCGATACCTCCAGCTCGAGGGCCCCCTCCGATTCGCTGTAGCACGCCTTGGCACCGGTCACGCTGCCTACCGACAGCGGCTTATGCTCTGTGCGGCGCTGCTGGCGGCCGGCGGCTGTTGTCTTCCGTCTGCCGAGAGTGTGCGTGCCATGTAAGGTCACGGTGTCTTCCTTTCTTCTGGTGAGCGTGCCTGGAGGTCGAAGGCCATCACGTAGTCCCTGTCGCATTCATTCTCCCAATTCGTGCAGCGGGCCAGTTCTCTAACCCTTCCGATATCCCGCTGGCCGGTCTTCATGTACCAATGGTCCGGCGGCCACAGTCGGTCTGAGACGATCCTCTCAATAGCGTCTCGCCGAACCTCCGCATCTCGGACGGGAGTGTGGGTTTCTTCCTTGACGTGAAAACCTCGCCTCTCCCACGTGCTGCGGCGCAGAATGAACCCGCCCAGCGCCGCCTCCGGCACCACGTCCGGGACGGACCAGCCCTCTATCTCGTGCCAGCCACGCTCTTGACCCCACTGCTTCAGGAACTCGATCATGGCCTTCGCGATGCCCTGGCCATGGTACCGGGCGTCAGAATGCCCGATGTTGACGCACGCGATGCGAAGCGTCCGACTCGGCGAACGGAAGAAGGCCTGCAACTGCTCGTCGGTAAAGGTCAGGATTGCCTTGGGCATACACTCGTGTTCCACGCACATGAACGCCCCGGTCTGCCGGAAGGCCGCCCACATCTCCTTGGTGGTGAAGTACATCTTGCCGACGACCCCGTCGCCGTCCCACGCAAGGACCGCGCAACTCCCGATGGCGCGGATGTGTTGCCGGAAGAAATCCTCAATCACTTTCTGCCAGCCCTTGGCCCGGAACTCCTCCAGGTGCTCGCGCCAATCCCACGGGTTGACCTTCCCGATATTCTCCCGCGTGAGAGGCGCTTGGTACATTTTACGATAGACGATGAAGTTCTCGTCCATCGCGCGGATGTCGATGACTCTCTCTTGACCGTCAATTGTGATCGGGTGTTTCATGGGCTCGTTCCTTTCCATAAACAATCCGCGTGTGTCCGCTATCCCGCCATTAGTGTCCCATCGCGCGCGTGCTGCCGTCGCGGCTCTCCCGGCGGAAGCGATTCTCCATCTCCAAGGTTGCCGGTGCCGCGGTTGGCCATCTCGACGAACCACGCTTCCCACTGATTGAGGATGTCCTGGTCGAGCCCTCTGGTCGGATCGGAGTCGACGAACGGGTTGTGTGTGCTGTCCCCGTCGCCGCCGTGAGAGCGCACAGCCATCAAATAGACACAGTTGGCGCCGGTGCCCTTGAGCTTCTCGATCAATGCCATCTGATCGCCGTTGCGCGTGCCGTCGGGGTTGCGCGTTCCCCGATAGAGGAACCCTTCCGGGTCACCCGGCCCGCACATGAAGAAGGGCCCTCCTCCATGGCGTTTCAGCCACTGTGGGTGATCCGCATCGACCACCACTTGGCCGGGCAGCGGCGTTGGGCTCGTCTGCTGGGGCGGGCTAACTCGCTGCGTGGCAGTCGGCTGCACCTGCAAGGCAGGCTGTTGGCGAGCGCTCACGCCGGACACCATCATCAGTGTCACCGCCATACTCATCGGAGCAAAGAACGCGATGTAAGATCGTCTTCCATACATAGCACACATCCCTCATGAAGGCTGCTGAAAGGCCTCTGCGTACCTAATCCGGCTAGGGAGGTGGACCACAAACGCATCGCTATGCACGCGACTCGCTGACACACTGCCACCTTCAAGCAACCGACTCGGCCATTCTATCATGCAAGGCGCCGGAGTGTCAGCAAAGCGGTGACCGCTTGGGTGGCGGCTGGGACGATCCTCAGGCCGGTCGGGACAGGCGAGCAACTCCTACCGATCGCACCAAGGCAGCCCTATAATGATCACAGCCATCCGGGTCGCTTGCGGTGGGCCGGAGCGTTGAGATTCAAGCCGGAAGCCGGAGAATAGCCATGTTGATTCGTTGTTGGGGCGCGAGGGGTTCGATCCCCGTGTCGGGCGAGCAGTACCTTCGTTATGGCGGCGACACGACGTGCGTCGAGCTACGCACGCATGACGGCGAGACGATCGTCATCGACGCGGGCACGGGCATACGCAGGTTGGGCAACCACATGCTCTCCGAGGCCGGGTCGCAAGTGCACCTGCTGTTTACGCACGCTCATTGGGACCACCTGCTCGGGTTTCCCTTCTTCAAGCCCTTGTACCGGTCGTCTTACTCGATACACCTCTACGGGTGTCCCTGTGCGCAGTCATCGGTCAAGGAAATGATCTCCGGTGCGATGGCGCCGCCGAACTTCCCCGTACCGCTGGAGGATGTGCACGCCGACGTGGCGTTCCAGACGCGGTGCGATGTGGCGTTCAGCCTGGGCAGTGTGGTCGTCACGCCCATCAGGATCAGTCATCCGAACCAGGGCCTCGGCTACAAGTTCGAGGAGGATGGTCGGTGCTTCGTCTTCCTTACCGACAATGAGTTGGGCTTCCGGCATGAAGGGGGATTGGCAAAGGAGGACTATGCAGCCTTCTGCGAAGGCGCCGATCTGCTGATCCACGACGCGGAGTTCAGCCCACAAGAATATCAGCACACCAGGACGTGGGGACATTCTACGTTTACCGAGGTCGTAACGTTGGCGCTGGAGGCCAACGTGAAGGCTCTCGGCCTGTTCCACCACAACCAGGACCGCACTGACGACCAGATCGACGCCATAGCAAACACCTGCCGCGACCAGATCGCCGATGCCGGCGCCGAGTTGGAATGCTTCGCGGTTCCTGCGGGAATGGAACGGACTGTCTGAAGCCGCAGGACAGCCGACGCTATTCCACCATTCTTCGGCAACCATGACCGAGCACGAACGTGTGCCTCTACCATGGTAGAGAGCTAAGCAGCACGACGGATCCCGCCGGGCAGACCACCACCGCGCCGGCCGCAAGATCGAGCGGCACGATGCCCACGGGTCTTGGGAATCCCACCTGGTCGACCGCCGAGAGGTCATGACTGTAGAAATACTTGCGGAACATCGCGCGATCGCCTTTTTGAACGCTCAGCCTGGCACGCACGTCATGACGACCACGGTTAACCAGCACAAACGTCCAGCCTTCGCCCGGGGTCTCTGATAGAACATCCGGCGTGTCGGGCTGCGGATTGCGAACCCGTGCGGCCAGGGCGCGGAACGTGGTGGTCTCCGAAGGCGGCCTATAGATCGTCGCGCCGGCCGGCACGTAGCGACACAGCAGCGACCAGGTGTAGAACCAGGGCCGCAGTTCGAACTCGCCCTGCTTGCCCGGCCAGAGTCCCCAGAAGAAACCCTCGTGCGAGCTGTCGTCGAGCATCCACGCCAAAACCGAAGCGGCGCCGGCCCGCGCCGCCTGCACGGCGTAGTCGGCCATGAACAGGCCATAGGCGCGCGTGCCGATGTTATCGTTGCCGTATGGCGGCCTGCCGCCGTCGGTCATACCGGCTTCACCGATGATGAACGGCTTGCCTGCCGCGACAGGATCATGTTCGAGACAGTACTCCCGATGGCGCCCAAAGAAGCGCTCCAACTGGCCGGCCTGCACGTGCCGGTCGGCGGCATAGCAGTGTATGTCATACGCGCCGAGCAAATGCCCTACCTCTTCGACCGCCCGTCGGTGCCATTTCTCGTCGTTGGACTCATCCGACCCGGCCAGGATCACCTTCCTATCGAGCGCCCGCTGGGCGAAGACGCGGGCCACGTTCTCGATTCCCTTCTTCCACGCATCCCAACCGCCGGCTTCGAAGTTGGGCTCGTTGACCAGCACGAAGTATCGGATGCACGAATACCCCTTTGTGTTGATCAGGTAGTCCATGTACGTGCCGATGGCCTCGGCGTACTTGGGATCGTCGGTGCCCGCAAACCCCGGCACCTTGGTCCAGGTCGCGCAGCCCCAGTCGGTGAGAATGACCGTGATTCCAAGCTCCTGGCACGCATCGAGATGGCGATAGAGGCTGCGCATCTCGGGTGTGTCCCAGTCGTACTTGCCGTCTCCGGCCGGTGTACACCAGCGACTGAGCATCATCATCCGCACGATGGGCATCCGCATGTAGCGAAGGCGAGCCAACACCTGCTGAAAGTCCTGCTCGGTGACGCCCAGCTTCAGGTTGTACTCGTGCCAGAACGTGGGGTCCCACTCGGCGCCGAAGCCAAGGAAGCTGTCGCATACGACATCCTGCGGCGTAACGGTTACCGGCATGATGGACTCCACTTCGGCGGGCTTGGCGACAGGGACGAGTATGCGGCCGTCCTTCGGCGGAATCACGAACGTCTCGGCTTCGCGAGCGGTGCTCACGTCTTTTTGAAATCCTTTGCCGCTGATGGTCGCTGCTCGAGCGGTGGGATTGACCACCACCACGCCGCCGTCGAACTGGCGGCGCCACGTGCCGTCCGACATCTGCGAGGCCGGCCCCTTCGGATAGCCCAGCGGTGTGTCATACTCCGGATACCACCAGTGTTGCCCGCGCCAGCGCGTGTGCAGATCGTAAGCGAAGTAGCCATCGCCCATCAGAGTCGTGGTCAGCCCGAAGCGCATCCGCTGGTGGCGCGCCCGGCCTCGGGCCTGAAGGGCTTCCTGCTCGCGCGTGGACAGATTCTTCCTGGGGTGGAAGGGCGGCTGCACGCCGGAACTCGAGACGATGGTCGTCACGTTCGGCCGGTGGGGCGTGGTCGTCCAGAGCAGGTAATCGTCGAGTACTTTGCGCCAATCGCGACCTCCGTCGAGCACGTAGTCGAGATAATCCTCCAGCAGGATGCCGTTAACCACTTTGTGGGTTTCTCGTCCGGCCTGGTTGGCCATCAAGATGCCGTCGGGGCCGATCCTGTCGCGAGCCTGTTGTGCGATCCGCAGCTTGGCCTCGCGCCACGTCCGGTTGAGCGATTCGCGCGGGTCCGGCTTGCCGTCGCGGTCGGCATCGATCTGGTAGTCCTTGCCCGTGGCGATCTCGCACGCCCACCAGTCGAACCCAGGCCCCATGCAGTCAATAAAACTGCCGTGGTGACCGTGTTTGAAGATGCCGTCGCACGACCGCCCCGCCTGCCAGCCGACCACCTGCGGGTTGGTCAGGTTGATCATGTTCGAGCCCGGCCAGCCGGCGATCTTGTCTCCTGTGGGCGTCAGCAGCCAGCCGTCGTCGGGGAAACCGTCCTGAGTCTCCCATTCGGCCAGATAGGGCGCCGACGACGAAAACTCCAGCACGATGATGTGCGGATTCTTGTCTCTTAGATACGTCACATTTCGGCGGAACTTGCCGACCTGCTCGGGGTTGCTCCAGTTGCAGTACGTGCCGCCAATCAGCAGATCGTACCTGGCTAGAGCATCGAGCTCGTCGTCGGGTGTATCGGGACCGAGCCTCGCGCCGTAACAGTTGGCGATCCGCGGAAACGGCGCCCCGTCGCTGGCCGCGCTCGGCTGCGTCGTCTGTGCGAAACAGGCGCCGGCCATGGTCAGACACGAGACAACCAATCCGGTCTTGCAGAACAGTCTCACGGCATAACCTCCAACCCAATGAGCCGATGATGTCGGCTATGAACTCCTGCCGAGCCGGCATTCTACCCGGCGATTCTTCGTCCACAACGCAGGGCCGTTAAGGTTGCACCAAAGTGCCGCAGGTCAGGCTGGGCTGGGGCAGATAGGAAACAGGCACGCAACTTTGCGCCAGAACAACCGGCGCGATGTATTATGGCGGACAGTGGATGGCTTCGACGCCGCCGATGGGATAGTACGGATAGGATACTCTACCCTATGGCACCGCTCGGAAGCCCGCCGCGGCGGGGTACACGGTTCGTGGGACCTCCGCGTTCATGGCCAACCTTGCGGTTGACCATGCCACCCGTTCGGAAGCGGTGGCACACAGGCGCGAGCGTTTGCGCGCCCTGCGTCTGGACAGAATCGGGCCCGGTCTCTACCATACAAGCTCCCGTTCGGGCAGGAGTCTTCACCTTGTTAGTCGACCAACTGCTCGCGTCGACCCAGCGCGACCCGTCTCAGCCGGCGGTAAGCGATCCGCTGCGGCAGCTCTCCTATGCAAACCTCGTGCGCCTGGCTGAAGTGCTTGGCCGTCATATCGCCAAGACCACGTCGTGCCCACGCGTCGGGTTGATGCTGCCGTCGTGCTGCGCATTTGCGGGTGCCTTCTACGGCTGCCTGTATGCGCGACGTACGGTCGTGCCGCTGAATTTCCTGCTTCAGCCGGCCGAGTTGGCCCAGGTCGTGGGCGACGCGCAGATCGACCTGGTCGTAGCCATCAAGCACTTCGAAAGCCTCTTGCGCTCGCTGCCGGTCCGCGCGGTCTACCTGGAGGATCTGCCGCTCAAACGCGAGATGATTCTCCAGCGTCTGCGACGAAGGACGCCCGCGCCGTCGGTGCATGCCGACGACGTGGCTGTGATCGTCTACACCTCCGGCACCTCGGCTGTGCCCAAGGGTGTGTGCCTGACGCAAGGCAACCTCAGCCGCAACGCCGCCGCCTGTGTCGAGCACGCGCGGTTGACGGGCCAACACCGGTTCCTCGGGCTGCTGCCGCTGTTTCACGGCTTCGGCCTGACGGGCACGCTACTGGCGCCGATCAGTGTCGGTGCCAGCACCTGGTACATGCCGCGCTTCCAGCCGGCCGCCGTGTTCGACACGGTTCGGCAGCAGCGAACGTCGGTGATGATGGGCATTGCGTCGATGTACGCCGCGATGCTGAAGGTAAAGCAGGCCCGGCAGGACGATCTGGCGACGATCGACTACGCGGTCTCCGGAGGCGAGGCGCTGCCCAGCACGGTGCACTCGGCCTTTGCCGAGCGCTTCGGCGTGTCACTGCTTCAGGGCTACGGGCTGACCGAGACCTCGCCCGTGGTCAGCCTGAACCTGCCCTGGTCCAACCGGCCCGACTCGGTGGGCCTGCCCCTGCCCGGTGTGACGGTCGTCGCTTTTGACCAGGCAAAGCAGCCCTTGCCCGCCAGCCAGACGGGCGAGTTGTGGATTTGCGGCCACAATGTCATGCAGGGCTACTATCGCAAGCGCGAGGAAACCCACGCGGCGATCACTCACGATGGCTGGCTCAAGTCCGGCGACGTAGGCACGGTGGACGCCGAGGGTTACGTCTCGATCCGCGGGCGAAAAAAGGAGATCATTATCGTCAGCGGATACAACGTGTACCCGCGCGAAGTCGAATCGGTCCTGGAGCAGCACCCGGCTGTGGATCAGGTCGCCGTCCTCGGCCAGGCCGATGCCAGTCGGGGTGAGGTGATCGTCGCCTTTGTGATTCCTGCCGATGGAGCCGAAGTTAACGAGACGGCGCTGCGCGAGTTCTGCCGCGACAGGCTCGCGGGCTACAAGGTGCCCCGCCGCGTCATTCTGCGCGACGACCTGCCGCGCGGTCCCACCGGCAAGATCCAGAAACGCGCCCTGCGAGATCTGCTCGAGCCCCGAAAAGCCAAAGGGCCCATCGCATCGCCGGCAGGCTAACCGCCGGGTACAGTCCCACGCAAAACTCTTACTCGCACCGCCTTTGCGGCGTGATCGTGCGGTTGTCTATTTGTAGGGCGATCTGCTGCCGGTTACATTGCCGCAGCGCTCGTGGGAGTATTGAGGCGACTGAAATGTCTCCAAGCAAAACCGACAAGCTCACTGAATCGGTCAAGGAAGTGGCCAGGCGCCATGGCGCGGTGCTGGTCGGTGTGGCGCCCGTGGCGCGATTCGACCCGCTGCCGCCGCTGCACGACGCCGTGCCCGAGGGGCATCACCCCGGGGACTTCCTCCCCGAGGCCAGGTCGGTCATCTCGGTGGCCATGCCGATCCTGGACCCCGTCATGGACGCGCCGGCCGCGCTGGCCGAGCGCGAGCTACAGATGATACCGTCTCACGTCAGGTACCCCTATTTCGAGCAGCTCTACAACCGCGTGGGGCACGTCGTCCACGACTACATGCTGGAATTCATCGGCCAGATGGTCGGGCAGCACCTGCTCGGCGAAGGCTACCGGGCCATGATCTTCCCGACCACCGGTCTGCACCCGGCGGTGGACGGCGTGACCGACGAAGAGATCTGGGAGGGTCGGTCCGGCCAGCCGTCGGTGCCGCCGTCGCCGTTTAAGTATACCTTCGGGCCGTTCTCCCATCGCCACGCAGCCACGAGGGCAGGGCTTGGCGAGTTCGGCTACAACAACCTGGTTCTGACCAGACAGTTCGGCCCCAGGCAGCGGTTCAACTCGATCATCACCGACGCCGAGCTGGCGCCCGATCCACTCGTGACCGAGCCGATATGCCTGAGGGATACGTGTCGGCTCTGCCTGGAAGCCTGCATCATGGATTGCATCTACCTGCGGGATGATCCGTCGGCAATCGATTACCGCTCGGTCGAGCAGGTCGACCGCAGCCCAATCTTCATCGACACGCCTGCCAAGACCGACCCCACGTTGTGTCGGCGCAGGCGCGAAGGCAGGCCGGAATCACCCATACGCGGTGACTGCGCCCGCATCTGCCCCGTCCCAGCCCCGCCAAGGCACTTGACCGATCGCCTCAAGCGGATCGTGGACCGTTGCGGCTGGCCGAGTCAGTGACCCCGCCAGGCAAGTACGACGTCGCATCGGGACGGCCACGCCGCCGAGTTAGTCGAACAGCGCATCAATGCCCGCTTTGCTTCTGATGATCGAGTTGTTGGTGAACCTGCAATCGTCGTTATTCACGTTATCATCAAGCACAATATCCGGGTCATAGGTGACGATTAGCTGGTAGTGCTGAACCGGCGGAAACTCAGACTGGGTGTCCCAGCTTCGCTCCTCCTCGACGGTAACCGTTTCGTTGACGACCAGATCCTCGAAAGGCGTCAGGGCAACCATCACGCCGTCCGCCCAAAGCTGCACACTCTGTTGGTTCGGGTCTGACAGGTAATCGGCAAGCCCGATGTTCTGCACCACGCCCTTGATCAGGACCGTGCCCGCCGTATCGCTCGTCTGGTTTACCAAGGAGTATTGGATCTCCATGCAGGCGGGGTCGCGCCCCTGGCAGCGTGACGGCTCGCCGTCTGTCGGCACGGTGCATCCGTTGGCGTACACGGTATCACCAGTGGGCGTATCCTCACACTCGTCGCAGCCATTGGGCACGCCGTCCCCGTCGTCGTCGCTGGGGCAGCCCTTCTCGTCCACCGTCGCACACAGAGGCGTGTTCTCGCAGAGATCGTCGGCGTCCGCGACGCCGTCGAGATCCGCGTCACAGCCTGCCCCTGCGCACAGAACGGCCGCCATCACCGTTACCAGTCCTAGCGTCCTGTACATGGTCAACTCCTCCATACGCTCACTGGGTATAGGGTCGTAACAACTGCATCAGACTCGACGGACACATGCCGGGTGATTCGCTTCTTGCAGAACTACGCCGTGACGAGCACCCGCTGCCCAAAAAACCCGCAAAAATTGTGGTGTACGAGGGAGATCGCCACGAGTTCGTATCTCCCAATGACCCGAACGTTCACCCGTAGCCTACCCAAGCGGACGGCTCGCCGTCAACCCGAAGCGGCCCAATTCAGCAAGAAATCCGCCCACGCCATCCGGTTATTCAAGGCCATCGGCAAGACCAGATCATGGGGTGGCCCGACCCCTGCAAAGCCCGAGCCGGCCTAGCGGCATGCGAAAGGGTGGGCAACCAGCGGTAAGCACCAGGCAGAAAACGACTTCGAGAACCGCCAATCAAGCAACGGCATTCAAAGGCGATGCGTCTTGACTCCTGCTCGTCCCATCCTTAGAGTCGAGGGCACGATGGCCGAAACCCTGCACCCACCCTGATCCCCATGGTGGCGGAATGTGAATTCTGCCGGTATAGTATCAGGCAGGTAATTTATAAGTGGGAGGAGGTACCCGCAATGACTCGTTCAAAATCCACGATCTACGCCCTACTGGCTGTGCTGGAGGCCGCCCAGCGTCGCAAGGCCGGGGACGAGAGTCCTCTGAAGGCCGCCGAATTCGCGCGACAATACCGGCTTCCGCGTGCCTATGCGGGCAAGATGATCAGTCAGCTCGTCCAAGCCAAGATTTTGGCGTCCCATCGCGGCCCCAAGGGCGGGTTCCTGCTTGGACGGCAGCCCAGACAGATCACTCTGGGGCAGGTTGTGGATGCCGTAAAGGGTTTGGAGGAGGACTACACCAAGGCCATGCCGGCCGGCACGCCCAGGGCCTTTGGGCGCGGCATCCTGGCTGCCCTGGGTGATGCCACACAGCGGGCCCAGAAGTCCTTCGGGGCGGTGACGGTGGACGGCTTCTTGAAGCGGTGCGGGCGGCGCTGAACCAGCCCCCGACCTCCTTCGACGCCGGCGACGTGGTCAAACGCGGCACCGACACGCGCCGCGGATTCCACTTGGATAACCAGCTCATTCGCGCGTATCCATGGTGCCAACGGCAACGGCTGCCACGACGGTGACAAGACCAAGTATCCCAAGACAGGGCTGCGACGCCGTGAGCCGGTGTCTCATAAGGGTGGACCACGTCGACCCGCCTGCCAGTAGGGTCTGGACATTCGCGGCGCTGCGGCAATGATCCGGTCATGGGGTCGACCGATGATCGTGACTTCGGGCTGCCAACCCGCCGCGCTGCGGCCTTGCTGGCAGTGTTCGTGAGCCTTGCGGTGACGCTGGACTCACCCAAAGCGAAGGGTTCGCCGGCCCCCGCCGGTGGATTGGTGTATCCGACCCACCGGGCCTATCCCATCTGGCGGGTTGAGACACTGCCCGACTCGAACGCCGCTTTCGACTCGGATGCCTGGCAGCCCGCGCATGTCGCCTCACCCCTGTTCGAGAACGGGCTGCCCGAACCGCCGGCCCGCCGCACTACGTTCAGAATGCTGTGTGCGGGAGACCGGCTGGTGATCGGGATCGATTGCCGCGACGACCAGCCCGACAAGATTCATTTCCAGCCCGACACGATTGATATCTGGCGGGACGACTCGATCGAAATTCTGATCGCCCAACAGGCCCAGCCTGACTTCCCTTACGTACATATCCAAATGAGCCCGGGCGGGGCGCTTACCGTCGACCGCATTCCCGCCTATTTCGCGGCGCCTCACCTCAACCAGGCCAAACCGCTGCCCGCCGACACGGTGCAGACGTCCACGCGGCCGCACGAGAACAGGTGGACCGCCTTCCTATCGCTATCGGTCTCGAAGCTCGGCATCCCAGAGAATGGCTTCTACTTCAACCTCGTGCGCAACCGGCACGTCGACGACTCCAACTTCGCCTGGTGTGATCTGTGGAAGGGCAATACGCATCGGCCGGAACTCTTCGGCCGCGCCGAGGTGGTGACCCCGCCCTTCCAGCTGCCGCCGCAGTTGGCCGCCCCAGCACGTCTGGCCGTCGGCTTGAATGCGTTGCAGCTCGACATGCCTGTTTCCGGCGCCAAGGTGCGCGTTGGCGTTGCCGAGTATCCCTGCGACGATGCGGGAAGTTTCTCCGTGCCGGTATCGCGCCACGGACCGGTCGACCTGGAGCTGCTTGACGCGGCTGGCCGAATTGCCGGGACCTACCACGCCGACGTGCCCCGGCCACTGCTGATCGAAGCAGCCGAGCCATTCGTCGCCGAAGACGCCAAACGGGCCCAAATCGACCTCGTCGTGGCAACCGCCTCCGATGTGAAGGATGTAACCATTACAGCTACCCGCGGCCAACGGCAGACCGAGCAGCGCCACGCACAAGTCGCGCCCGGCGTGCATCGACTGACGGTGGACATTCCCCAAGGCGACGCCGACGAGGTGCACCTCGAAGCCCGCGCCACCGTCACCACGCCGCAGCGCTCCGTGACGCTTCGTGCGGTTCACTGGTTCGTCGTCGGCCACGAGCAAGCTCACTTCGATCGATACCGACCAAAGATCCGGCAATTACCCACCGGCCGACTGTACTGGGCAGCCCTAGCCGACGCCTGCGCCTACTACCGGCCGTTGCAGCGCGGTGACGGCGCCTACCGCACCGTCGGTCGCGGCGGCCGCTGGCGCTTCAATCCCTGGTATCAGGGCATGGTCTATCCGATCGCGCTGCTCTATGCCACGCCGAATCAGGACAATCCGCACCACGGCGACCGGCGACTGCTCGAGTCGGCTGTGCTGGGCATGGAATATGCTCTGGACTCAAATCGCCGGCACCCTGAGCACCAGCGACCCGACAACCGCAGCCTACAGGCATATCTGCTGGCGTATGAACTGCTCCGCGACCGTATCGAACCCGAACGGAGTGCGTATTGGGCCGCTGAACTCACCCATCGCATAGAAGGCACGATCAGGCAGTGGATCCATCCGGCCTTGGATAAGGCAACCCTCTACAGCGAGCAGGTCGGCACGGGCACCAACCATTGGGCCTACCATCTGGCCAACGTCTACCTCGCCGGCGAGGTGCTCGACCGGCCCGACTGGCGCCGGCTCGGGCGCAACCTCATGCGCCGCCTGGCCAAACACGGTGCCGAAGGCCACTTCCCCGAGCGGAAGGGCGTGCCGACCAGCCACTACACGTGGTTGACGATGAATGCCGTGGGTCAATACCTCTGGCGCAGCGGAGACAACCAGGTGGCAGGGGTGCTCGAGCACTGCGCCGAATTCTGCTGTCACAACGCCACCCCCGACGGCGGTGTCCTCGTGCTGCACGACGGACGCAATTCGCATCACTCGCCGTTCTGGTTCGGCGATTTCGTGCTGTCGCTCACGCCGCACGGAAGAGCACTGGCCCGCACCCGGATGCTGCAAATCATGCGTACCCGACCGTCGAACGTGAGCCCCGAATACTGGTTCCGATGCGCCGAGAACGCCCGCTACTTCCGCGAGGGACCCGCCCAGCCGCTGGGATACGAAGATCACGAACTGCTCTTTAGTGCCGGAGTGCTCGCACGGCGCCACGGGTTTCAGTATGGCCTGTCGACCATCGCCGTGGAACCGATCGTGGGCAACTACCGGCTCGATCCTCAGAACGCCGTCGAGCTTTTCGATCAGCAGGCCGGCTGCATTCTGCACGGCGGAAACTCGCAGGCCCAACCCGAGGCCGGCTCATTCTTCGTCCGCCGCGACAACCAGGTCGATTTCCTGCCGCGGTCCGGACGTGTCGAACGCGTCGAGCAAGGCCACCGCCTCGACCTGACGTTCCGCAGCTTCCGTGCCTCAGTCCAGCTGGATGTAACCCACGCACAGAGCGCCCGGCTCACCGTCCGCGTCGAAGAGTCGTTAGACGACCAACCGGTTACGTTTAACTTCTTTCCGGGCATCGGAAGGCAGGGCGATGTCGAAGCGACGCCGCGCGAGTTGAGCTTTCGCAACGTCCGCCTCACCGCCGATCGCGACATTCAGCTCCAGCGCGGCTTCAAGACGATGGACCCCTACAGCCTCACGTACGCCCGGACAGGCAAGCCCGTGCGCGCCTACGTCGATCTTCGCCCCGGGCAAACACTCACGCTCAACGTGGAAATCGACAGCCCGTGAGCGCGTCCAGCCCGGACAAGCGAGCGTTTTGCATCGGTATCGCTACCTGCGCGATCGGTCTGTCTGTCAGCGGCTGCACGCCACATACCGGCCGGGCAGTGACGGTGTGCGGACGGCCATACCGCAAGGACACGTGTCGGGTGGCATCCCGGTGCGTTCGACTGAGCGCGCACGCCAAAACCGCCGAGATTCGTCAGCCAGTGCCTGCTACCGGCGCAAGGAAAGACGAGGCGGTCGGCCGGGATGGCGCGCCGACCGCCTCGGGTTCGATCCATGACTCCCGCGCTTACAGAAGCGGCAGGTAGGTCTTCAGCTCGTAGTCGTGCACCTGGGTGCGATAGCGATCCCACTCGATCTTCTTGCTCTTGATGAACGCGTCGAAGATGTGATCGCCCAGCGCCTTGCGGACGACGGGGCTGCCCTCGGCAAACTCGACAGCCTGGGCCAGCGAGCTGGGCATCGACTGGATGTCCAGCGCCGCCAGCTCGCCCTCGGACATGTCGAAGACGTCCTTCTCGACCGGGTCGGGCAGCTTGTACTTACCCTCGACACCGGCCATGCCCGCCGTCAGCATCACCGAAAAAGCCAGGTACGGGTTGCACGCCGGATCGGGTGCGCGGAACTCCAGTCGCGTGGCCTTCTCCTTGCCGGGCTTGTACATCGGGACGCGAACCATCGCTGACCGATTGCGCCGCGCCCAACAGATGTAGGCCGGCGCCTCGTAGCCGGGTACCAGCCGCTTGTACGAGTTCACCCACTGGCAGACCACCGCGCAGATCTCCTGCGCGTGCTTGAGGATGCCGGCCATGTACTGCTTCGCCGTGGTCGACAGGTGGTACGGATCCTTGCCGTCAAAAAAGGCGTTGCGCTCGCCCTTGAACAACGACTGGTGCGTGTGCATGCCCGAGCCGTTGTGCCCATACAAAGGCTTGGGCATGAACGTGGCATAGACGCCGTACTTCATGGCGATTTCCTTGACCACCAGTCGGTAGGTCATGCAGTTGTCGGCCATGCGGAGGGCGTCGGTGTACTGCAGGTCGATCTCGTGCTGGCTGGGTCCGACCTCGTGGTGGCTGTACTCGACCTCGATGCCCATCTCGTTGAGGGTCTCGATGGTGTCTCGCCGCAGGTCGCTGGCTGCATCGAGGGTGGTCAGGTCGAAGTACCCGCCCTGGTCGAGCGTGGCCGTTCCCTCGCTGTTCTTGAAGTAGAAGTACTCCAGCTCCGGTCCGAGGTAGAAGATGTAGCCCTGCTCGGCGATCTTGCGGAGGTGTCGACGCAGGATGGTCCGCGGGTCGCCCTCGTACTCCGAGCCGTCGGGGTTGCGGATGTCGCAGAACATCCGCGCGATGTTGCCCCGCTCGCTTCGCCGCCACGGCAGCAGGGCGAAGGTGGTCGGGTCGGGAAAGGCGACCAGATCCGATTCCTCGATGCGTGCGAAGCCCTGGATACTGGACCCGTCGAACCCCATCCCTTCGTCGAGGGCGCCCTCGAGCTGGTCGATCGTGATCGCGAAGCTCTTGAGTACTCCCTGCACGTCGGTGAACCACAGACGAATGAATCGCACGTCGAGGTCCTTGACGGCTTTGAGCACGTCTGCCGATGTCTTGCAGTCTAGCGGTGGCATGTCAGCATCTCCTTTAGCGTACGCGGTTGAAACTGGTGTCCTGAAGTTTGCGGTTTGTTGCCGGCTGGGGCTCTCGCACAACGTGCCCCGTTTCTTTGTGCGGTTCGCGGCCCGACGTTTGGCTCTAAATGGCGGTTCCTCCCGTCTCTCCGGTGCGAATGCGGACACACTCCTCCAGCGGCATGATGAATATCTTACCGTCGCCGATCTTGCCGCCGCCGTGCCGCGCAACGCGGAGGATGGCGTCGCACGCGATCTTGACGAATTCATCGTTACAGGCGATGTCGAGACGCACCTTCGGTATCAGGTTCGGCACGACGGCCTGGCCGCGATACAACTCCTGCTGCTGGTGGCGGCCGTGCCCGCTCACACGCGTGACGGTGATGCGGGTGATCCCTGCGTCGATCAACGCCTCGCGCACAGAGTCCAGCTTGTCGGGTTGGATGATAGCGGTGATCATTTTCACGGGGCGTTCCTTGCTGATAGCGGCCTTGGCGGTCCTCAGGTTCAGTTCGGGTTCACAAGAGCATAGGCGTGCTCGCCGTGCAGGCTGTAGTCCATGCCGGCCATTTCCGAGGCGGTATCGAGTTTCAGGCCGACCGTCTTGTCCACCGCCACCACGAGAACCAGCGTAAGGATGCCGGCATATAGGATGGTTACCACCACACCCAGCGCTTGAATGCCCAACTGCGACATCACCGTCCACGAGGCCCCGCCGTTTTCGGCGACCCAGCTTGCACGGATGAAGAACGTCAGCAACAGCGCGCCGAGCATACCGGCCACCCCGTGGATGCCGAACGCGTCGAGACTGTCGTCGTAGCCCAGACGGTTCTTGACGTTGATCGCCAGGTAACATCCGACTGACGCAGTCGTGCCCAACGCAATCGCGCCGCCGGGCTGGACCACGCCGGCAGCGGGCGTGATCACGACCAGACCGGCCAGGATGCCGCTGGCGATCCCCAGGCTGGTAGCTTTGCCGTGGTGCAAGCCCTCAATGAGGATCCACGTCAAGGCCCCGGCTGCGGCGGCAATCTGGGTGACCGTCAGCGCGCGGGCGGTCGACAGGCCGCTCTCGACCGCGCTGCCCGCGTTAAAGCCAAACCATCCGACCCACAGCAGCCCCGCACCCAGCAACGTTAGTACGAGGTTGCTCGGCTGCATGGCCGTGGCCGGATAGCCTCGTCGTCCGCCGAGGTACAGCACCGCCATCAGGCCGCTGATGCCCGCGGAGATGTGTACGACCGTTCCGCCGGCGAAGTCGATGGCACCGAGTTGGTAGAGGAAGCCATCCTCGGCCCAGACCCAGTGGCAGAGTGGCGAGTACACCAGCAGGCTCCACACAGCAATAAACAAGCAGTAGCCGCTGAAGCGGACGCGTTCGGCGAACGCCCCGGCGATCAAAGCCGGGGTGATGATGGCGAACTTGCCCTGGAACATGGCGAACACGTACTCGGGCACGCCGGACGACATGATCGTCTCGTCGATGCCCCGAAGCAGGAAGTAGTCGCCGTTCCACCCGAACCAGCCGCCCAACACGTTGCCCCCGAAGCTGAGGGCATAGCCGCAGACGGCCCAGAGCACGCCGACCAAAGCCATGGCTGAGAAACTGTGCATCATCGTGCCGATGACGTTCTTGGTGCGGACCAGTCCGCCGTAGAAAATGGCCAACCCCGGCACCATCAGCAGGACCAGCGCAGTCGATGTGAGCATCCACGCAGTCGTGCCGGTGTCGACGGCGGTGGCTCCGTCGGCGGCGCGCGCCCAGCCGGGCAAGGCCAGCAAGGCTGCCAGCGCGATGAGTGCCTGAGTGATCGCTCGTTTGTTCGTCACGTCTACACGCCTCAACTCTTCTACCGCAGTGTCGCTGGGCCCTAGGATGCAGCGGGCATCCCAGTCAGCGGCGGTTGGATCACGGCGACGGATATTCGCAAAGGGCGTGCCAGAGGAACCTGGACTGGCCGATACCGACGTAAGTCGCATATTATTAATATGTTATCGCTCATACCAACATTCGGGCGCAATGCGACACCACGTGCACGCACCCTACGATAGCGTAGTGAAATGACAAGGAAGCTACCTAGATGTACGAAACCTGCGTGGATTGATGCCGTGCTTCGCCACGCGCAGGCCCATGATGCGCTCGGTAATGCCCAATGCGCGGGCGGCTTTGGCCTTGTTGCCTCGGGCGCTCTTGATCGCCTCGATAATTAGTTCGCGTTCGAACTGTTCCAGGGCCGCCTTGAGGGTGCCGTCGTGGGTCGTTCCGCTGGCTTCGGCGGTCTGTAGGGTCGGCGGCAGGTGGTGGCCGAGGATGACGTCGTCCTGGCTGACCAGGACAGCCCGTTCGATGCAGTTCTCCAACTCGCGGACGTTTCCGGGCCAATGGTAGGCGGTGAGCATGTCGATGGCGGGTGTGGAGATGCGGCGGATAGTCTTGTTGTTGGCTTGGCTGTAGCGCTGGACGAAGTGGTCGGCCAGCAGGAGGATGTCGGCTCTTCGCTCGCGGAGTGGCGGGACGTGGATGGGAAAGACGTTGAGCCGGTAGTATAGGTCCTGCCGGAAGGTGCCGTCGGCGACGAGCTTTTCGAGGTTGCGGTTGGTGGCCGCGATCACGCGCACATCGGTATGGATGGTCTCCATGCCGCCGACGCGCTCGAACTCACGCTCCTGGAGGACCCGCAGCAGGCGGATCTGAGTGATCGTGGGAAGATCGCCCACCTCGTCGAGGAAGATGGTGCCGCCGTGGGCCAACTCGAAGCGGCCTTTGCGCTGGGCGATGGCGCCGGTGAAGGCTCCCTTCTCGTGCCCGAACAGTTCGCTTTCCAGGATGGTTTCGGGCAAGGCGGCGCAATTGACCTTGACGAACGCTTCCTGTGCCCGCGGGCTGTTGTCGTGGATGGCCTGGGCGACCAACTCCTTGCCGACGCCGCTCTCTCCGCGGATCAGGACGGTCGCGTCGCTGTTGCAGACCTGGGCCAGCAGATCGTAGACGCGCCGCATGGGCTTAGAGTTTCCGATGATGTTGGACGGTCGAAACCGGTCCTTCAGCTCCTGCTGGAGGCGCGTGTTTTCCTCCATGAGGCGTTGGCGTTCCTGCTGGGCGACCTGCCGCAGACGGACGGCTTGGGCGATCATGGAGGCGATGATCGACAGCAGACGGACGTCCTCCTCATATGAAACGGCGTCGGCGAACAGCCGGTCGGCGCTGAGGGCGCCGATAACCTGATTGCCGAGCTTGATGGGCACGCAGATGAAGGCAATGTCGGCCCGGTTGAGGTGCTGCCGGGCGCCGGTACGGTTGAGGAAGAGCGGCTCTTGTGAGATGCGGGGGATTGCGGCGGGCTCGCCGGTTTGCACGACCTTGCCGGTGACGCCCTCACCGAGTCGGTATCGGCCCCGCCTCTGCTGGCCGACCGACAGGCCGTAGGCCGCCTCGATGGCAATCTCCCCGGTCTCTTGATTAAGGGTGACCAGGGTGCCGCGCATCATGCCCATCCGGTCGGCCATCGCCTGTAGGACTGGGCCGACGACCTGTCGGAGGTCGAGGCTGCTGTCGAGCAGATGGCTTACCTCCAGCAGCAGGGACAGTTCTGCTACCTCGCGGCTGGCTCGGGTATGGGGAGTTGGCTGTGACATGGCGGCTGGTTTCCGGGAGTACCTCCACAGGGCAGCGAGCTGCCGCGGCGATTCTTACATTATGGTAGGATCGTTACGTGGCGGAGGCAAACGGGGTGGAGGGCGTTTGCCGGCAATCTTTTGAACACGGGTCAGCGTGGGTCTGGGTGCCGTGGACGGACCGAGCGATCGTGTGGCCGCGAGCCCTGGTGGACCACCCGAGCGGTGCTGGGGCTTTTGCGGCGATTGTGGCGGGCGGCCGAACCCGGCACTAGAATGGCCCCTATTACCCATGGAGGAGGTAATTAAGCTTGGTGGCGGAGATGGAGCCTAGCGCCAGTTCTCAGTTCTTCGGGGCTGGGGGGCAGTTGCTGCTGGAATACTCGCCGGTCTTCTTTGTTGCACTGGTTGTCTCGCTGGTGGCGACGCCGTTGTTCGGGCGTCTGGCCACCAGACTGGGGGTGGTCGACCGTCCCTCGGGTCGCAAGCTGCATGCCCGTCAGGTGCCTTACCTGGGGGGGCTGGCCATGCTGCTGGGTTGGCTGGCGGCGGTAGTGCTGGGCGCGGTGCTCTTCCTGGCGGAGATTCCCGGTATGCGTGGCCCGCTTGTCGGCATTGTGGTGGGCACGGTGATCGCGACGGTGATCGGGCTGCTCGACGATGTGGTGGATCTTCCGCCGCTGGCCAAGCTGATGGGGCAACTGGTGGCGGCGTTGGCGCTGTTGGCGGGGGGGGTGGGGGCGGGGCTTGTGCGAACCTCGCTGCCCCTGCATGCGCTGGGGCTGGACCTGGAACCGGGTACGATCCGGGCAGCGTCGCTGAGCGTATCGTTGTTCCTGGTGATCGGCGTATGCAATTCGGCCAATCTCTTGGACGGGCTGGACGGGCTGTGCTCGGGTGTGATCGGCATCATGGTGGCGGCGCTTTTGGTAGTGTCGCTGTTTTTGAGTCTGCTGGGGGCCGACCTTGTGTACGACCCCACGCGCATGATTATCAGTCTGGCGCTGATGGGGGCGGTGCTGGGGTTCATACCGTATAATTTCAATCCTGCTTCGATATTCATGGGTGATGCCGGCAGCATGCTTCTGGGCTTCAACGTGGCGGCGTTGCTGTTGCTAATGGGGGATCGGGTGCCGACGTCTCGCTTTTTCTGGTCGGCTCTTGTCGTGTTTGGGCTCCCGGCGTTTGACACATTCCTGGCTGTGATCCGGCGAGTCAGTGCAGGTCGCAGTCCGTTCGCCCCCGACGCCAACCACCTGCACCATCAATTGCTTCGCCAGGGGTTGACGGTACGGCAGGCGGTAAGCCTACTGTACCTGATGGCCACGTTGTTTGCGATCGTGGGATTGCTGATGATTCACATTCGTCTGCGGTATGGGTTTCTGCTGCTGCTTGGCATCGGCCTGGGTCTGGGTCTGCTTACGGTGAGTTTTCGCCTGCATCGATACGAGTCACGGGTCGGCGTGGGTGGGCCAGAGCTGCTGGAGGCGCCCAGAGACGAGGGTGCTCCATTGAGCGAACCGGGCGGCGGAGAGCGGGGTCTGGAAACGTCAGCCGACGGTCGGGGCGACGCACCGACGTCGGCGTAGATGTCATGGCGGAGCGACGGACGTTGACATGCTCTTGCTTCGACTGATGCGCACGGCTGGCCACCTCAGGCGGGAGCAGCTCGTCGGGCAGGTACAGGTTCGCCTGCGGCCGTTTTGGGAGAGGCCAGCCACTTTCGCTGGTCGTCCGATCCCTGACGTGCCGGCATGCGGGTGGCGTTTGTGCGATGAGTTCTTGCCGCCCGGTCCGCAGGGCAACGCAGCGAGTGAGATCACAGGGGGGCGTCTGACGTTTCTGAAGCGTCAGAGCGAGGTGGGGTGGCCGCCGCGTTGGCAACAGCCCAAGCTGTCGAGGCTCTGGCTGTACAACCTTCATTACTTTGAGTACCTGTGGGCGCTGGATTACCGTCAGGCGCGGGCGGTGGTGCTGAACTGGATCGCCGCTTACCCGTTGGATCGGGGCAATATGGGGTGGGACCCCTATCCGACGTCGTTGCGGCTGATGAATTGGTGTGGGGTGTTCCTCGGCAAGTTCCGTGGTCAGACGCAAGGCGATTCGCAGTTTTTAAGTCGGCTGTGGGCAAGCCTCTATATACAGGCGGAGTGGCTGCGCCGGCACCTGGAAACGCACCTTCTGGCGAACCACCTTCTGGAGAACGGCGTGGCTCTGGCGCTTGTGGGCAGTTGTTTTGGTGGCGAGTCGGCCGGGCGCTGGTACGCGGTGGGGACGACGGTTCTGCGCGCCCAACTCGCCGAGCAGGTGCTGCCTGACGGCGTGCATTTTGAACTGTCGCCCATGTATCACACGCGCGTTGCGTACGTGTTGGCGCTGCTGGCGAACACCGGCGAGACGGGGTTGATCGAACTGGTAGCAGGTCCGTTGCGCCGGATGGCTGGGGCGTTGGCATGTTTGTGCCACCCGGATGGGGGTATCGCGCTGTTTGGCGACAGCACGCTGGGCATCTACAACGACCCGGGGAAGTTGATCGCGTATGTCAGGCGATTGATTGGCGAAGGCCCGGCCGGCGAGGCCGCAGGCGCGTTTGCGCTGCCGGATGGGGGCTATTACGGTTGGCGTGGGACCGACGGTGGGTACGTCATCTGCGACGCCGGTCAGATTGGTGTTGACTATCAGCCCGGTCATGCGCACGCAGACGTGTTCTCGTTCGAGTTATCGCTGGGGGGCTGCCGCGTGGTTGTCGACAGCGGCGTGTGCGACTACGAGGCAGGCGAGATTCGGCGGTATTGTCGCTCGACGCGGGCCCACAATACGGCTGAGATCGACGGGCAGGACCAGTGCGAGTTATGGGGCGTGTTTCGCGTGGCGAGGCGGGGGCGGACCCGCGACGTTCGATGGTTGCCGACGGCGGAAGGGTTTCGCCTGAGCGGCCGACACGACGGCTACTCTCGTCTGCCGGGTGGGTCCGAACATGCGCGTACCTTCTGCTGGCATCGGTCCGGGGTGCTGACGATAAGGGATACGGTGATCTCTCGGCGAGTGTCGACGGTCGTGTCGCGCGTTCATCTGCACCCGGAGTGCCGAGTGGAATCGCTGGGCGACGCTTCCGCGATTGTGACGCGTGGAGCGGTTGCGTGTCAGGTACATTTTGACGGGCCGGGCAGGCTTGACGTGGAAGATTCGTATTACTGTCCTCAGTTCGGCGTGCGTTTGGCGAACAAGGCCCTGGCGTACCGTGCGGAGGGCGCGCGTGTCGTGACGAGTTTGTGCATCGCGCCGCGGCAGTGCGATGTGACCGACGATGTGGCCACCGGGTTCACCGTAGACGGCCGGCACCTGAGTTGGTGAGGCATGCGGATTCTGTATCTGACGCACTATTTCCCGCCGGAAGGCAACGCGCCGGCTTCGCGCGTCTACGAGATGTCCAAGCGGTGGGTGCGACAGGGGCACGAAGTGACGGTCATCACGTGCGCCCCGAACGCCCCGGCTGGGGTTTTGTACCCGGGCTACCGGAACCGCCTCGTGCAGCGCGAGCGCATGGACGGTATCGACGTCGTTCGCGTGTGGACCTATCTGGCGGCGAACAAGGGCACGGTGCGTCGAATCGCGAACTACCTTTCCTTCATGCTGACCGGCTCGATCGCGGGGCTGCTTGTGCGACGGCCTGACGTGATGATCGCCACGTCACCGCAGTTTTTCTGTGGCTGGGCGGGGGTACTGGTTCGGTGGTTTCGCCGCCTTCCGTTTATTCTCGAGATCCGGGACATCTGGCCGGAAGGGATTGTCGCCGTTGGGGCCTTATCCAACAAGCGCTTGATCCGGCTGCTCGAAGCGTTGGAAGTGAGGATGTACCGGCTGGCCATGCAGATCGCCGCGGTAGGGGAAGGCTACAAAAGCGAGATCGCTGCCAAGGGGATCGACGCAAGCAAGATCGCCGTGATCACCAACGGTGCGGACCTGGACGTTTATTACCCACGGGAGCCGGATGATCATTTGTACTCCGCCCTGGGATTGAAGGGCAAGTTCGTCTGTTCGTATAATGGGAACATCGGGATGACGTCAGGGCTTGACATCGTGTTGCGCGCGGCCAGGCTCCTGAGGGCCAAGCATCGCACAGACATCCAGTTCATCCTGGTTGGTGACGGCGCGGTACGTAAGGATCTCGAGGATCAAGCTCGGCGGTCCGCTTTGGACAACGTGTTGTTCGTGGGGCGTCAGGCGAAGGATGCGATGCCTCGCTTTCTATCCATTTCAGATGCGTGTCTTGTGCATTTGAAGCGACGTCAGCTTTTCAAGACAACCTTGCCGTCCAAGATGTTCGAGGCTATGGCGATGGGCAGAGCCGTCGTGCTCGGCGTTGAGGGCTGTGCGGCTGAGATTCTGCAGGACGCCGACGGAGGTATCTGCATCGAGCCCGAGAACGAACACGCTTTGGCGGCGGCACTCGAATCGCTCGCAGACAACGACGAGCGTCGCGCCGCGTACGGCCGAAACGGTTACGAGCACGTTCGGCGATTCTACAACCGGGATGTGCTTGCGCGCAAGTACATAAGTGTCATGGAGAAGGTAATCGAAGCCGCGTCGACCAGAGACGGCTTCCTAAAGAGCGAGAGGGCTGTTTCCGTGTACGATAGCTCGGAAAAAGCAGGTCGCTTCTTTGGCGGGTATGCGGAGCAATTCGACGAAATCTATGCGTTGCAGAAGCAACGAGGGATACTAGGCTGGCTGAATCGGCGTTTGCGGGCCAGCATGCTGCTGCGATACGAGGGCACGTTCGACGCACTCAGCCCGATGGAAGGTCGCAGCGTCTTGGATGTCGGTTGCGGCTCCGGCCGTTACGTTGCCACAAGCTTGGCAAATGGCGCATCCCGCGTGGTCGGTATCGACTTGAGTGAAGAGATGCTCGTCTTGGCTAGGCAAGCCATCGAGCAGACCAAGGCGTTCGAGGGGAAGGCGCACTTCGTGTGCGGCGATTTTTTGACGCATACGTTCGACGAGCAATACGATTACGGCATCGTGATGGGGGTGATGGACTATATTGACGATCCTGCCGTGTTCGTTGGCAAGCTGTCACGGGTCATCCGCTGCAAGGCGGCGCTTAGCTTCCCTGTTGCTGAGAGCCTATGGACGCTACAGCGCACAATCCGCTATCGCCGTCGAAATTGCCCGCTCTTTTTTTACCGGCGGGACCAACTCGAGCGCCTGCTCGCAGACTCGCCTTTTGCAGCATGGTCGATCCGTCGAATTAGAAGAGACTATTTCGTCGTTGTATCGCATTGATCGCCTCAATCGCCGTGCCGAAAGGCTGGAGGCTGCTATGACCGGTGTTGAGCTTACACAGTCGACGGCGAGAGCGACCGGGTGCATATCCATCGACGTCGAGGACTGGTTCCACATTCTGGACAGTCCGGCCGTGCCGCCGATCGATGCTTGGGCTTCGATGGAGTCGCGCCTGCAACGAAACGTCGAGCGGCTTCTGACGCTGTTGGCCGAGACCGGCACGCGGGCGACGTTTTTCTGGCTGGGCTGGGCGGCCGAGCGGCACGCGGAGCTGGTCAGGCGCTGCCAGGCGACCGGCCACGAAATTGCCAGCCACGGCTACGGACATGTCCTGGCATACGAGGTCGGAAGTGACACATTTCGGCAGGACGTGCACCGGGCCAAGGCGTTGCTGGAGGATGTGACGGGGCAGCGGGTGCGAGGCTTCCGAGCGGCCGGCTTTGGCATCAGAGACCGCGAGCCGTGGGCGTTCGACGTGATTCGTGAGGCGGGCCACGACTACGATTCGAGCATTTTTCCCGGCCCGCGAGGTCACGGAGGCATATCGAGCGCCCGACTGGGTCTACATGTGATCGAGACGGCCTCCGGCCCGTTGGTGGAATGCCCGATGTCGGCCGTCGAGCTGTTAAGCCGACGCTTGAGCTTGTTCGGTGGCGGCTACCTGCGTCTGGCGCCCCGTCGGCTGATCCGTTGGGGCATCAAGCGGCTGCACGCTGCGGGACACCCACTAATTGTCTATATCCATCCCCGCGAGATCGATCCCGAGCATCCGCGCCTGCCTTTGAGTCTCCAGCGGCGGTTTAAAAGCTACGTGAACCTCAAGAGCACCATGCCGAAACTGGACTGGCTGTGCAGGCGGCACGCGTTCTGTACGATGAGTGAGCTGGTGGATACGTTTCTGGCATCGACCGACCGTCGGGCAAACGATACCTGTGCTTCCGCCCCAGAGCCGGCCGACCCGCAAGAAAGGGAAGCATGAAGATCATCAACATCGTGGGCGCGCGGCCCAACTTCATGAAGATCGCGCCGATCGTGGCGGCGTATTCGCGCTGCGAACACATCGAGCCGCTGCTGGTGCATACCGGTCAGCACTACGACGAGCGGATGAGCGATCTGTTCTTTCGGCAACTTGGCATTCCCGAGGCCGACATCAACCTGGGCGTGGGCAGCGGCTCGCACGCGGCGCAGACGGCGGCGATTATGACCGCATTCGAGCCGGTGGTGGTCGAGCACAGGCCCGACGTGGTGCTGGTGGTGGGCGACGTCAACAGCACCATCGCCTGCGGGCTGGTAGCGGTCAAGCTGGGCGTTCGCCTGGTGCACGTGGAAGCGGGGCTGCGTAGCTTCGACCGCACGATGCCCGAGGAAATCAACCGCGTGCTGACCGACGCAATCAGCGATCTGCTTTTCTGCACGGAGCAGAGCGGCGTGGACAACCTGCGGACCGAAGGCGTCGCCAACGAGAAGATTCACCTGGTCGGCAACGTGATGATCGACACGCTGCTGAGCAATCGCCAAAAGGCCGAGGATTCGGCCATCCTCGACGAACTGAAGCTTTCCCCCGGTGGGTACGCGGCCCTGACGCTGCATCGACCGAGCAACGTGGACGACGCGGCGGTGTTCGGGCGCATCCTCGATGCGCTCGAGGTGATCCAGCGCGACATGCCGATCGTGTTTCCCATCCACCCGAGGACGCGGAAGAACCTGTCCGGGTCGCCGCTGGGCGCCCGGGTGGAGGCGATGGGCAATCTTCGGCTGCTCGACCCGGTGGGGTACCTCGATTTCCTCAAGCTCATGTCCTGCGCGAAACTCGTACTGACCGACTCGGGCGGCATTCAGGAGGAGACGACGATCCTGAAGGTGCCGTGCCTGACGCTCCGGGAGAACACCGAGCGGCCCATCACAACTCAAATCGGCTCGAACCAGGTGGTGGGTACCGATCCGCAGCGAATCCTGTCGGCATACCGCAACGTAATTGACGGCCAATGGCGCGAGCCGCAGATCCCGCCGCTGTGGGACGGCAAGGCGGCCGAGCGGATCGTGGACGTGCTTGGTGCCAAGTTGGTTGGATAAATGCCGCCGAGCAAGACACCCGCCAGGCCTGCGGGTCAGGCACCTGCGGCAGCACCGCGGCCGTAGACCATGTAGTAAACCGTGGGGATCACCACCAGCGTAAACGCCGTCGAGACGAACAGGCCGAAGATCAGCGCCCACGCCAGCCCCGAAAAGATCGGGTCGAGCGTGATCGGCCAAGCCGCCAGCATGGCCGTGCCGGCTGTCAGAAAGATGGGACGGAACCGCACCGCGCCGCTTTCGATGATGGCCTGGGTCAGCGGCTTGCCGGCTGCGGTCCCCTTGTGCACGAACTCGATCAGCAGGATGGCGTTGCGCACGGCGATGCCCGAAAGCGCGATCATGCCGATCATGCCCGTGGCCGTGAAAAACGTCGGGGTGGGCCATAGATTGCCGAACAGCACACCGCCGGCCGGTCCGACCGTATGCACACCGATCGCATTCAGCAGCCAGAAGCCCGGCATGATGCCGATGATGGTCAGCGGGATCGAGATCATCAGAATCAGCGGCATCAGGTAACTGCCCGTCTCGTAGACCAGCAGGATGTAGATGCCCATGCAGGCCGCGGCAAAGGCAATGCCCAGATCGCGGAATACGTCGATGGTGATCTTCCACTCGCCCTCGCCCGAGAAGACCACCTCGATGCCGTCGCCCACCGACCAACCGACACCGCCGCCGTTGTCGAGATAGCTTCGCGCCGCCAGCGGGCGCGCCGACGCAGCCGACGCGATGTCCTGATCGGCCTCCACGTCGAGGATGGCTTCGGCCGGGGCTCGACCGGCCATCTCGGCGAAGACGTACACCACGCGCCGCAGGTTCTTGTGATAGATGGTCTGATCGACTCGCGTCTGCTCGAAGCGCCCCATCTCGGCCAGTTGCACCATGCGCCCGCCTCGGCCGCTCACATACATCTGCGACAGCAGGGCCACATCGCTGCGCTTGGCCACCGAAAGCTGGATCACGATCGCCAGCGGGTTCACCTCGTCGCCCAGTCGCATGACGCTGACGGGCGTGCCGGCCACCGCCGCCCGAACGACCTCGGCCACCTCGAATGTGCTCAGACCGGCCAGGGCAGCCTTCTCCTTGTCGAGGATGAAGCGAAGCTTGACCTGCTCGGCCTCGATGGTGTCGTCCACGTCGACCACGCCGGGCTCGTCGGTGAGCCGCTGCCGCACCGTGTGGACGGCCGCAATCAGATCTTCATAGCTGTGGTAAGGCTGACCGTAGATTTCGGCCACCACCGTCGAGAGCACCGGCGGGCCGGGCGGCACCTCGACGACCTTGATGTTTGCGCCGTTGCGCTGAGCGATTGCCGTCAGATCGTTGCGGATGCGGAGGGCCATCTCGTGGCTCTGCTGTCGGCGCTCGTACTTGTGCACGAAGTTGACGCGAATGTCGGCCACGTTCGGCCCGCGCCGCAGGTAGTAGTGGCGAACCATGCTGTTGAAATCCATCGGCGAGGCCGTCCCGACGTACGTGATGACGTCGGTCACTTCGCCCACGCCGCGCAGGTAACGGGCCAGATCGGCGGTAACGGCTTCGGTCCGCTCCAGCGTGGTGCCTTCGGGCATGTCGACCACCACCTGAAGCTCGTTCTTGTTGTCGAACGGGAGCATCTTCAGCGGCACGCGGCGGTCCATCGCCAGCCAGCACGAGAAGCCGAACAACACCACCATCACGCCCAGCAGCGTCCACCGGGCCGCGCGGCGAGTGAGCATCGGCTGGATCGCCGCGCGATACGCACGGTACACGAGCGAGTCTTCCAGGACGTAGGGCTTTTCTTCGCCCTTACCGTACTCGCCCTTGAGCACGTGGTACGACATCCATGGCGTGATCGTAAACGCCACCACCAGCGACATAAGCATGGCCAGCGGCACGTTCAACGCCATGGGCCTCATGTAGGGCCCCATCATGCCGGTGATGAACAGCATCGGAATAAAGCTGACGATCACGGCCAGCGTCGCCAGGATGATGGGCGGGCGCACCTCGTTGACGGCCGTCAGCACCGCTGCGAGCGGCTTCTGCTTGCGCATCTTGAGGTGGCGGAAGATGTTCTCCACGTCGACGATCGGATCGTCGACCACCAATCCCAGCGCCAGAATCAGCGCGAACAGCGTCACACGATTGATCGTGTAGCCTGCCAGCCAGTTGATCAGCAGTGTCAGCGCAAAGGTGATGGGCACAGCCGTGGCCACAATCAGTCCCTCGCGCCAGCCGAGCGTGACGGCAATCAGCGCAATGACGATGACGATGGCCACAGCCAACCCCTCGACCAGTTCGTTGACCTTGTCGTTGGCCGTCTTGCCGTAATCGCGCGTGATGCGGGCTTGTACGCCTTCCGGCAGAACCGACGACTTGAGCTGCTCGACGCGCTGTTGCACCGCTGCCGAGACTCGCCGTGCGTCCCACCCCTTCCTCTTGGACACGGCGACGGTGACGGCTGGGAAGTCGTGCCCCGATTCGCGCCCGACCGCATCGACCGCTTCCTCGGCGGCCGGTCCGAACCCGAACCGGCAGTAATCCGTCGGCTCAGCGGGCCCGTCGACCACCCGCGCTACCTCCCTCAGATACACCGGCCGACCGCCGGCCACACCGATAACCAGGTCCGCCAACTCGTCTACCGATGCGAATGCCGTGCCCGCCTCGACTGCGTAACGCCGATCGGCGTGGTCGAAACCATTGGCCGGCAGCGTCACATTCGCCCCGCGCAGCGCATTGGCCAGTTGTTGTACGGAGACCCCGCGCGACGCCATCTGATCCGGGTCGAACAGCACGCGGACCTGTCGCTCCGGCCCACCGATGACCTCCGTTCGCCCCGTGCCGGGCACCTCACCCAGCCGCAACTCCAGCTCTTCAGCCATTCGCCGCAGCGTGAAGTCGTCGTAGCGGTCGGACCACAGCGTGACGGCGACGACGGGCACGTCGTCGATCTCGATCGGCTTGACCACCCAGCCGGCCACCTGAGGCGGCACGACGTCGGTGTTCATTGAAATCTTGTTGTAGAGCTTGACCAGACTGTCTTCGCGGTCCTCGCCGACGTAGAAGCGGACGGTCACCACCGCCTGGTCGGCACGACTCATCGAATAGACGTATTCGACGCCGTCGATCTGGTAGAGCAGCTTCTCCAGACGCGTGGCGACCTGCCGCTCGACTTCTCGCGCCGATGCACCCGGCACGCTGACCATTACGTCGGCCAGCGGCACGATGATCTGCGGCTCTTCCTCGCGCGGGGTGACCCAGAGCGCCACGCCGCCGGCCAGCAGCGCCACGATCACCAGCATCGCCGAGAGGTTGCTGCGCAGAAAGGCCTCGACCACCCGGCCGGTCCACGGCTGTCGGGATAATTGCGGCTCGCTCATTGCTCCACACCCGCCCAGAACGATGTCGCGTCAGTCACCAGTCGCCAGCTCTGCTCGGGCGACAGCCCGGAGAGGATCTGCATCACCTCTTTGCCGCTTTCGGAATCGACGCTGCGCGCGCCCGTGCGAACGAACTGCCGCCGGATGTGTCCGTCCTCGACCACCAGCACCATCTCGAGTTGCCCGACGTTCATCACCGTCGAAGCCGGCACCCGCAACTCGCGCCGCTGCCCCAGCGGAATCTCCAGCCGACCGAACATGCCCGGGATGATGCCGGGAGCACACGGTCCGACGACCTTGACTTGAAACGAGCGGCTCATCGGATCGGCCTCGGGGACGATCTCGCTGACACGGCCCTGGCAGCTCTTGTTCAGCGCTTCCACATGCACGGTCAGGTCTTCGCCCACCTTCAATCGTTCGGCCAGCGACTCGCGCACCGTGGCGACCAACTGCAAGCGGTCGAACAGCTTGACCAGCGGCTGACCTGGCTTGGCCATGTCGCCCGCTTCAGCCAACTTGTCGATCACAATGCCGTCCATGGGCGAGCGGATGACCGCATAGTCCAGGACCGTCTGCGCCTCGGTGACTGCTTGGCTGGCCTGCTCGTAGCGGGCCTGCGCGGCGCGCAGGTTGTTCTCGGCTGTGGTCGCCTCCCGCTCGGTGGCCGCTGCACTTTCAAGCAGTCGCTTGATGCGCTCGCTGTCAACCTGGGCTTGATCCAACGCCGCCTTCGCCGCATCGCGCGCTGCAGCCGCCTGCTCCAGACGGGCCGCAAGATCCGCGTCATCCAACACGACCAGCACATCGTTCGCCTTGACAGCCTGTCCGGCCGCAACGTTGATCGCCTTGATCCGCGCCAGGATCTTCGCGCTCACTTCCGTCGCGCGGACCGCCTCGATGCTGCCCACCGCACTATCAACCACCGACACGTCGGCGGCGTTACAGAGCACGGTGGCCGCACCGCCGAGCAGAATCCTCGGCTTAGCCAGTTCCCCCGGCGCGATCTTCTCGTGAAAGCTGCCGGCCAGCCACAGCAACAGCAGCACAACGACGGCCCCACAGACCACTACGACCGCCACCGTGCGCAGCATCTTGACCCACCGTTTCATGACCCACCCTCCCCGTTGGCATATGTCGCCCGGACGTCCGACTCGTCCACGGCATCAGATCGAGAACTGAATCGAGGCCCGCAACCCATCCTGCTCTACTGAGGCCGACGAATCCACACCACCCGGAAGCAGCCGGCGGACCCTGCGCCCGGCTCAGACCATACTAAAGCCGCGCGGGTCCTCGTCAAACGGTGTTACGTCACTACAGCCCAGATACCAATCCAACAACCGCTTCTGAAGACCCTCCTGCACGTCGGCATAGTCGGCGTGGCCGTACACGTTGTGCAGCTCGCAGGAATCGGCCTGCATATCATACAGCTCGCACAGACCGTGCGCCCGATAGATCAGCTTGTGCGAGGCGGTACGGATCATCGTGGCCCGGCAGACGCTGTCCGGATGCTCCTGCTGTTGCGTGCACTTGGGGTAGTACAGATTGTCGGGCGCGATGCCCGCCAAGTCGCCCACGTCGCGGCCCTCGAAGCAGTGCGGCTCGAAACGATCATAGCCCCCTTCGCTGAAGGCGGCGCGGTCCGCGTCGCCCGGCTCGCCGCCAAGCTGAGGCGTCAGACTTCGAGCAAAATGCGAATGCCCTGGTTCGACGCCCGCCAGGTCGAGCACCGTGGCCGTGATGTCGAACGCCTCCACGCACTCGCTCACGACGTGACCGCCCCTGCCGCCCGGCACGCGCATGACGCACGGGATTCGCACGATGCAGTCATCCAGCGCGCTGGGCCATTTCTCGACCAAACCGTAATCGCCGGCCCAGTCGCCGTGGTCACTGTAGAAGACGATGGCTGTGTCGTCGGCATGCCCGCTCTGCTCCAGCGCGGTCAGCAATCGTCCGAACAACTCGTCGACTTCGGCAATCTGACCCAGATACGCTGCATTTACCTGGCGAAGGATGCCTGGATCGATTCGGTCCAGATTGCGGTACCGTCGGATAAGCCCGAAGTAGTCCGGCTTGTCCGGCAAATCGGCCGGTCGAAGGGCCGGCAAATCGTCCGGAGCGATCATCTCATGCCAGCGACGCGCCGCGGCGTACGTGGGGTGCGGAAACGACAGAGGCAGGTAGATGCAGAACAGTTCTTTCGGACCCGCCTCCAAATAGTCAATCGCCGCCTGCACACAGAGTTCGTCGTGCGTAGGCCCCTCGACCTCGGGATCGCGAGGTCGTCCCAGAAACGTGTAGTACTCCAGATCGTCCGGTGCATACAGCGGCTCGGGCTTCGACTTGCCCTTGGGCGCCTCGGCGCCGCTGACGCTCTTGGACCACGAACCCCGCGCCAGCAGATCGTTCTTGCCCCACCATCGCACGTCATAGCCGGCCTGCTTGAGATACGCCAACAGGTTCGGCTCGTCGGGGCGCAGCAAATGCCACAGGGTGCGATGGCCGCGCACGTGCGGATACCAGCCTGTCATCAGGCTGCACCGCGACGGCGAGCACACCGGGTGCTGCACAAAGCAGTTATCAAAACGCGTGCCCTGAGCCGCCACACGGTCCAGGTTTGGTGTGTGCGCCAGCGGATGCCCGTAGCAGCGGGCGCTTTCAGCTCGCATCTCGTCGGGATTGAAGAGAACGAAATTCACTCTCCGAGCCCTCACGCAGCCTCGACTGTCTGCGACTCGCCATGCAGAATAGCACTGCCCCAAGAAGGCAGCAACCAGAGGCGAGAAGCCGCTCGAACGCGCCCGCCGGCACAATCGAACCGAACGGTGCAGGAGCCTTCAAAGGCGCTGCCCGGATACACAACGTGCGTCGAAGACGTACATCACACAATTCACGCCGTGCAAGTTCGCCGCTCAACGTCGAGTTGGGCTCGTCCCGTCGCGGTCTACCACCAGCAGCCAGCCCGGGCGCAACGTTCGCCGCAGCTCGCCCGCGCCCAGCTTGGCCGATTCAGCGAGGTGACCGTCCTGATCGAACAGCTCGTACCCACCCGACAGGCAGCGGCCGCTTCGAATTCTGACCTGCCTCGCGTCCGACGTCCTGTTCGCCGCGATCAGACCGATCTGCAAGCCAACGGCCTGTTCGATAAGCGACGCTCCCAACTCGGTAAAGTCCATCGACCGATAAAAACCCGCATCGCCCGAGTCCGGCAAGTGAATCGTCAGCCATGTGCCGCTATCGACACATGGCAGCCATTGGTCGGACGTGCCTTGGGCAGCCCGACGCGCGTCTTGCCACGCAACGTCCAACCCCTCGTGGCCAAGATCCCGCAAGACATCGGCGACATGGTCGCCGCATCGGCCAAGCCATCCCCGCCCGCGATGTACCGCAACCGACGCGCGATCCTGCTGGTGGCAGGTTACGTCTATCACGGCGTCAAACGGTCCGTCTTGAGGGCTTGGGCCTTCGCCGTCAGCCAGCGCGTCCCAAACGAGGCGCACGCGGCGGGCCACTTCCCGACCAGGCCCGCCCATCTGCACGTCCCTCGCCAGACTGCGAAGCCAAACCAGGACGCTGTAGAAGCCCACCCATCGCCTCGAACCATACCCGGTTCGCAGCAACACACGCTTTTCGGACACAACACGTTCAGACCCCCACAGACGCACCAGAGGGCGGTTTCGCGGGTCCGTCACCTCCACCGCCTCGAATCGCTTGGCCAGCTCCCACACCTGAGAGGCCGCGTCACGCCGCGTCCTGGCCGGCATAACGTATTGCCCCAGGCTCACCCGCTGCCGGCCCAGCGCGTTGAGCAGTAAGGTGCCTGCCGGCTCGTTCTCGGCGAGATTGCTTGCCGACGACGAGGCGAGCCACGCGTCCATCACCAGCACGCCACCACCGCGCCTGTCGGCACGGTACAGCACGAGCGGATGCTCGCTTGTCTTGTCATACTCCCCTTCGCTGCTGAGGACAACCTGGAACCCTTCGGCCGAGAGCAGTCGCTTCAATCCACGTGTCATGACGATTTGCCGCTGACAAAACCAGCCGTTGGCGTCGGCGTCCCAGCAGTACGGCAACACGTCCCACAACGCAAAGCCACGAGTAATGAAGTTCGCCCATACGATGCGGCCGGCCGGCGGGGCGAGCTGCTGCCACACGATTCGCGTCTCCACCACGTCGCGCCCTCGGCTGTTGACCGCCCGCTCAAACGCCCCCAGCGAAGCGATCGCCAAGCCGCGGCGACCCCACTGCTCGAGTTGCTCCAGCGAAGCGCCCGGCCACGATCCGTCCTCGATAAAGATGGCTTCGGCGGTGTTCGGTCCTCGCCGCAGTTGCGCCAGGCTTCGCCAACGTACCGCCTGCAACCCGAGACGACACGCAAGCCAGCGAGCGAGTCTTGAATCGCTCCCAGCCGGTCCGTAGACGATCGCACGCTTGGCGCGGATTGGCGACGGATAGGCCAACGGAGGCGGCACCGCAGCCAGCACGTGAGACGACTCTTCGCGCTCCTCGACGGGAATCATTCGCACCGCGTCCAGCCAGCACCGCCCACCACGCCCGCAGACCCCGATCTGAAGCTCCAGCACAGCAGCGCCCGCCGGACGATCGACGTATTGCCGCCACAGGCGCCATTCGTCGGCCGACAGCTCTGCCCGCCAGAAGTGCTCCCGCAGGCACCGGCCGTCGGCTCGCCAGCCCACACGTAGACCCACGCCGCTCACCTTCGAATCGCTTCGACCGACCAGTTCCAATCGGTAGGCCTGACCTGTTCGACAATGAATCCGCTGCCAGAGTCCACCCGCCCCGCCGCCATCGCCCAACTCGATGCACAGGCTCCGCTCGCCCGTTCGTCGGCCGGGCCCGAACGACCACGCGGCCTGACCGTCGATCACCAACCATCGCCACCCGACCGGCCGACGCCTGCCAAGTGAGAAATCCCCATTACGCAAACGATTCTTCAGTTTCTGATCCATTGCATCCGCAGCTATCTATCCGCCGGCACAAGGTCGAGCCCCGACCGCTCGGACCGACCGGCAACACACCGACAAACTCGGGAGCCCTCGGCGATCTGAACAACCAACCCAGCCGCTCATCCCACCGTTGACACACCAAAGACGTTTAAAGCCTTTTCTTCATCAGGCTGGAACTCGAACAGCTTGTCGAGTTTGCTGATGTGAAACACCTCGCGAAGCTGCTTGCGCAGCCCGCAGATCACCATCCTGCCCTTGACGGCCTGAAGCTTCTTCCGCACCGTCAGCAACACACCCAGCGTCTGTGAGCTGAGGAATCGCACTTTGCTGAAGTCGAGCACCAGTTGCCTGCGATCCAGTTTGTCCACCAGGTCGTAGAGCTGTTGCGCGATGGCTTCGACCTGCATGGTGTCGAGGATGGTCGAATCGCCGAAATCCACTACCGTTACGTTTCTCAAATGCTGGATGAGCAGCTCTGGTTTTGCGGGCATAATCTGCTCCCCGTGTAGCCTATTCAGCTTTCGCCTTCACCTTCCGGGCGGCTTTGCCCACCGCACGCGACCGGGTCTTTTTCTTCCGCCTGGCCCCAACGTGCGCCGGCGGCGGCTCGAGCGCGGCCTTGAGCACGTCCTCGACCCGGGCGGCAAGGACGAAGGTGAGCTTCTCCCGGGCTTCCTTGGGCACGTCTGCCAGATCGTTCTTGTTGCGCTGGGGCAAGATGACTGTGCTGATACCCGCCCGCTCGGCGGCGAGCACCTTCTCCTTGATCCCGCCCACCGGCAACACCAGACCGCGGAGCGTAATTTCACCCGTCATGGCCACGTCGCTGCGCACCGGCCTTTCGCTGCACAGTGAGACCAACGCCGCCAGCATGGCCACGCCGGCCGACGGACCGTCTTTCGGCACCGCGCCGGCCGGAACGTGAATGTGAATATCACACGACGCAAGCTTCTCGATGTGGACACCGAGCTTTGCACCCCGGCTGCGCACCAGCGAGAACGCCGCCTGAGCGCTCTCGCGCATGACGTCCCCGATCTGCCCGGTCAAAATGAGACCGCCCTTGCCGGGCATCCGCGTCGCTTCGACGAAGATGATCATTCCCCCGCTCGGTGCAAACGCCAAACCGGTCGCCACGCCGGGCACGCTGGTGCGGCTGGCTGTCTCGGGCTCAAACCGCTCGGGACCCAGATAGCGACGGACGGTCTTGGCCGTGACGTGAGCCGCCCGCCTCTTGCCCCGCGCGACCCGGACGGCCACCGCGCGGCAGACACCCGCAATCTGGCGCTCCAGATTCCGCACGCCCGCCTCACGCGTGTACCCGTCAATGATCCGCAACAGCGCCCCATCGTCGATCGTCAGATCCTTGGCCGTCAAGCCGTGCTCGGCCAGTTGCCGGGGCACAAGATACCGCCGCGCGATGTGCAGCTTGTCCTGCTCGGTGTAGCCGGGCAGCTCGATCAGCTCCATGCGGTCCTGGAGCGCCGGGATGACCGGATCGATGTAGTTGGCCGTCGCAATGAACATCACCCGCGACAGATCCAGCGGTACGTCGAGGTAGTGGTCGGTGAAGCTGTAATTCTGCTGAGGGTCGAGCACCTCCAGCAGGGCGGCCGCCGGATCGCCCCGAAAGTCGGCGCCGATCTTATCCACCTCGTCGAGCATGAACACCGGGTTGTTTGCCCCCGCCTTGACGATATCCTGAACGATTCGTCCCGGCAGCGAACCGATGTACGTGCGGCGATGCCCCCTGATGTCGGCCTCGTCGCGCATGCCGCCCAGCGACATGCGGATGAACTTGCGACCCATGGCCCGGGCAATGCTCTGGCCCAACGACGTCTTGCCCACGCCCGGCGGGCCCACGAAACACAAAATCGGACCCCGTCCGTGCGGCTTGAGCTTGCGAACCGCCAGGAACTGCACGATCCGCTTCTTGATCTTCTCGAGCCCGTAATGATCGTGATCGAGCACGCGCTCGGCCCGGCCGATGTCGAGCTGATCCTCCGTGCTTACCGACCAGGGCACGCGGCACAGCCAATCGACGTAGTCCATGGCGACCGAGTATTCCGGCGATGCGGTGGGGATTTTGCTCAGGCGGTCCACCTCGCGCTCGGCCGCCTCCTGCACCGACTCGGGCATCTTGGCCTTGGCGATCCGCTCCTTCAGACGCTGAACCTCCGCGTCCTGCTGGTCGAGCTGCCCCAACTCCTTCTGGATCACCTTGAGCTGCTCTCGCAGGAAGTACTGACGCTGCGACTCGCCGATCTGCTCCTTAACCTGCGTCTGAAGCTTGTCCGACAGCTCGAGCACCTCTAGCTGCGTCGCCAGCGCCGCGTGCACCTTCCGTAGCCGCTGGGTCACGTCGAACGTCTCGAGAAGTTCCTGCTTGTGCACCAGACCGATTGAGAGATTGGCGGCCAGAAAGTCGGCCAGCGCGCCGGGCTGCTCAATGTTGCTCAATACGATCTTGGCGTCGTCCGCCACGTTCGGGCTCAACTCGATCACCCGACTGGCCGCGTGCCGGCAATTGTGGATGAGCGCCTCCAGTTCCGTGGAGGGCTCGACGCGATCCTCGCGCACGTTCACCTTGCCCACCATGAACGGCTCTGTACGGATCAGCGATTCAAGACCGAAGCGGGACAGCCCATGCACCACGATGCTTTGGCTGCCGTCGGGCATCTTCAACAGCCGCAGGATCATCACAGCCGTGCCCACACGATACAGATCGCCTAAGTCCGGATCCTCCGTTTCTAAGAAACGCTGCGACACCAATCCGACGATCTTGCTGCCCGTCAACGCCGAGTCGATCAACCGCCGCGACTTCTCGCGACCCACCGTCAACGGCATGATCGTGCCCGGAAAGGCCACCGAGTCGCGCAGCGGCAAAATGGGTAGCTCATCGGGGATGCTGACGTGCTCGGGCAGACGCTCCGGCCGACCGCCTAGCACCGTAGCGACTGGCTGCTCCCGCTCCGAATCGTCTTGCTCGACTTGCTGCTCGCGGGTCAGATCGACGGTGTCGTCGTCGGCCATGGCCGGCTCCGGGACCATCAACCGCTCGACCGGGGAAGGTCGATCCAGAGATAGCCCTTGCAATAGCGCGCGGCAATTCGCGTTTGATCGACGTCGCTGGCCAACGCCAGCTCCCGAGAGAACGGGCCCTCGTCGATCTCCATCATGTGCACCCGGATCTCGCCTTGCGCCTGGCCAAGCCGCGGACCGGGTCGCGTGCCGCTTATCGTAAGCTTCTGGTTCTCCACGTGAATCTCGATCCGGCGATGATCCATCCCGGCCAAGTCCACGCAGACCACGTAGCGATCGTCCGCTTCATAAAGATTCACGGACGGACGCCACCTTTGCGTCCACCGGAAGCGCACAAAATTGCGCTCCAGCATCTCGTCCATGATCTTGCCCATCTGCTGGGCTAATTGATCGAAATCATCTTCAACATTGGCAAGCTCGACCTTCATGGCCGTCTCCGCAGCCCTTGGACATGCCCGCAACCACTCTATCACCCCGCCTGGGAACGGTCAATTCGCAGGCGCCGCAGCAGCACAGCCAAATCGCACAGATCGGCCACCGTGTAGTCGGGCTCGGCCCGCGGAAGGTCGCTGATCCGCCTTTGCCGCCGCACCCACACGGTCCGCACTCCAGCCGCACGGGCCCCGGCTACGTCGCTGTGCAGCGAATCGCCCGCGTGCAGCACGCGATCGGCGCTCCAGCCGGTCCTGGTGAGCGCTTGCCGGAAAATGCCCGGGTCAGGCTTGTAGCACCGCACTTGCTGCGACGTCACCACCTCGTCGAAACGCAACCCGCTGTGCTCAATAGCCGCCAGTAGATCATCATGGTCCGCGTTACTGACCAGACAAATCGGCAGCTCGATCGCCCTCAGTGCATCCACCACCTCGGGCTGAAGGCGAGGCTGCCGCATGTACCGGCGAAACGGCTCCACGTAGCCGTCGCACGGCACTTCGAGCCCCAGGTGCGACAGCGTCTGGGCGAGACTGATCCGCTGACAATCCAGCAACGTGCGAAACTGCTTGCCGTTGCTCCGCTCAATCAGGGCGAAGAAACGCCGTCCCCACTGGACCCCCATCGCCCCAGCCGCCAGCGGCAGATCATGTTCCTCGATGACGCGCTGACAGATCGCCTCGACCGTATCGCGGTCGCCCGAGGTGATCGTGCCGTAGAAGTCCAGGAACAACCCAACGGGAGAAGGATGCGTCATCGCCTCGTCGATTCTGCGTCCGCCCGCCCACCCATAGGTTCGCTGATCAGTCGCGCGGCGGCGGGCTATCCGGTGCGGCCCGAAAGCCCGTGATGTGCGGTGAGTCACTGGGCTTTTCGGTCGGATGCACCGCAAACACCTCGACGCGAACGATGTCCTCGAACGGAATGGCCACCACAAACGTGCCCACCCGATAGGCGTCGTCGCCGGGCACACACTCGACGGTCAGATAGGATCGCGGGCCTAGCTCGACCATCTCGGCAATCTCGTAGCTGAAGCCGTCGCGCAGGTACACCAGGATCCGCGCCTCCAGCACGCCCTTGAAGCGGGCAAAGTCGCTGTCCTGGCCGGGCTGCGATGGATCGACGTCGGGAAACTTCCTCTGTGCGCAGCGCAGCTTGGCGTGCTCGATCTGCTGTTGAAGCGGCTGCCCGTGCCACCAGTCATAGTCGAACATGGACATATCCGATGCGTTCCTCCAATGAACCTTCGTGGTCCGGCAGGGCTGGCAACATTAGACCACCCCCGCGACACTGTCAATGCCACCCGCTCCACAGCCGGACAACCGCCCCGAGCCAGGCTGTCGCGGTTTCAGCGGCACCCTTCGTCGGGACCGGTCTTGACTACCGAGCCGCGAAGGTTACACTGCCCACCGCACCGGAACCGTCCTTCGTTGCCATGCACGTCATGTGCGAAAGCCGGTGCCGCATGGTGGTAGCTCAGACAACGCTCTTCAAACCGTCACGCCGCCGGTAGCGGACAGCTCTGCCCTGGCCGGTCGACTTCGTCGACTCGCCACGATCGAGGGCCGATTGCTGTCGGCCCAACGACGTACACGTCCAACCCGTTGGCGCGACGCCGACTTCTCCAGTGTCAACCGATTGATAGACCCAAGCACCGCGCACTTCGCGCGTCCGAGGCGTGCTTCAGTCAAGGAGAGAAACTTTGTCTGACAAGAGCATCGACCTGCGCAACTTGCTGCATAACGATCGTTTCCCACGGTCGAACCGGTACGACCCGCAGTGGGTCATCGAAAACGAGATGGGCCCCAACGTGCTCTGGCTGACCGAGCCGCTGTGTGAGGTCATGGACCTCAAGCCCGGCATGAGCGTCCTCGACATGGGCTGTGGCCGAGCGATGAGTTCGATCTTTCTCGCCAGGGAGTTCGACTTGCAGGTCTGGGCGACCGACCTGTGGATCAAGCCTACCGACAACTGGCAGCGGATTTGCGATGCCGGCGTGCAAGACCGCGTGTTCCCCATCTACGCCGAGGCCCGATCGCTGCCGTTTGCCGACGAGTTCTTCGACGCCGTCGTCAGCCTCGACAGCTATCACTACTACGGCACCGACGTGCACTACCTCGAGTTTCACACGCTCAAGCTGCTCAAGCGCGGCGGGCAGATCGGCATCGTCGTGCCCGCCTCGCCTCGCGACGTGCCCCACCCGCTGCCCGACCACCTTGGCGACGAGTGGTACTACTGGGTCAACTCGGTCGACTGGTGGCGGCACGCGACCCGAAGAAAACGCCGACGAACTCGCCCAGCTCCGCAAAGACGGCGGCCGATACCTCGGCTTCGCGCGCTTGGTCGGTCGAAGAAAGGCCTAGCGCAGCCTCGTCCTACACCTTGAGCGCGTCGATCGCAGCGCGCGCTCGTACCGGCTGCGCGCACGGGAATTGCCTGCCCGCCAACGCGGCGTTGGCAGCAGACGCCGACCCTCCGCCGTCACACCCGCGCGATCACTGCTGCGTAGCCTGGCCCCTTTGCCTCGATGAACCGGTCGACGCGCCAGCCCGTACCGTCGACGATCGCGCGGATCTCATTCTTCGAGGCCAGCAGGTAGTCAAACCACGGCGTGGCCAGCGTCTTGTAGCGAATGCGAATCCTTAGTTGCCCGGCCATGCGGCCGCGCCGGCGATTCAGCCTGTGGTACGCCAGGTGGCAGGGCTCGGTGGTGTCGTACGGGTCGCGCGATTCGGCAATGATCCGCGCGCCAGGATTGGTCATTCGTCTGAACCGCCGCAGCAGCCAGCGGGCCCGGGCAAAGCTGCCGAACAACCCGAAGTTGTTGCCGTACATCACAATCGCATCGAACATCCCCAGCCGCTGCGATACCTGGGTGACCGACATCAGCTTGGCCTGCTTGACCCCGCGAAGTCTGCACGCCTTGATCGCCAGAGGTGAGTTGTCGATGCCCACAACGTCGTGCCCCTTGCTCTGCAAGTGCAGCGCCACTCGGCCCGCACCGCAGCCGACGTCGAGCACCCTACCGCGGGCCAGTCGAATCGTCCGCTGCTGATGCACCGACCAAACCTCGTATGGGGCCAGATAGATCTTGCCGCCCCCCGAAGGACCCGCGAACCCGTCATCCCGTTCGACGATCTCATAGCCGCCGTGACCGCGAAAGTAATCGTACATCGCCTGCCCCATGGCATCCTGATGTTTGGCTAATCCCTTCATCCGTCGCCTCCCTTCGAGCGTCCAGGGTCGTTGAAAAAAAGCCCGCTTTCAGGAGCGGGCTTTGTGGATTCGGTTCGGTTTCGGCTCGTCAATCGCTCATCGCGGCCCGCTCCTGGCCCTTGGCCCGCAGTAGAACGACGGAGCGTACGCATGCACCGCGCCCCTCTCCTGCAACCTGGACCAGACTCGGCTCGCAGAATGCTTCATGATGCCGACATTTTGCCAATTTCAACCAAGCGTGTCAAGCACTCCGCCCCTCGATCCGCGCCCGCTACCACGAAGCTTTGGAGTACCCCTTGCCGGCCGTCAGCTTCCGGGCGGTGCGCGCAACCTGCGGATTCGGGTCGTGCAGCGCCAGCTCGAACAGCGTCCGATGCTCGACCGGGTTCAGCCGGTCCATAAGCGCCGCCGTCGACATCCGCACACACGCGCTGGGGTCCTTCAGGCCGCGCTCGAACCACCGTGCCGCGTCGTCGTCCGCGTGCCGGGCCAGTGCGGCGATCGCCGCCGCGCGTATCCGTTTGTCGCCCGAGGCGGCGAAGGGCGCGATCGTCTCGGCGTCGCCCTCCCGGCAGCAGGCCATCGTCCGAAGCGCCGCCACCTTCACCGCAGGCGACTCGTCCTCCAGCATCATCACAGACCACTCGAACAGGTCCGGGTCGTCCAACCCTTCCAACAGCTTCAGCCCGCGGACGCGACACCGGGGACTGGTCTGCTGCAAGCAATCCAACGCCTCCTGTTCTCGCGGGTCCGGCTCGGGCGGCTCGCCCGCGGGGAACACGTCGATTTGCTGCATCGTGCGGCGGGCCCCCAGCCGGTCGGGGTCGACCTCAACGTCTTTGAAGAACTCTCCCAACCATTGCCGGGCCATGTGCAGCAGTTCGCCCTGCGACAGACGGCTGTCGGGCTGGCTCGACACCCGATTCATCACCCAGCGTGAGAGCCGGGCAATCCCCGGATGCCGTCGCCCCACGCCCTTGTGCGGCTTGAGACCCAGCACGTCGTTCACCCACGCGGCCAGCTCCTCCGGCGAACAGGGAGCCTCCAGGCCCGGATGCGATCGCAGCACCGTCACCGGTACGGCCCCATCGAGCGCGATCACGCCGTTGCGGCGGAACACCCGCCTCGCGCCCAGGAAGCGCTGCATCTGGTCGATCGTGAACTCGCACGTCAGGACCGCCGCCCGGTCGTGCCGCCGGCGCGCCTGCTGTTTGGCTCGCCGCTCGGCATAGCCGCGACTCTCGGCAAACCACACCCGGCGTGACGGCTTTCGCGGCTGGAAGCCCTCCTGGCAGATCCGCCTCGCCCGCCGGTCGGTCGTGCCGTGGTAAACGATCATGCCCCACCCCTTCTGATTCCCGATTCGACGTGCCCTACGCGCGCTCAGCCGCGGAAGCGGTACGTGATCGGCTGCATGAGCTTGTCGAACCCCTTCCGCCCGTCGTCACTCAAACAGCGAAACGCCTGCGCCGACAGCGTCACGCCCCGCCGACCCAGCCGCGCGGCGATGTTGACCGTCTTGCCGATCACGTCGAACCGCTCGGCGCCCGCCGGGCCGAAGCTGCCCGTCAGCGCCGGGCCCACGTGGACGTTCACGTTCAGGTACGCGTCGAAACCGAATCGCCCAGCCAGCTCACGCGCCTCACGTGCGAAGTCGCACAACGCGAGGATGACTTTTTCAGCCGCCTCGGTTGAAAACACAGCCAGCCCCGCGTCGCCCATGAACTTGACGATCCGCCCGCCCGCGCCCTCGATCTGCCGCGCCGCCAAAGCATAGAACGCCTGGAAGAACCGCCCGACCTGCTCGTCCTGCTCGGACGACGCCCATTCGCTCAGTCGCGACAGGTCGAAGAACGCCACACCTACGTTTTCGGTCTTGCAGTCCGCCGGCAGCGCAGCTTGCGCCAAAGAAGTGCCACCCGACATGTCCAGCTCCCTTCGATTAAGGCATATAACGTTGGCCTCGCCGGACACCCCGCCCGACGATCCAACTACCGATAGAATACCCGCAACGCCGCCCGACGGCAACGCTCGTCGGTAATCAGCCAGTTTGCTTCTGTAGACAAACGACGCGTACGACCCCCGAGGCGGCTACGAGCGTTCACCAAGGCGGACCGCGCGCCTGCATCTGCCAGATACGCAGAACCACCACCCGCATTGCAGTACGACCTGTCGTCACCGTCCCTCTCATCGAAAGCCTCCTAGCGTTTGCTTGCCTGCTTCTCATAATCAACCTGACAGCCAAGGCACCGCATCGCATCCGGCCGAGCCGCCAGGCGAGTCGCTGCGATGGGCTTGCCGCAGTTGGTGCACAACCCGTACGTGCCTCCGCGCAGCCGACCCATGAGCTGCTGCCCGCGGGCGCCCTCGTATGCCCAGTTTGCCATTCGCCAGTCCCAGTCGGCAGCCCGCTCACGCAGGCTCTTCGTTCGCCCTGCCATACGACACGCTCCTTCATCCTCAACACTTCCTCCACCAACTCACTTCAACCGCGCCCATACTTCGCCCTCGAGACGCGGTTGGCATAATCCATCTGGCAGATGATGCAGCGCGTGGCGGCCGGCTTGGCTCGCAACCGAGCGGCGTCGATCTCGTAACCGCAGTCGACACACAAACCGTTCGACCTGGCCGGCGTACTTGGTGGCGGCTGCCGCTCCGGCATGCCCGCATACAGCCATCGCGCCGCCCAATCGTCGTATTCGGTCACCGGTCCCCGCGAGCTCTGCCTTGGCTCTACCATCTGTGAGGCTCCTTTGCCGCCGAACTACTTGAAGGGCTGGTCAGCAGCCCCTATAGCCGGCCCACCGCGCCGGCACATGTCGGTCGCTGGCTGTACCTGCCAGCGGCAACGTGACCACGAGCAACGCGCGTGCCGCTAGCCACATAGCATACGAATAAGATCTAAACGCCTTTAAAATAAGTGCTTACATGCAGCTTGGATGGTGCAGGAAAGGATGCGGCGGAAGGCCGACGAGTGATCTATATGGTCAATGACTGATCACTGTGGCTGGATTGCACCACCGGGCTGCCCGTCGTCGAATTGAACGGCCGTGCTGATCTGGATACTGTATTCGCGGATCTTCTGCCGCAGCGTCGTGCGGCTGATGCCCAACAGTCTGGCGGCCGGAGCGATGCGACCTGCGGTCTGATCGAGAGCGGCCCGGATAAGCTCTCGCTCGATAGCGGCCATCCCGCGTGCATGCACCGAGCCCCGGCAGCGCTCATCAGCCACGAGGTCCATCGCCATCCGACGCACGGCCCCCGGCACGAGGTCCTTGACGGGCGCCTCGCCGTCTGCACTCTGTCGTGCCGGATCGTGCTTGGCCGGAACCTGGATTTGCTCGGGCAGGAACTCGCGTCGGAATTCCGTGCCCCGCGCCACCACCAACGACGCCTTAATCACATTCTCCAGCTCACGAACGTTGCCCGGCCAGGAATAACCCAGCAGCGTAGACAGCACCTCGGGTGAGAAGCTGCGCATGCTCGTGCCGAACTGCGGGTTGAACTGCTTGACGAAATGGTGAGCCAGCAGCACCACGTCCACCTCGCGCTGGCGCAGAGGCGGCACGAAGATGCTGGCCACCTTGAGGCGATAGTATAGATCCTGCCGAAACCGGCGTTCCGCGATCAGACGCTCCAGAGGCTGGTTGCTCGCCGCAAGGATGCGAACGTCACACGTAATCGTCTCCGTGCCGCCCACGCGCTGAAACGTCCCGTCCTGGAGGACGCGCAACAACTTGGCCTGCGTCGCCAAAGGAAGATCACCAATCTCGTCAAGAAACAACGTGCCCCGGTGACACTGCTCAAATTTGCCCACCCGCCGCAGATCGGCCCCGGTGAACGCACCCTTTTCATGTCCGAATAGCTCGCTCTCCAGCAGCGTCTCGGGGATGGCAGCGCAGTTGACCGCCAGAAACGGCTTGTCGCGCCGTCGGCTGTGATGGTAGATCGCCCGCGCCACCAGCTCCTTGCCCGTGCCGCTCTCGCCGGTAATCAGGACGTTCACGTCGCGCATCGCCACCAGCCCGATCAGGCGATACACCTCCTGCATCGCGGGCGACTGACCCACGATCCGCGCCACCCGCTCATCTTCGCTCGGTTTGTCATAGACGGCCGGTACGTGGATATCGCGGCTGATTCGAAGGGCTTCGCCGATGCGGCGTACCAGCGTCTCCTGGCGTAGCGGCTTGAGCAGGTAGTCCAGGGCACCTCGCTTGATCGACTCGATGGCCTCTTCCCCGTCGCGACTCTCCGCTACGACAATCGTGCACAGCCGAGGCCATCGCTTTCTGACCTCGTCGAAGGCCACGAAGTCACACACGACCAGGTCTGGAGCGTTGGCGGCGATGGTGCGGGCGGCGCCATCGATCCCGTCGACCGACTCCAGCACCACGTCCAACTCGCGGCAGGCCCTGCCTGTCTGCGCCTGTACGCCCGCGTCGACCCCAACCAGTAGAACTGTTTCCGGCAAAGTGTGCTCCCGACCTGGCCAAAAGCGTGTCTGACGGACGGCCCGCCTACTATTCTTCCAGAGCATCCCGCTGCACACAAGCACTCGCTCAAGCGCTACGCAGACCCATCCAGCCAAAGACGCGATGCGCCTATTCGCCGTGCAGTCGCTTGGTCAGCGCCGCCACACGCTGGGCGCGACGGCGGCACTCGTCCCGGGCCCGCTTGTCGGGCGCGCCGATCGCTACCGGACCGTAATGGTCGCCCTGCGGATCGCCCTGGCAGATCATCCCGTGGATCAGCATGGCGTTGATGATGTCCAGCACGGTCGTCTCGTTGCCGCCGGCCAGGTTGGCCGAGCTGGCAAACGCCGCTCCCACCTTCCCGTCCAACTGCCCGTGCCGCGCCACGCTTCGGTCGAACAGCTCTTTCAGCTCCGCCGCCATCGACCCGTAGTAGGTGGGCGAGCCGGCCACGATGGCGTCCGCCGCCGTCAGGTCGTCCAGGCTGGTGTCGGCCACCGGTTTGCAGTCGACCGCCAGGCCCTCCGCCTCAAGCACCTCGGCCACAACCTTGGCCATCTGTTCGGTGTGCCCGCTCCGTGAGTAATACACCACCAACGCCCTGGCCATCACATGCTCCTCCGCAACTTCTGGGGTGGGGGCCTGCCCCGCCGTCGTCCTCTCTGTGGGTGTCACCGCCGGGTGGTCCGCCAGTGTTCCACACCCAAGCTACCGCCTCCGCCAGGTGGGTCAATGAGCCGCCGCCTTCCGCCTGGCACGCTTCGATTCTGTCCCCCCAGACAGTTCCTATGTACTATGAAGCATCGCAGCAGCGTGGCTGCGGCGTCCATAGGGTGTACCGGCCCACTCGCCGATTCTGCCGAAGCAGGCGTTCGGGCGGCACGTCAGGAAGCAAACTCATGAGTGATTTTCCGCGAACCGAAATCGGCGGCGTCAGCGTCTCACGTATGGTGGCCGGGTCCAATTGGTTTCTGGGCTTCTCGCACCAGTCCGCCGCCAAGTCGAACTGGATTCAGCAGTACCAGACAGCCGACCACATGGCCGATGTGCTCGAGGTCTTCCTGCGCGCCGGCATCGATATCGCCATGAGCCCGCCCTCGCCGTTGATGACGCAGGCCATCGACCAGGCCCAGCAGCGCGTGGGCCGCAAGATGGTCCAAATCGTCACCCCGAACTTCGACCTGACACCCACCGGCCCCGATTTCGACGCTGCCGCCCGCGACTTCGACGACGCCGCCCAAAACGGCGCCACCTTCTGTTGGCCTCACCAGTGCGCCACCGATCGGCTCTACGACGGGCTGACGGGCACGATTCGTCACATGGACCGGCTCTGCGAGATGATCCGCGAGCGCGGCATGATCCCAGGCCTGTCGACCCACACGCCGCAGACCATTCTGGCCGCCGATCACACCGGCCTCGACGTCGCCAGCTACATTGCCATCTACAACGCCGCGGGATTCCTCATGCAGATCGAGATCGACTGGGTGCTAAACGTCATCCGCAAGGCCGCCAAACCGGTGACCACCATCAAGCCGATGGCCGCCGGCCGACTCATGCCCTACGTGGGCCTGCCGTTTGTCTGGTCGACCCTGCGCGACTGCGACCTGGTTACCGTCGGCACGGTAACCCCCAACGAGGCCCGCGAGGTGATCGAGATCTCCCTGGCCACCCTCCAGCGCCGTCCCGCCGACGTCGAGCTCCAGATGACCCGCAGCAAACAGACGCTGGTCACCGAGTAGGGCGAATCATCGAGGCTCAAAGCGATGTTATATATCGGGTGCGGGTGCCCCGTCCTTCGCGCAGCGAAGGGTGGGGGATGTTTCCTGCTAATCGTCCCGAGTGACACCCCACTGAAAGGATGCCGTACCCCATGCGTTGTGACATGCCCGATTCGCAGTTCCTCGACTGCATCGACCTCGATACACCCAGCGTCCGGGTGCCCCATACTTCGCGCAGCGAAGGGTGGGCAACGCTCATGCAACAGGCTGCACAGTCGGCGAAACGCCGGCGAATCAAAGCCGCCGCCCGTCAGGCCGCCGCGGCGATGTTCGCCAAACCGTTCAAACATCCGGTTGACGAGCGCGATATCCCCGCCTTGGCTGAAATCATCAACCGTCGCTTTCCCGACCAGGTCGAGCACCTGGTCCGTCTGGCCGACAATTACCTGCTGAAGACCCCGCCGCAGCACGGACTTGTCTGTGGCCGCAACCCGGAAGAGGAACACACGCTCTACCGCGCGCCGGCCCGCAACTGCATACGCCGCGCCGAGGGCGTACACATGCTCGCCCGGCTGCATCACCTCACCGGCCAGCGCAAGTATTTCACCGCCGCGCTGCGACTGGCTCGCAGGATCATCAAAGCCATGCCGCCGCTGCCCGACGGCGAGCACGTCGGTGCGTTCGGCTGGCACCCGCACAGCCAGACCGACACCGGCCACGACCCCGGACACATCGCCGAAAAGCTCTGCCACGCCCTGCCCTACCTGCGCCCGCACCTCGAGCCCAACGAGGCCCTGATGCTCGCCAAGGCCCTGCTGGCGATGGCCGAGTTCTGCTTCCGCACCTGCCGATACGAGGTCCCGCATAACATCACGCTGCACATGCTCACCGGCAGCCTGCTGACCGGCCTGTGCGTGCCGGCCTTCAAGCAATCTTCTCAGTGGGTGCAGTGGGTCAAGAAGCGCCTCGAACTCGATTTCGTTACCCGCCCCTTCGCCACGCCCGACGGCTACTTCGGCGAAGGCTTCGGCTACCAGGCGGTCAACCAGAACCTGTTACTGCTGAACCTGCGCTACCTGACAGCCGCCGGAGGCAAGGTATCACCGAAGCTGCCCGCGATCTCTGAGAAATCCTTCGAGTTCGCCGCCGCCATCCTGCGAGCCGACGGCAAGTGCCCGCAGTTTGCCGACTGCTCGGCCCAGGCGCAGCACGAGCACTACATCCATCATCACGAAATCCTGCACCTGGCCGCCGCGTTCTTCCGCCGACCCGACTTCAAGGCCGCCGCCGGCACCCCCTATTGCAGCGACCCCATGGAGTACAACGTGTGGCTGATGGGTCGCGACGGCTTGGCCTGGTGGGATTCCGCCAAAACCTCACCGCCGTCATCGCGGGCCATCAAACCGCACGATTTCCGCAAGAGCGGTTTTCAGTTTTTCGGCGCGGGCGCCGGATTCGGCGCCCACTTCGGCATGTTCGCCTGCGCAGCCGCGCATAATCACGCGCACCACGACTTCGGCTCGATCGATATCTGGGGCCTTGGGCGAGCCCTGCTGACCGACCCGGGTGTGACGACCTACGGCGAGGAGTCCTACCGCCACGAGCGCTCGCACAACACGCCCGTGCCCATCCGCCGCCGACCCGCCGGCCCGCGGCTCGACAGCCCCGACCACGTCCGCACGCTGTTTGTCATCCACCGCCCCAACATTCAGGCCGCCTGCATGGAGCACGACCTGTACGAGAGCCACCGCATCCGTCGCACCGTGTGCCTTATCGACGCGGGCTCCACACGCCGCGTCAGACACAACGACTCACCGGCCTTCTGGCTGATTGTCGATCGCGTCGAGCACCGCGGGTCGTCACCTGTGGGCACGATGTCGCACGACTTCATCGAAACCTATTTCCACTTCAACGCCCCACAGACCCAGCTCGGTCGCGATGCCGACACGCTGACGTGCTGGTCGAACCACCGCCCGGGCGCCGGCGCCCTGCTCCGCTACCCGCCGGACGACGTCAACTTCGAACACACCCCGCGGCGCATACGTTGGAGTGACTACCTGCGCGCATTCGAAGAGGGCGACAGCGACGCCAACATCCAGGTCACCGCCGTGGTCCCCCAGCGGTCTCACTACGTGATGGACATGCGGTTCTTCCAGGGCTTCACCGGTGAGTACGGCGGGCGGGTCAAGCGCCCGTCGATGGCCTATCGCTACCGCGGCTACCTGCCGTTCGACGCTGCCTACGTGTTGATCCCGTTCCGAGGGGTGGTCAACAACCCCCATGCGAAAGTCACCGGCAGATGGACGCGCACCGGCAACCTTTCGGTCAGCGTGGCCTTGCCCACCGGCCCGGTCACGGTCCGCGTCGCCGGCCTGCTCGCTGACAACCCCGAACCCGCCTTCACCGTCAAGACACCACGCTAAACCGCCCCGCGCACCCGCCTTGTCTGGCGTCGGGTGGCACGTGCGGGCGCCCCATCCTTGTATGGCAACAGAAAGAACACGCGTGCAAATCCCGGCGCGGGGCTTGTCGATTTAATCACGCGTGATTCGAAAACAAAGGACTTACGACAACAGCGTTGAACGTAAGTCCTTATTTTGCGTGCAGCGATGAGCGTTTTCCCGACTAAATCGACAAGCCCCGCGCCGGGACACGCCCTACGGACTATTTCCTCGCACGGACGAGCGCGTCGAGCAGTTCGCTGCGCCAGCGGTCGAGCTTGGTGATCTGCGTCGGGTCTTCGTAAAGCTCCTTCACGACATCGCGGCCGTCCCGGATGCGGGTGGCGATAACCTCCTGGAACATCGCATTGAGCATCGCCATCGCTTTCGCGTCGTCGGCCAGGCGAGCCTTACACGTCTCGATAAGGCGTCGATCGTCCATGCCCTCGCGCAGGCCCTCGTAGCTCGGCGAGACGATCGTGCCGAACGGCGTATACCATGAGTGCATCCAGCTCTGTTGCTCGTTGTAGTCGAAGCCGGCGCCCCAGTTCGTCGCCCAGATGAGCCCGCCCCGACTGTCGAACGCACCAAAGTAGAAGCCATAGGTGTGTCGCGGCTCGAACGGCGGCATGGTGGCGTTGCAGCCGCGATACTGCCAGAACGCCTTGCCGGCCGCGCGGACCTTGTCGCCCAGCTTGGGGTCCTCGTGAATCGCGTTGGTGCAGAACACGTCGACGTCGGGCAGATACACCAGCCCGGGCTCGGCGTGATGGATGTCGCCCGCCACCAACACGTCACTGCTGGCCTGGTGGATCAGGGCGGCGGCGTCTTTGAAGTGAAACTTCAGCCACGAACCTCTGCCCAGCACGTTTTGCGGCCCGCCGGCGCCGGATCGCTGCACCCACTTGGCCGGTTCGTCGAACGGATGCAGCATCAGCCTGGGCCAGCCTTTGGCCTTGCCGTGTGCGGCCACCTTCTGCACCCATTGCGTGTAGAACGGGCGAATCTCAGGCAGCACGGCGGCCGATTCCGGCTTGTCCTTGAACGCGTGATGCCGCTCGATGAACTCCTTGCGCAGTGCGATCCGCTCGGCCCGGTCCTTCGCACGCGATCGAAAGAGCTGCCGCTCCAGCGTGAGCGTGTCGGGATAGCCGTTGGGGTTGCCGAAGAACCACATCAGGTCGGTAACGCCGTTGGCCGTGACGGTGTTCATCCACTCGTCGAACCGGTCGAAGCCGATCTGGAGTTGGCCGTCCACGTTCTCCACTTCGACCCAGTACGGCCCGAACAGGTGGATCGAGCACTGATTGTGCTGGCCGTAGGTGATCATCTCCTGCTCGGGCGGCAGGCTCATCACGCAGCCACCCATGGGCACGTCGATCTGCCGTGCCGTCAGCAGCGTGATCGGCAGCACCTCGACCTCGATCGGGACAACGCCCTGCACCCCCTCACCTGCGATCTGCACCTGCCCGGTATACGTGCCGGGCTTGGAGCGGGCGGGCTCGGTCTTCAGCGAGATCCAGAACCAGTGCGACTGGCCAGCCGGAATGTCCACCGGATACGCCGGCCAGAGACGCATGGGCAGCAGACGCGCGGGCCGTTTGGTGCTGCCCTGCCCCGACTCGCTCGGCACATACTCAGCCGTCAGCAGCTCGGCCTGGCAGTCCAACGTGCCTTGCGCATTGGTCAGCGGCGAGAGCGCAAACGTCACGCCCTTCAAATCGCGCTTGTTGGCGTACACGCCGAAGGCGGCCGGCTCGTATTCATCGAGCGTCATGCGAACCCTCAGCGCCGCACCGGCCTCGCCCTGTTGCGGTGCAGACCCGGGCAGCACCGACACCGTGTACGGCCGAACGAATGGCACCAAGGGCTGGTCTTTAAGTGTCTCAGGCACAACGGGCTCGCCTTGCGTGTCCGGCTTGACCTCGCCGAATCGCTGCACGTTGGCGCGGGCGACCCACTGCCGCGTCTCGGCGCCAAAGCGCTGGGCGTCGCCCTTGCGCGCCAGGCGCACGGTGATCGTCGAGATCGGCACGTCGGCGCCCCTGGCGAGGATGGAAAAGGCCGTTGCATCCTGCCCGGTCAGCTTGCGCAGCAGATCCCACGACATGGGGATGTGGGCGGTCTTCCACTTGCCGTCGGCCGCACCGCCGAAGCGGTGAATCTCGCTGTGCCCAGCGTGCGGGAGCAGTCCCGCATGGCTGTAGAACACCGCTGGTGTGTTGGCCGTGTCCCTGTAACGCACTTCGAGCACGTACACAGTGCCCTTCGGCGGCCGGTGGCCGTCGCCCCACCATGCGGGCACGGTCCAGAAAGCCTGCTTGCCTGCGCGCACGGCGCGGTAGGTCTGCTCGCCCTCGGCAGCCGGCTGCGTCCATTGCGACGTGTCGAGACCTCCCAGTTGCGCCATTGGCCAGGTAGGCAGCGTGGCGCACCCGGCCGAGCCTGTCATGACCGCGATCAACATGATAAAGACATAGCGCATCGCTGGACCTCCCGTAATAGCCATGTGTGTGCGTTCGCGCACTCGACTCCAGCCGGAGCGTTGACCGGCGAGGGGATTGTACCAGTATCGCCGTCGACGTGCGGCGCTGTACACCGCGCCCGGCGCGTATCGTTACCGGTTGCGTCGCACATGCCGTGCTCGTAGCATGCGAACGGTTGAATCGCTGACAGTCCGGTGGCATTGAGCATGAAGATCGATTTGCACGTGCATACGGCCGAGCGTTCGGCGTGCGGCCAGAGCGGCGAGGAGGACGTGATCCGCGCGGCCGTCCAGTACGGTCTCGATGCGCTGGCGTTTACGGATCATCACTGCCTGATTCCGCACGGGCGGGCGGCCGAGCTGTCGGAGAAGTTCGCGCCGTTCCGCGTGTTCGGCGGCATCGAGATGACGGTGTCCGATGAGGACTTCATTGTCCTCGCCGTGCACGATGCATCGCTCGAGCAGCAAGACTGGGACTATGCGGCCTTGCACGCCTTCGTGCGAGAGCGCGGCGGCTTTATCTTTCTGGCGCACCCGTTCCGGTACCACGAATCGATCACCGTACCGATCGAAGCCTACCCACCCGACGGCATCGAGCTGCGCTCGGCCAACACCGCACCCGAGGACGAGCCGGCGGTCCGCCAGTTAATCGACCGACTGGGTTGTCGGAGTATCTACACCTCCGACGCCCATCTGGCCGAGCACGTGGGCGTGTGCCACGTCGAGCTTGATCGAGCGGCCAGCGACGAGCGGGAGTTGGTCGAGCTGCTTGGCGGGGGCATGTATCGTTGCGCCATCGACGCAGTGCGCGCGTCGGTGTGGCGTGGTTGAACTTGCCCGAAGGGGCGGCCTACCTACCTTCAAATACAGTAGCTTGCGACGTACCGGTCTTCGGCCGCACCGGCCTGGTCGACCAGGTCCTGAAGGGACGTGGTGTCGTACACCTGTGAGACCGCCTCGTGCGCCCGCTCCCACAGGCCCAGAAACACGCACCGCCCCAGCAGCCGGCAGTCAGCCTGGTCGGCGCCGGCGAGGCATTTCACCGGGCCGAGCGGTCCCTCCACGAAGCGAATGATTTCGCCCACCGTCAGGGCGTCCGGCGAGACAGCCAGTTGGTAACCGCCCCTCATTCCCCGCTGGCTCTCGACGTAGCCGGCCTGCTTGAGTTGGGCGAGGATCAGTTCCAGAAACCGAGGCGGGATAGCCTGGGCCTCGGCGATCTCGCCCGTGGGTATGGGGCCCTCGCCCCGTCTGGTGGCCAGCTCGAACAAGGCCCGCAGCGCATATTGACATTTTTGGGACAGGTTCATAGCATGCGCCCACGTGATAGCCAAGTGAAACGATCGGGATAATAACAATTGACGGGCATAGTGTCAAGCATCCAAGTTTGAAGGGCAAACAGCCAGTGAGCAAAAACGTGACGAAAATGCATAATGCCCTGCCAAAAAAGGCTTTACATGCCACACCAACCAACTGCCGGGCGTGCGGGGCAAGGAGCTAGCCGTGAGTCAATCAGCAGGCGATGCCGACCCGAGCACCTTTGAGGCCAAGCTGGAGGCCTGCCGAGCGATTCTGCGAGACCTGAGGCGTGTGGTGGTGGCCTTCTCGGCCGGGGTCGACAGCAGCTTCCTGCTGGCAGTGGCGGTCGAGACGCTCGGCCGGCAGAACGTGGTGGCGGCAGTGGGTGTGTCAGCCAGCCTGGCGCGGCGAGAGCGCGAGGCGGCTGCGCGTATCGCCAGGCATCAGGGCGTGGAGCTGGTGGAGGTCTACACCTGCGAGTTGGACGACGCAGACTACGCCGCCAACGCGTCCGACCGCTGCTACCACTGCAAGCAGGAGCTTTTCACCCAACTGAAGGTGCTGGCGGACGAGCGGCGGTTTGCGGCTGTGGTCGCCGGGGCCAACGCCGACGACACGGGCGACTTCAGGCCCGGCCTGAGCGCTGGACGCGAACTCGGTGTGCGGAATCCGCTGCTTGAGGCCGGTCTGACGAAGCAGGAAATTCGCGCCGCCTCACAGGCGATGGGCCTGGAGACGTGGGACAAGCCGGCGATGGCGTGCCTGGCCAGTCGCATTCCCTACGGCAGCCCGATCACGGCCGAGCGGCTGGCGCGCGTCGAGCGGGCTGAGTACATCCTGAAAGACCTGGGCTTTGCCCAGTGCCGTGTGCGCGACCACGACACCTTGGCCCGTATCGAGGTGCCGATGGAGAAGCTTCCCGACGCGCTGCGCCTGCGCGAGAAGATCACCACGGCGCTCAAGGCGGTGGGATATGTCTTCGTCGCGTTGGACTTGCAGGGCTTTCGCAGCGGATCGATGAACGAGATGCACACAGCCGGCGTCCAGAGCGGCGTGTCGCACGGTTGACCAGAGTACGGACAGGACAAACGATCGAAACGTGATGGAGTTGATGGTAACGCGTTCGACGAAGGCGCATGACGCCTTGGCGAGCGAGGTTGGCGCGGGTCGCCACAGGAGAATGCCATGATTGAGGCAAGACAGATATTCAGTTCAGCCGGTGAGGCAGACGTAACGCGCGCGATCGTCGGCGAGTTCGCCGCGCAGTTCGACGCGTATACCGAAAGCGACGCGGTGATTGTCGGCGCGGGCCCGGCGGGCCTGATGTGCGGCAAGCAGCTTGCCGAGACAGGTCTGAAGGTGCTGATCGTCGAGCAGAACAACTATTTGGGCGGCGGGTTCTGGCTGGGCGGTTACCTGATGAACAAGGTCACCGTGCGCGAGCCCGCGCACGAGGTGCTCGACGAGCTGGGCGTGCCGCACAAGCTGGTGCGAGACGGGCTGCACGTGGCTGACGGCCCGCACGCCTGCTCGAAGCTGATCGCCGCGGCGTGCGATGCGGGCGTCAAGTTCGCCAACATGACGACGGTGGACGACGTGGTCGTCCGCGGCGACAAGCGGGTGGCCGGCGTGGTGATCAACTGGTCGCCGGTCAAAGCGCTGCCGCGCTCGATCACGTGCGTGGATCCGGTAGCGATCGAGTCGCGCGTGGTGGTCGACGCCACCGGGCACGACGCGGTGGTCGCTCGGCTGGTCGCCAAGCACGGGCTTACGCAGATCGGCAGCGGCGGGCCCATGTGGGTCGAGCGTTCGGAAGACGCGGTGGTGCACCACACGGGCGAGCTGCATCCGGGGCTGGTCCTCGTGGGCATGGCCGTCGCCACGGTGCACAACCTGCCGCGTATGGGTCCGACGTTCGGCGGCATGCTGCTGTCGGGCAAGCGAGGCGCCGAGTGTGTGCTTGCGTCGCTCAAGCAGGCAGCCGGCGATCGCGACACCGCACGCGAGCCGCAACTGACAGCACAGTCGAGCTGACGGGCGGCTCGTCGTCCGAGTTCACTTTGTGTACGGACAGACGGCGATGCACGTGGCGCAGCTCGTGCCGTTAGTCTTCCAGAAGCTCACGCACTTCTTGCCGTCGACCCAGAGAGGCGCCGGCGACGTGTGGCTCGGGCCGCCAGGACTATCGAGCGGCACCCAGTCGGCATCGATCGCGCCGGGCGGACAGGCTTCGACACAGCGGCCGCACTCGTCGCAGAACTGCCTGACGCCGAAGCCCATCGGCTTATCGGCCGTCAGCGGCATATCGGTGAAGACCTTGCTGATCCGCACGCACGGGCCGTGCTGCCGCGTGACCAGCATGGCGTTGCGTCCCAGCTCGTTGAGACCCGCCCGCGCCGCCAGGGGAACACTGAAGCCCCTGGCGTTGCCGGCGGCGATGGCCCGGTAGCCATACTGTCGGACGAACACCGCCAGCGCCGACGCGCACACGGTCATCCGCATGTAGCCGATCGACGTCTCGGCCGAGGCTGCCGGCGCCGGCGACCGGGCGATTTGGCGCGCATCCATCGCCACGGCCAGGACCACCGCGCGGCGGTATTCGGGAGGCACATCGGCCATGCCCGGGTCGCGCGTCGCGTTGGGTTCATCGAGAGCGCAAATGCCGACCAGATCGGCGCCGAACCGGACGGCCGCCTGCTTGATGGTCTCGGCGTTGGCGACCGGGTCGCTGTGCGCTGCGCGGGCGCGCTGCCCCTCGGCGTCCGAGAGCGCGCCCGCGTCGACCCGGGGGCCGAAGAAACGCTCGATCAGCCCGCGCTCGATGATGCGTGCAGCCTTGCCGACGGCGCGATGTACGTCGGCCGGCGCGCCGCCGTGTTCGATGTGATGACTGTTGTTCGGCGGCACGAAGCCACACGCATCGGCAGTATCTTCGGCGGTGGGTTTCTCGCTGTTGTCCTTGGGCGCCATACCGCATTAACTATAGCAGAAGCCCTGCAATACCCCACCCTTTGCTCTTGGGCAAAAGATGGGGTACCCAAAGCCAAAGCTTCGTGGCAGAATCGGCGCAGGCCGGGCCGGGGGCAAGGTCTTGCGACGAGAGCAGTCGTCGTAGATGATGGATCCGGCAAGTCGAAGGCGTTATGCGGGGAGGCAAGATGCCTATTCATGTCCGATGCACGTGCGGGGTGAGGTTGCGGTTTCCCGACGGCACCGAAGGCAAGTACGCCCAGTGTAAGAAGTGTGGTGCGAAGGTCTTGATCGAGCCGGAGGACGTCAGCGAGACGCCCAACACTGCGAACCCGCGGCAAGGCGCATCCGCGGCGGGGGCGCACGCGCCGTCGAGCGAGGAGGATTTGATCCTGTCGGCGCGTGGGATTGCTAGCGACACAGGCTTACGGGCCGAAAAAAACAGGAAAACGGCGGCCAATTTTTGGGTCGATGTCGGGCAGAGCTTTGTGTTCTTCCTGAGGCTGGACAACCTGGCCAGCTTCGTGCTCGTGGTTGTGATGAACCTGCTGATTGCGGTGTCGGGGTATGGGATGATCTGGGGGCTTTTCGGCGGTTTGGTACTGCGAGGCCTGCTGGCGGCGTTTTACCTGAACGTGATCGTGGAGGTCGCGCGTGGCGAAGACAAGCTGCCCGCCTTCTCGCTGACCGACTTTTGGGACGACGTGGTCCGCCCGGGCCTGCTGTTTCTGGTCAGCATGCTGCTGGTGATGGTGCCGGCTGTCGTCGCATACGTGTGGGCGCCGAGCACCTCCGACTTCGGCCTGCCGTGGATCCTCGGCGTCGTCGGCCTGTTCTGTTGGCCCGCGACCGTTTTGATGGTGGCCATTGGGGATGGCTTCCGGTCGCTGCGGCCGGACCTGGTGCTGCGGACGATCCTGTCGGCCTTCGCGCCTTACCTCGCTATCTGGATCATGCTGCTTCTGGCGGCGGCTCCGACCTACCTGCCGGAACTGCTGACCTGGGGCGCCTCGGACGAACTGCCGGCCGCCGCCGAGCGTGGCCCCGGCCTGATCCTGACGCAGGCCCTGGCGGCGCGAGCCGCGTCGGCCTACACGATGATCGTCAGCATGCGGCTGATCGGTTTGTACTACCGACATTTCAAGAAGCGGTTTCCGTGGCGGGCGGAGTGAGACGCGCGATCGCGCCGACGCTCAGGCAAACGCCGCCACAAAGTGGTTACAGGCCAGCCGCTTTCCTTGCCTTCCGGATGCGGGCGTCAAGTGAGCGCTCGTACTGCCGGCGGAACGATGCGTCGAACAGCACGCTGCGGTAGTGGGCGTGCAGGTCCGGCCGATGGCGGCGGAGGAACTGCTGCACGCTGGGCCAGACGCGCGGACGCGGGTTCATCGCGTCGGTCCAGATGCAATCGACTTTCAGATCGGCTGCCAGCTTGAACAGCCGAGCGAGCGCTTCGGGCGTGTCGCTGATCTCGGGCAGCAGCGGGCCGAACATGACGGTCGTCGCCAGCCCGGCGGCCTTGGCCTGCCGGAGGATCTCGACTCGATCGGCCACCGACGACGCGCCGGGCTCCCAGAGCTTGGCGATCGATTCGTCGGGCGTGGTGATGGTGACGCCCACGCGAACGTCGCGGTCGCGAAAGACGTCCAGATCGCGGAGCACCAGTTTGCTCTTGGTCAGCACGTTCAGATGAAAGCCGGCGTCGAGAAGCAACTGGCAGCACCGCCGCGTGAGCTTGTAGCTTCGCTCGATGGGCTGCCAGCCGTCGCATGCGCTGCACGTAAAGACCGATCCGGGCTCCATCCGCTTCAGTTGCCGGGCTAACACATCAACTGCGTTGATCTTGACGTCGACGAACGCGCCCCACGGCTCGGGGTGCGGATGGAAGCGCTGCATGAAGCGGGCATAGCAGTACACGCAGGCATGGGCGCAGCCGGTATAGCAGTTGAACGAATAGTCGCCGATGCTGCTGCGGTTCAGCAGGCTCTTGCAGGGCACCTCGCGGACGACCACTTTGCGCCCCGCGATACGTCGCACGCGGGGGCGCGACTCGGTGTGCTCGAACAGCAGCTTTTGCCTGGCTTTGCTCATGGCTGCGGAACCGCTGAAGCATGTTGCGGCGGCAGACGGTGCTGTTGAGATTATACGGTGGGTGTGGTCGGCGTCGTGGTAAATCGAGACAAGGGCGCCAATCAACCGCGCGGCGGGTGCCCGCCGTCCGGTCCGGACGACGGCTTGGGTGCCTTGCCGGACTGGGTGGGGGCCGCTTTTTCCTGCGGATGGGCGGGTTTGACGACCTCTTCGAGGTCGGCTTCGGCGGCGGCCCGGTTCTCGCGTTGGATGGCCTCGTAGACCTCCTTGCGGTGTACCGGCACCTCAGACGGGGCCCTGATGCCCAGCCGCACCTTGTCGCGACGGATGTCGACGACGGTGATCTCGATGTCGTCGCCGATCATGATGGTTTCGTCGCGTTGTCGTGACAGTACCAGCATGTCCCTCTCCCTGGGGCCGGCCCTGCCGGTCGCGGCGGGCTCGCCTGCAACATTGTAACCGCGCAGACGGACCGCCGACGTTGCAGTTACGTGGAGAATCGTCACACCAGTCGCTCTGCTTTAGCAAAACATCGCCGCCGATCGGAGATAAGTCTCGTTTACGACGGGACTTGCGCAGATTCGCAGGTCCGTTGCTCCCCTGGCCGCCATTTGGGGATCTCCGATGGGGACGTGGGCAACTTTCGCACCGGACGGGCGGTTACTCGGCCCCATTGCCAAACAGACGCCGATGTCGCCCTGACAGCCCTGCCGCGCCGTGTCTGTTGGCACGTGACACCCGCCGAGTGGCCCGTCATGATGTGGCTTGGGTCGCAGTCAGAGCGACCAAACGGGTCGTCTAATCCCATTCGCGCGACACAGGACGTATCTGGAGGCGCCTATGAGTTCATCCCCGTCTCGGTTTCACTATGGCTGGGTCATCCTGATCATGGCCACGCTTGTGGTGTTCGGTGCGCTGGGTCTGGCGCGGTTCGGCTACACGGCGGTGCTGCCGGCCATGCAGGTAGGGCTGGAGATGAATAACACGCAGGCGGGGGCGCTGGCGACGGCCAACCTGGTGGGTTACCTGGCGCTGTCGGTAATCGGCGGGGCGATGGCGACCCGCTACGGCCCGCGGGCGGTGATCGGGGTGGGCCTGGCGGTGGCGGGCGTGGGCATGCTTCTTACCGGACTGGCGAACGGGTTTTTTGAGGCGGCGCTGTGGCGGGGGGTGACGGGTGTGGGCAGCGGGGCGAGCAACGTGCCGGTCATGGGGCTGCTGGCGGCATGGTTTGCCAGGCGACGACGCGGTCTGGCGGCGGGCATCGCGGTGGCCGGCTCGTCGCTGGGACTGATCTTCGTCGGACCGATTGCACCCCGCATTCTGACCGTCCACGAGGAGAACGGCTGGCGTGTGTGCTGGTTCGTGTTCGGTGGCGTGGCGCTGTTGCTGGCGGTCGCGTCACTGCTGATCCTGCGGAATCGACCTTGGCGGGCGGGGATGACGCGGGTGGGGGCAGAGGCCGAAGAAGCTGTGCCCGCTTCGCAGGAGAAGGCGCTTTCATGGGCCTCCGTGTATCTATCACCGACGGTCTTTCACGTGGGTGCGGTCTATGCGGCGTTCGGGTTCTCCTACATCATTTACGTGACGTTCTTCATGAAATGCCTGGTCGCCGAAGGGGGGTATACCGAGCCGGAAGCCGGTCGGCTGTTCATGATCGTGGGGTGGTTCAGTCTCTTGTGCGGGTTGATTTGGGGCACGGTGTCGGACGTTATCGGCCGCAAGGGCGCGCTCGTCATTGTGTACCTGATCCACACAGTGGCCTTTGGTCTGTTTGCGCTGTGGCCCGTACCGGCGGGGTTCACGGTATCGGCGGTGCTGTTCGGGCTGTCGGCCTGGAGCATTCCGGCGATCATGGCGGCCTTGTGCGGCGATCTGCTCGGCGCGCGGTTGGCGCCGGCGGGACTGGGGTTTATCACGCTGCTATTCGGCATCGGTCAGGCGATCGGTCCGAGCGTGGCCGGTGCGATGGCCGACGCCGCCGACTCGCTGTTTCCAGCGATGCTGCTTGCCGCGGGAGTCGCACTTCTAGGGGCGATCGGTTCGGCGCTGCTTCGCCCGGCGTCGTTGCGGCGCTCGTCGGATGCTGCGTGACTTGGTCCTTACGAGTTGCTCTGTTACTTTTCGCGCTCCCCTGTCGGGTCGCCGCTAAACGGGAGAACGGTGCGACCACGCGCTCCCCTTCGGGTCGCCGCTGAACGGCGGAACCACATCCGATGATGGGTGCGCCTCCAGCGAGGGGGACATGATCAAACGCGCTGAGATCAGAAAACCCGTCAGAGACGCTACTGGTCGGTGGCCGCTGCTCGTGCGGTTTGCAGTCGCTGGTTGAGTTGGTCGAGGCGGCGGGCGGCCCAGGCGTTGTCGGGGGCAATCGAGAGAATATGTTGGTAGTGCGTGGCGGCTTCGGGAACGGTCTGTGGATCGATTTCGAGTGTCTTGGCCAGCAGCGCACGGGCCTCGACGTCGTCGGGGTCGCGTTGGACGAGCCGACGGGCGGCGCGGACGGCGTCGATCGTACGACCCGTCGCCAAAGCGTGATAGGCCTTTAGCAGCCAGAGCTCCGCACGATCGGGCGCAAGCCTGGCGGCTTGGTCGATCGCCTCGCCCGCGCGGTCGATCCTGTCGGTCTGCATGCAGGCTTCGGCCAGCAGCAGCCACAGCGTGGGATCGTTTTGATGGGTGGTGACCGCGTGCTCGAGCAGTCGGGCGGCTTGGTCGGGCCGGCGGCTTTTGCGCAGCAGACCATCGGCAAGCAGGGCCGCCAGGCTGGGCGAGATGGCCGAGTTCGATTCTGTCGGGCCGGTGTCGAAGAGCGCGTGGGCCTGTTCGATCCGATCGACCGCCAGCAGGGCAAGGCCGGCCTCCTCGCGCAGGACGGGATCTTCGGGCGCCAGGTGCACGGCGAGTTGATAGCAGCCAGCCGCTTCGATTTTCCGGCCGAGTAGCGAGAGGGCCTGTCCGGCCAGGGCGTGTACGGAGGCATGGCGCTCGAAGTCGGCGCGGCGAGGTTGGATGACGGCCATGGCTTCGGCGCAGCGGTCGGCGGCGATCAGGCACTCCACATAGGTCACCAGGTAATCCAATTCATCGGACCTGGCCTGATAGGCTTCGTGATAGAACTCAATCGCCTCGTCGAGTTTGCCCCGTCGCTCGGCGATCAGACCGTGCAGATAAGAGGTTTCAGGATCGTCGGGCGCGAGCGATTCGGCGAGCGTGAGTGACGCTTGTGCTTTGGCTACCTCGCCCCGCTCGAGATGTATGCGAGACATCAACTGGTGTGCCTCGGGCATATCGGGGGCGAGGCCCACCACTTCGGCGCAGGCTTTGAGGGCGTCGTCCAAGGCTGCGTTTTGAAAGCTGCGCTGGGCGAGCTGAAGCTTCACGCGGGCTCGCACGTGGCTCCAGTGCTTTTTGGATTGCTCGACCTGCGTGGAATGGTCGAGCGCATTGCAGCCGGCGACGACCAGCGGCGCGAGCAAAGCGATGGCGACCGAACGTCGGGTCATTCCTGCGCCTCCTGCGTCGTGGCTGGCGGCTGCGTGTCCGTTCTGTCGGGCAGCGGCGGGACGGTCGGCTCGGGGTCTTCGCCCATGATGCGACGCGCGATGAGGTCACGGATGGCGCCGACCTGGCGCTCGCAGAGTTCTCGGCCGACCAGCTTTTCTCTGAGCTTCATGGCCGGCACGCTAAGCGGGCTGATGTGCAGAGCGAGTTGGACGTCCCACAGGGCCTTGTCGTATTGCCCGGCCTCAAGGTGCTCCAGCGCCCAGCAGTAGTGGGTCATACCAAGTCGATCGCGCCCGAACGCCTGCACGCCACGGCGGCTTCCCAGGCGGATGCGCTCCACTTCTTCGGCCAAGTCTTCGGACAGCTCGTGGTAGGCCTGATCGTCTTTGACGATGTGCACGGTCAGCAGGATGATCACCTCTTCGCGGCTCGTGGAATCGATGGTGGTGCGGAACAGGGCGCCGGCCAGCGGAAGGTTACCGAGCACGGGCACTTGCCCACGGGTGGCGTTGGTCGACTCGCGGAAGAGCCCGCCGATCAGGACGGTGTGTCCGTCGCGGACCATGATGTTGGCGGTGACCTCGGTGGTCCGCTCGAAGGGCAGGTTGGCTTCGTTGAGTCCGCCGCTGCTGTCTTCGGGGTGGATCTCCATGCGGACGTAGCCGTCGTCGCCGATGAACGGCCGGAAGACCAACTGCGTACCGGTCTCCAGAAAATCGACGGTCTGCACGGCTGTGGTTTCGGTGACGGTCGTGGTCAAGTAGCCGTCGCGCCGCCCGACGATGACCTCGCCTCGCTGTTTGTTGAGGGTAAGCACCTTGGGATTAGCCAGCACCGTGACGTCGGTCACCTGCTCGAGGGCCCGCAGGAAGACGGCGATCCGATCCTTGATGATGCCGAATGTAAAGCCGCCCTGGGGCACCACGCCGGCCAGGTCGGTGCGAATCGTCATGTTCGTCTTGTTCAGGTCGGCGGCGGCGACCTGGCCGGTTTCCAGATCGGTTAGCCCAAGCGAGGTGCCGCCCAGCAATTCGAAGTTCACGCCGTCGACGATGTTGAAGTCGATGCCCAGGGCGTTGTCCTCGCCGAGCTGGGCGCGGAGGATGGTGGCCTCGATGAGGACCTGCCTGGGGCGCACATCGAGTTCGCGAACAACCTTGGCGATCTGCTCGACGCGACTGAGGTGATCGTAGACGAGGACCGCGTCCGGGCTCGACAGAGCGTTGCCGCCCGCTTCGGTGCCGCTGGTTTCCAGGCCGCTCTCGGCGCTGGAGGTAACGGCGATCTTGCCGTCCTCGCTGAGCAACGGCTCGATCATCGGCTTGACGTCGTCGACGGTGATATAGTGCAGGTAGAACAGGCGGGCGACGAGCGTGTCGGGCGCGGCGGCGGCCTGCTGTTCGGCGAGTTCCTCGAGCGTACATACGTACAGGAAGTTGCCCCGTTGCTGGAATGCGCACCCGTTGGCCCACAGGATGCAGTTGAGCGCATCGGCGAAGGTGACGTCGAACAGATCGGCGGTAACGTTACCCTTGACCTTGGGGCTGGTGATGATGTTTCGTCCGCTCTGTGTCGAGAGCATCCGCAGGACCGTCGCCAGCGGTACGTCGACCACGTGGATGTCGACGCGATCGCGGCTCTTGACCAAGATCGACGGGCCGTTGACCGGCTGCGTCGTTGCAGTCGGCGGGTTGGCGGCTTCGCTGTCGGCGTCGGCCGTGCAGAGTGTGGCCGGCGCCGCAACAAGCAGCGGCGTTAGCAGCCAAGCGAATGTGTTGTGGGTCAGCCTCATGCCGTTTTCAGCCTATGTCCGTATAGGCCGGAAGTTCTCGTGCGCCTCGCGGCTAGCGGACGCACCTTTGGGCACCCACTCGCGTATCGGCGCTGCGGCGATCAACTGGCGCCGGGCTCGGCGTCATGGCGCGGGGGCCGCCTGCGAGCGTGGTGCAACGCGTGTCTTATCGGTATCGATTATGCGGACCTTGAGTGTATCGTTGCGAAGAATGTGAAGTAGTTCGCGCAGGAGCCGGTTCGTCTCCTGGCCCACCTGAACCGCCTGGACACGCTGGGCGCCCGGGTCGGGGATCTGGGCGTGGGCCGGCGCCGGACCGGATCGGCCGACCAACAGCGATCCGGCGACAACGCCGCAGGCAAACACCAACGCGCACGTCCCATAACCGGCTCTGGACAACGGTCTTTTTTGAGATTCCCACATGATCGAATCCTTTCTCGCACGTGGCCCGACGTCCGATATGCACCCTGTCGGCTTCGGCCGGCTGGGTCTATGGCGGCGCCTCCCACTGCCAGGAGCCGGCCAGCACAGTCGTACGACAGCCGCTGGTAAAGCCTGGCGGCGGATTGGTCAGCAAGGCGGGGTCGTAGACGATCTCGGTGTGATCCTCACACGTCGCCTGCCATTTACAGATGACGGTCCCGCGGACGCGTGTTGTCTCCCACAAAGTCAAATTCCCCGTCCCATATACCAGACCGCGGATCTCGTTGGGATAGACGTCGGCCATGTCGCCGTCGGAGTTGTCTTCATACGGCGCGCCGGCGGGGTTGTAGTTGGTACCCCGTGCAGATTCCGAAAGTCCGTACATGTCGCTCTTGAGCCGCAACTCAACATCGCCGTCTACGATCAGGGCTGGGTAGTCGGCGCGATAGTTGTGCAGGAGCATCGCGTCTTCCAGGAAAAGTTTCCCGCTGCCCAAGATGACGATGAGGGTGCCATGGATGCGGCTGTAGCGAATCTGAAGATCGCTGCCCCCTGTATCGACGACATACACACCATCGGGATTCGTTGCCCCCCAGGGATTGTACCCGGGGCTGAGCACCTTCTTTTCGATCGCTCCGGTAAACGGGATCTCCGTCGCCAGGTCGATGTATAGCGCCAGCACGCCTGCGTCGGGCATGGCCTTGGGCGGGCTTGGGATGGTGACCGTGCCGGTGACCGTGCTCGGGTGGGCTTGGGAGACAGCCTCCACGTCGCCAAACACAGTACCGTCATTGTGGAAAAGCCCGTTACTGGACAGCGGTGCGCCGATCACGGTTATCGCTTTGCTGGAGTTGACGTACACGTCCGAGCCTGCGTGCAGGGCCGTGCCGAGGACCTCCAGCGGGATGCCGCCGGCCTGGAGCAGCACGCTGTAGCTGCGCGCCACCTGTCCCACCTGACCGATGCCGTACAGGCGAACCGTGGCGGTGCATTCGCCCGGATCGTTCCCATCCTCGGTCTGGCCAACATACAACCAACTGAACGTGCCGTCGCCATAGGGGTACTGAAAAACACGCACTTCGCTCTCAAAATCGTCCTGCCACGTTGGGTTGTCGTGGATGGTCTGGAGCGCGTGATCGACGGCCGCCAACGCCAGCACACCCGCCTCGGAGAAGTCGGCGGCCGTGTCGGACACGCGGGCGCTGAGTCGCGTCAGGGCGATCGCCGACAGACCCATGATCGAGACGAGCATGGACACGGCCACAATAAGCAGGTAGGCCGATCCACGGCGGCGCGTCTGCTGCAACCCGGTCGTTGTCATCCTGCTGGAAGTCATACCTTTAAAACCCGCTGCCGTCGGTCGGGTAATTCAGCCGTACGGCGGCCGAGCCGATGCGCGTAGCGTCCTCATCGCCGATCTGGAGTTCGACGCCCACCCATGTCACGACGGTGGCCGATGCCTCCGGTGTCAGCTCGAACGCCCCGTTGGCCGATCGCAGGCTGACAAGCTGGGTCTTCCTGCCCCGGTCGTCGATGGCGGTAACCGCGATTCGCTTCAGCCCATGGTCATTGTCGTGTGAGGTGTCGGGCGACGTGGGCTGTACGTAGTGTACAGCGACCTGCCGGGTCCAACCTTCGTAGCCCGTCAGGTCGGTGCCGTCTTTGGTCTGCGGGGGTGAGGCCGACCAGCCTGCATAGTCGTCGACATCGTCGAAGTTGACCCGCGTGCCGCCCATCTCATCGAGTTCGACCCCGAAGCCGGTCCCATCGTTGGGATCAACGTAGTGCGCCTGGAAGATCTCGGCCATCAGGGCGTTTGCCAGCGTAGCTCGCCGGCACTGAGCGCCTTGAAGCTCTCGCGCACGGGCTACCGATCCCATAACGCTCAGGGCACCGACGAGTACAGCGGCGACGAGGATGACGGATATGGCAGCCTCGACGAGAGTCAACCCCCGTGATCCGCCAGGGCGCCGGACGGAGTTGGAGGCGTGGCGGCGACGCTGCGGCCGAGCCCGGGGAAAGCCAGCATGGTTGTGTGCGTTCATGGGATCAACGCACCTCTATTCTGCTGCGGGGACTAGAGTCTTCAAAAGGTAGGAAACGCAAAAGTAGTGCACGTTCTGGGCGATGGGCTGGGTCGCGCCGCCGTTGTACTGGCGAGTAAGAGGGTCTCCGGCCGACCCGGACCACGCGTAGCGTATGGTTTCCGGCGTCTCGTCCGCATCGCGGTCGGGGACGGTGAAGGTCACCGCGGTGCTGGTCCGCTCGCTGAAGGACAGCGCCACGGCCAATTCGGCAGTAATCTGGTCGATCACCCGCGCCGCGTCTGCCAGGGCAGCCGGTTGCCCCGCGCGCTCAGCCGCGTGCGTTGCCAGCATGATCGCGGAGGCAATGCCGGTCACCAGGACGGCCATAATGGCGATGCTTACAAGCATCTCGATGAGGGTGAAGCCTGCACGACAGCGCCCTGGGAGCAAGCGGCTCGACGTGGAAGTCCGCATCACCTACTCCACCCGTATCACGCCTGTCACCTCGTCGATCCGGACCGTCTCGCGGCGATCGCCGACTTCGAGGACGATGCGTCCCAAGCTGTCCGGCACCCCGTAGCGATCAAAGATGATCTCCGAGTCGGTGCCGCACACCGCCGAGACGATCGAAGCCTGGTACGGATCGACGGACAAGTCCACCGAGTATGTCCGGCTGGCGCGGTCGGGGTCGGGCATGCCGGGCATGCTGTAGGATGCCTCGCCGGGCTCAAACGCCACCGTCTGGTTAACAGCGGTGGTAATGGCGTATTGGCGAGCCAGGGCCAGATCGAGGCAGACGCGGTCGACGGCGGCTTGAAGCGCGTTATGCGTAACGGACCCCCTGTAGGCGCCCATCCCGATGACCATAATCGTCGCGATGATAACCACCAGCAGGACCAACTCGATGAGTGTAAAGGCAACGGGCCGCGACCAGCGCGGCCCGTTCGTTGCGACGGTAATTCGAGTTCTTCGCCGAACTTGTGCCAAGCGGCGCACGCCTGCTACCACGTTTCGTAGCCCTGGCCACTGGTGTCGTCGAGGTCGTCGGTGTTGGCGATGATTTCACCCGTGAGATAGTTGAAGACCCACCCGTCGCCGCTGATTTCGTCGACCGTGGGCGCGACGGCGACCATCTTCACGCCGTTCTTGCCGAAGACGGTGGTCGGCCCGACCGGCAGTGCCGGGATCTGCTTGCGCAGGTAGGGTCCGTATATCGCGGTCGCGGTCTTCGTGTTGGCTATAGCCCCCGACTTGTCGGAGTACTTGAGTAGTTGGCTCTCGAAGGCTGCTGCGCTGGCCGCCGCACCGCCTGCGCCGTCGGCATTCGCGCCGGGGAAGGGGCCTCCGTGCTCGGCGGAGTACATCTCGATCGCGGTCCGAAGGACCGCCAAGTTCTGTTTGAGGGCTGCCTCGTCAGCGCCCTTTGCCCCGCGACTGATCCGCGGGATCGCAATGGCCGCAATGACGCCGAGGATGACCACCACGATGACCAACTCGACGAGACTGAATCCTCGCATTCGCCTGGAACTACGCATTGGTACTCCCCTTGTCTTCTTTTCTGCCTTTGCCAACTTGCCGTACGCGCAACGTTCACGGACGACCCTTCATTTATCGTGCTGCCGCCGGATGAACTTGAGCGTTAAGGCCGTCAGGCAACTCCAGCACAACCGTGTCGGCGCCCCGTTTGAAGACAACCCGATAATGTTCGATTTTTTGAAGCTGAAACGCGTCCAGTTTCTGGCCAACCCGCACAATCGCGCCGTCGACGACCGCCCACTTATCGTGGGCCTGAAGGAACGTGCCCTGCAGCCGGTGGGCACCCCGGAACTGATCGATCGACTGCTGGGCCTGTCGCGCCTTCTCGTTCTGCGAGCTTGCCGACCGCACCCGATAATGTCGGTCCATCGTGGGCGATAGGACAAACACATCGCGAACGGGACCAAGAAGGCTCGAGACGAGTTGCGAGGCGGTCCGCTGATCGGATGCGTGATGCGAACGGAAGAGGGATGCCAGCGGCGGCGTGTCGACAACGGATTCCTCAGCGGTCGGCTCTTGGGCCGGCGAAACCGGCGCGACGGGATCACTCGGTTGCGGCGGCGCTGCCTCGGAGGACTGCGTGTGCGGAATCAGCAGGCCGGTGAGCGCGGCGGCCAGCAGCAGTCCGTAAAACGCCAGTCTTGTTTTACTGAGGCTCATAGATCCTGCGCATCCACCGATTCGCCGGCGTTTGGATCGTTGCAGTAAAACTTCATGGAGCACTCAAAGCGGCAGGGTTGATCGTCGGACCGGTCTCCATATATGGCAAAATGCGTAACATCCAGGTAGGACACGCCGCCCTCCAGCGAGGCAAACCAACGGTACAGCGCCGGAAAGCGAGCCGTTCCTTCCACGACAAAGAGGTGGGCCTGATACTCGGCGCCAAACTCGATGCCGATCGGTTGCCAGCGGGCGACGGTCACGCCGCACTGGGCCGATGTCTCGTTCAGCCGCACCAGAAGCTCGTCCTTCGCCTGCACGCCGGGAATCTGCGCGGCCGCTCGGGTCAGGCGCTGTTGCTCTTCGTCCAGCGAGGCCCGGGGTGTCTGGCATTGCTCGCGCAGTGCGGCCACCGCGGCCTGCATCCCGCTGTGTTGCCGCCGGACCGGGTCGGCTCGCAGCAGGTGGCACAAGGAAGTATGAACGAGCAGCGCGTAACCCCCCAATACGATGACGGCCAGCAGGGCGGCCCCCGCTGCATCGGTGCCATACTGTTGCCAGACCGAGCGCTTCATGGCCATTCCGAACGGATCGAAAGGGCGACCGCATGCCCATCCCTGAACGGCTGCTGGTGCGTCGACAGCAGCTCACATAATCCCAGTCGTCGTGTATCGTTGAGCCGTTTGAGCAAGCTGGCGACCGACTCGTGGTCTGTGGCCAACCCGTCAATCACGAGGCCCCGGGCCACGCTTTCGCCAGGCGGCTTCTGCTGGCGATCGCCCGGCAGGGCGAATCTCTCCGGGTGCTTCTGGCGTTGCTTGGGGGCCTCGGCACGCGGCGGGATCGTGTGCACGCACGTCAACATGGCCGTCTGGGGCACGGCATCGACGAGGTCGCACAACGCCCGGCTCCATCGATGCTTGCGCCGCAGTTGCTCGGCCAGGATCATCCGCCGCCGAACCGCCCGATGACCCGCCTTAAGCGCAGCGAACTGTTTGATCAGCGCCTGCTCTTCGCTTCGCATATCTACGATTTGAACCATCCTGACTCTTGTCTCGCCCGCAAGATAGTGCACCGCAGCGCCCAGGACGGCCTGGCTCACGACGGCCGCCACGCACAACGTCAGCCACATTCCCAGGCGACGTCCTCGCCGGGCGCGCCAGTGGTATTCGGGCGGGAGCAGATTGACCTGCACGGTCATGGCCAAAGTCCTCCATACCCGCTCCCGATGCAGGTAACCATTCCCGGCAGGACGTTTCCAGCCAGTGCGGGATGTTCGGCATGTTTGTCGGCGAGCCCGTCGGGCGAGGGGCAGCGCACCGCGATCCCCAGCTTGTCTCCGAGTATCTGCCTGAGCCCTTTCAGGTTGGCGCCGCCGCCTGCCAGCACAAGCCCGCTGACCGGCGTACGAGGATAGAGATCCATCGCGTAGCGGAATGACTTCTCGATCTCCGAGGCCATCCGTCGAAGGATGGGAGCCAGCACGCCGTGCAGGATGCTCGCCATGCGCTTCTCGTCGGCCGGCTCCCCCGCCCGCAGCAGCGGCCGATAGCCCTCGGCCTCGCCGCAGATGCCGTAATGTCGTTTGTATCGTTCGGCCATGGCAAGCTCGACGTCGAGTTCGGCGGCGATGCGACGCGTCATACTGTCGCCGCCATCGGCAAGGTGCCGGACATACACCGGGGTCTCGCCGAGCCCGACATAGAGCCTGCTAGCGCGGAAGCCGATATCCAGAACCGCCCAAAGCTGATCCGCTTCCGCCGATTCGGTCATGCGGGCGCAGCCGCGGAGCACCGCCAGCGGGGCGACGTCGATTCGGCTACAGTAGCAGCTCTGGGCCTCCACCCACGCCAACAGCGGGTCGAGCGACGACCGCTGCGCGACCGCGACCAACACGTTCGGGCCATCGGTGTGCCCCGAAGGCAGCGCCCAGGCACCCACTTCGGCAGCCTTGAGATCGAAGTCGACATGGCGAGCAACCTCGTGGCGAACCGCTTGGGCGAGGTGCTGGCCATCCAGTTGGAGGAGTTTGGCAGGGACCTGTAGCGAGCGGACCTCGATATCGGGCGGCCCGAGCGTCGTCACGACGTCACGCCCTCGGAACAGTTCACGGCTGACCAGTTGGGCGCCCGCCAGCCTCGGCATCGCGCCGTCCTTGCTCGCGTCCGCCTGAGACGGCTGGTCCAAAGGCATGCCCTGATTGACCCAATGCCGTATTGCGACGCGCCCGCCTCGTCGCTCCAGCTGCACCGCGTGCAGGGAGACGGCGCCGAGGTCGACGGCGATGGCGGAGTGTTTCTTCAGTCGAGGCCACACGTCGGTCGTTCTCCTAGTGAGCCGAGGCCGCCGCCGTTACGTCGAACAGCGGCAGGAATAGCGAGATAGCCATGGCGCCGACGATGACGCCCATGAAGATCAGAATCAGCGGCTCGATGAGCCTGGTCAGCGCGGCCAACATCTGCGAATTCTCCTCGTCCAGATAGTCGGCCAGGAACAGCAGGGAGTCGGACAGGCGGCCGCTCCGCTCACCTGTGGCGACGGCGGACGACATGGTGGCCGGTATCAGAGGATGCCGCGCAAGCGATTCGCCGACGGATTGTCCGTCCTCCACGGCGTCAGCCACCTCCTCCAGGACGGCCAGGAACAGGCAGTTGGCGGTCAGCGCCCGCGAGAGACGCAGCCCTTCCAGCAACGGCACGTTGCTGTGGACCAGCACACCCAGCACGCGGAAGATCTTCGCGAGGACGAGCTGCTTGACGACGTGGCTGACCAGCGGGAGCCGTAGGAGGGCGCGGTCGCGCCAGCGCTTGAACGCCGGCTGTCGCCACAGCAGGATCGGGGCTGCCACGATTGCCGCCAGAGCCACACCGAGGATAAGACCGTTATCGACAGCGGCTTGCGAGCCACTGAGCATCATGCGCGTCATCAGCGGCAGTTCGATTCCCAACAACTGGTACAGGCGATCGAATTTGGGAAGCACGTAGAAGACCATCAGGCAGAGCACGCCAACAGACAACAGCAGCAGCAGCCCCGGATAGACCAGCGCCCCGATCACGCGCAGGCTGATCTCCTGCTGCCTGCGCGTCATCTGGGCCAGTCGCGTGAAGGCATCGGCGGCGGCGCCCGTGCTTTCACCCGCGGCGATGATAGCGCGAAACGTGCGGTCAAAGCTCGACGGGTGGTCGGCCATGGCTTCGCTCAGCGAGGCCCCACCTTCGACCTTGCGGCTCACGTCCTCGATGACCTCGCGCCATCGGGGTTTCTCAACCTGCGAGCCGATGGCCGTCAGAGCCGGCACCACGCGGCTGCCTGATCGGAGCATCATGGCCATCTGCTGGGTAAAAAGCATGCGATCGCGTCGGCTTCCGGGTTTGCGGCGGCGTAGGAGGTGGGCCTTGCTGGACGCCACGATGGGCCTGGATTCGGCGACTTTGCGCACATGTGTCACAAAGAGCCTCTGGGCGTGAAGCTGTTCGCTTGCGTCTTCGGCGCTGGGCGCATCGATCACGCTGGTGACCTCTCGTCCCTGTCCATCAATCGCTCGGCACTCGAATGGCATGTGAGGATTCCTCGGCCCGTTACGCGCCGGCCGTCACCGCGACGCGTTTCTTCTCCGCCCGGACGGTCTCGTGCGATTCCATGTGGGTGACGCGCAGGACTTCCTCAAGGGTGGACTTGCCGGATTCGATCAGCGTCAGGCCTTGCTCGCGCAACGGCACGAATCCCTGCGAGAGCAGATACCGTTTGATCTCCGATTCGTCCGCCACGTCGTGGATAAGCTTGTACAGGTCGTCGGTCATCTCCACGACCTCGTAGATCCCCGTCCGCCCCTGGAACCCCGAGTCGTGACACTTCTTGCACCCCCCGCCGCGGTAGAAGACCCGCGGGCCCTGTCGGTCCCACCCCACCTGTGCCAGCAGCGTGCGGTCGGGCATGTACGTAGTGCGGCAGGCGGCGCAAACGGTGCGCGCCAGACGCTGCGCCACCACGCCGTTGAGCGCAGAGGCCAGCAGGTACGGCTCGACGCCCATATCGGTCATCCGAGCCAGGGCGCCCACACAGTCCTTGGTGTGCACAGTGGTAAGCACCAGGTGGCCGGTCAGCGCCGCCTGGATGGCCACCCGGGCCGTATCGCTGTCGCGGATCTCACCCACCATGATTACGTCGGGGTCTTGACGCAGGATCGATCGCAGCGCGCGGGGGAAGGTCAGGCCCACATGCTCCTGCACGTGAATCTGGTTGATCATGTCGAGCTGGTATTCCACGGGGTCTTCCACGGTGACGATGTTGAGTCGGGTCGAGCGCAGCAGGTCGAGCGCCGAGTAGAGCGTGGTGGTCTTGCCGCTGCCGGTGGGACCGGTCACCAGTACGAGCCCGTGCGGGCGCGACAGCATCCTGTGAAAGGCGGCCAGCGCCTCGGCGCGAAACCCGAGGCGATCCATCTCCAAGTGCAACGCGTTGCGGTCGAGGACGCGAATGACCGCCTTTTCGCCCAGGATGGTGGGCATGGTGGAAATCCGCAAATCCACCTCGCGTCCCTCGGCAACCACGGCTACCCGACCCTCCTGCGGGAGGCGCTTCTCGGCAATGTCCATCTTGCCGAGCACCTTCACGCGCGAGATTACCCCCGACTGCATCGGTCGGGGCGCGGTGAGCAGCTCGTGCAGTACGCCGTCGATGCGGTAACGCACCCGCACGTGGCGGCGATCGGGCTCGATATGGATATCGCTGGCACCGTCCCGGATGGCCGACATGATCGAAAGATTCAGCAGGTTCACTACCGGGCTGCCGTCCATGCGAGTCAAGTCGGTGAGCGCCTCGTCTTCGCGCGTGTCGTGCTCGACCACCTGCACATTCTGTTCGGTCAGTGAAACCAGGAACGAGTCGACCGACATCTGCTCGACCAGATAGCGGTCGGCAAACTCGCTGAGATTCGACTCGAGAACCAGCACGGGGTTGACCTCACAGCCGGTCAGGGCCGCGAGCCGATCGATCAGAGGCAGCCGCTGAGGCTCGACCATCGCGATGGTCAGGCGCCGGCCGACCTTGAACATCGGCAGCACTTTCATCCTCTTGGCCTCGTCCGGGTCGATCAGCCCGCTAACCGTTGGGTCGATCAGCCCGTGGCGGAGGATGCACGTCTTGACGTTCAGACGTTTGCTCAGCACGTCGAGCAACTGTGCCGGCGTGAGCACTCCCATCTGAATGAAGATTTCGCCGAGGCGCGAGCCGCTGGATTGCTGCAACTCCAGGGCGGTGGCGAGGTCCTTCTCACTGATCAGCCCGTCTCGTAGCAGAAGTGTGCCGATCTGTTCGGGGCTCTTGATCATCGTCAGTTCACGCTCCTGGCGGCCTCCTCGACGGAGCCGTACGCTTCGAACCGCCCGGCCAGGTCGTTCAGACGCAGAATCTCGCTACAGATGTCACTGGCGACGGCCAGTTTCAGCCGCCCCCTGTTGTCAATGCAGAGCTGCTGAAGTTCGCACAGCAACTCCAGCCCCGCGCTGTCGATGAACGGTACCTCGCTCAAGTCCAGGACAACCCAGCCCGAACCGGGCGTTGCGGCCTGCTCAACGGCGCGTCTCACGTCGTCGACTTCGGCCTGCACGATCGCCTCGCGCGGCACGACGACGGTGGCGCGCCCGACCTGGTACGAACCGATCTTCACGTTCGCACCTCCACAACCGACTTTGGCGCCTCGGCGAGGAGCGGCTGCTCCTGCTTGCGCGCCTCAGCAAGCATGGCGAACGCCTGTAGAAGCAGGTCGTCGGCCGGCACCTTTTGCGGACCGCTGGCGGCCAGTCCCCCGCGAATCGTCAAAGTATAATCGGAGGCGAGTTCTCCGATATGGTCTCTGGTCGCCTCCAAAAGCTTGCGGCTGATCAACTCGGCCAGCGCGACGTCGAGCCTTCGCAACAGCGCTACGAAGCGGTCGTCGCTGAAGCGCCCCACCAAGTCGTCATGGCGGAGCTTCGTACGGATGGTGTGGCCGACGGCTTCAATTACTTGATCTCTCGCCTGCCAACGCCCGGCGTCATCGAGAGAGCGAATACCCTCGATGCCCAAAGCCAACACGACGACGGGCTCGTGGTCGGCATAGCAGCGCTGAACCGTTTCGCCGATGACCGACAGGAACTCGACGCGGTTGAGCACACCGGTGGCGTGGTCGGTCAGGCGTGCCAGGTGCAACTCGTGCGCGTCGTGGATGTGCTGCCAAAACTGCTCGATCAGGTCGGCGGCAAGTTGCAGGCGATCTTCGGCGGCAAATCCGCCCTCGAACTGCCCCACCGTAACCAGTCCCAGCACTCGGTCGCGCCCGCGAATGGGGACGATCCAGGCGTAGCTCTCGGCGCTGTCGTCAGCCAGAGTCCGGATTAACTCGCCGGTCGCCGGTGAGCAGGCGACGAATCGCCGTCCCAGGGTTACCACGTGTTGCAGCAGACTGCCGAGCGAGTCCAGCGAGGTGGCCTCCGTCAGACTCGTGCTGTTAAGCGGGAATAGATCGCCCGAAGGGTCGACGCGGTAGCAGCGAATCCGTCTGGCCCCGGTCAGTTGGCGCAGCAGGCCTCGCACATGAGTGTCGAACGAGGCCCAGGGATGTTGCGTGCGTTGCCAGTCGTTCATCCATTCGTGATGCTTCTGAAGCACGCAGCGGACCAGCTCGCCCTCACCCTCGTCCTCGGTCTGGGCCGGCGGCAGGCTGGGCACGGCAAGCGGCCCCCTTGCCTGGCTGGGAGGTGGCTGGGCGGTGGCGGCCGACGAGCCTGCCTGGACCGGCTGCCCAAAGACGGCTCCGGACAGCATTCCGATGGCCATCATCGCCAGGACGGGCACGGTATGGCTCGCCGTGGCCAGTTCCTGCCATACGATGGCCTGGCCCAAGCCGATCCGCGGCGCCAACCAGAGAACACCGAACAGCACACCCAGTAACCCGCCGCCCCAGACGCCGAAGCCCGCCGCGAGCGGCACCAGCGAGACGGTCAACAGAATCGTGCCGACCAGCAGCAGCACCGGTACGGAGTGGCCCAGCCACACGGCGGTGATCGCGCCCAACGCACCGGCGACACCCATCAGAAACGGTTGTCGGAGTATTTGGGGTCGGTTCTCACTCACACCTTCGTCTCCGTTTCCGTTACGTTTTGAAAGATTTCAGCGAAACGCTGGGGCTGCTGCGCGGTAAAGTCGTACAGCGCTGCCTCGAACGCCTTCATGATGCCTGTGTCGAGCTTGGGGCCGGTCTCGTTGCGCATGATCTGAAGTGCCTTATCGAGCGGGTGGCCGCAGCGATAGGGGCGCGTCGACGTCAACGCGTCGAAGGTGTCGGCGACGTGCAGGATACGGGCGAGCAATGGAATCTCGTCGCCCTTCAACCCGTCCGGATACCCCGTGCCGTCGGGTACTTCGTGGTGGTGCAGTACGATCTGACATACTTTCGCAAAGCTCTGCACCGGCTTGATCACGTCGAAGCTCATACGTGGATGCTGTCGGATGACGTCGAACTCCTCTTCGGTGAGGGAGCCCGGTTTGCCCAGGATCTCGTCGCTGATACCGATCTTGCCCACGTCGTGCACCAGGCCCGCCCACTCCAGGTCGTTCAGCTCGCCAGAGGACAGGCCCATCTGGCGACCAATCAGATGCGACAGGAACCCGACGCGCTCGGAGTGGCCGCTGGTGTAGTGGTCCTTTTTTTCTATCGCACTCACCAGAGCGCGAATGGCCTCCAACCCCAGAGATCGCAGGCGCTCGGTGAGGTGGAGGTTGGCAATGGCGTGGCCGCCGTGCCCGAGGATCGAGTCCAACATCCTCATGTCGCCGGAATCGAACTCCGGACGGCCTTCTTTTCGACCCAGCACGACCACGTCGACGTTGCCGCCGTCGCCGGTCAACGGACCGAACATCAGCGATGGGCCGCTCGGGCCGCCATCGCTGGCGCGCTGACCCACGACGCACCGGTCGCGGACGACCGCGTCGATCTTGTCCGTGTGGTGCCGACTCACAGTCGAGAGGATCGCCGCCCTGTCGTTACCGGCGTCGGCACACCACCATAGGGGCTCCTGGTCTTTCACCAGGCAGCAGGCCCAGTCGCACAACAGAGCCTTGGCCAACTCGGTGATGAGCAGCAGCTTGATGCGGGCAACGTCCTGGATCCCGACGAGGTGCTTGGTAATGTCGAAGATGATGTTGAGTTGTTCATAGCAGCGGATCAGCTCCAGCGCAAGCCCGTGCCCCTCCTCGATCAAGCGATGAAAGTGTTCGCGCAACGCGCGGATCCCCTGCACACGCTGTTCAATCAGATCGAGCTCGGTTCGGTCCTCGCCGAAGGTGGACGGCTGCAACAAGACCAGGGTCCGGCCGCCCTCGGGCTCCGGGCACATGGCCAGCATGTGTCCCCGGGCGCATGTCGTGACGCGCCCGGTGCCCTGCGCGACGTCGCCGTCGATCAGGACGCGAAGCTGCGGGCAGGGCCTGCCCGTCGACGCCACGCACTCCCGCAGACAGGTAGTGGGTAGGGCCGGTGGCTCGACGCCGAGCAGGCCTGCCTCGGCTCCGGCGAGCCAGGTTTGTGCGGCCATACAGACTGTTGGTGCCTGGGAGGCCTGCGCTGTGTCATCCGCGCGGGTCATCGGTTATCCCTCGTTGCGTGGTCAACGGTTTGCTGGGTCGTCCTGCAGCCTGACAGAATCGACTCGACCTCGGCGATGAGCTTGGACGGGCTGAACGGCTTGGGGTGCAGGCGCACGTCGTGTTCGGCCAGACGGTCGAGGATCTGGGATTGATCACACCGGGAGGTCAGCACCAAGGTACCCAGGCGCGGCAGGCCCTCGGCGGCGCAGGTCGCAACGAGTTCAAGACCGTCCATCACGGGCATGTTCACGTCACACACGAGCACGTCCGGCCGGTACCGGCGCACCGCTTCCAGCGCTTCCCGCCCGTTCCGCGCTTCGTACACCACGTGGTTGTTCCGCCGAAGCCACAGGCACACGACGCGCAAAACGTGAACATCATCTTCCGCTACGACAATCTGCCCCATGTCAGCTCCCTACCGGGTGACGGCCGAAGCCTTCCCCGCGTTCAGCCATACGATAAAGATCGATCCCTTCCCGGGTTCACTTTCCAGCTCAATGGTCCCGCCGTGAGCCTGAACGGTCTGACGAGCAATGGCCAGGCCCAAGCCGGTGCCCGGCAATTGCGCGACCCGTTCGTCGGCACTGCGGTAGAACTTCTCGAAGATTCGCTCCTGTTCTTCCGGTGCCACGCCGGGGCCGGTGTCGACCACCCGTATCTGCACTCTGGCGCCGTCTTCAGCACAATTCACCTCGACCCGTCCGCCGGACGGCGTGTACTTGACGGCGTTGCCGACCAGGTTGGTCAGCACAACGGCAAGCCGGTCCTTGTCACCCAGAACGGTGGCAACCTTCGACGGCAGAGCCAGGATCAACTCGATGTTCTTCTCGTCCGCCGAGGCCTGCATGTCCTCAACGACCTGTCGCAGCAGTCGGGCAATGTTCACCTCGTTCATATCGAGGCGCGCCGAGCCGACCTCCAACTGCGATACGCTGAGCAAATCCTCCACCAGGCGCGACAAACGCTGCGTCTCGCCCACGATGACGTTGTAGCACTCACGCAGGGCGTCGGGATCGTCCAACACACCGCCTGAAAGCGTCTCGGCGTACGCGCGTATGTTGGTCAACGGCGTGCGCAGCTCGTGCGTAATGTGATAGAGGAACTGATCGCGCGCCTGCTCACCCTGCATTTCCTGGCTGACGTCCCGCAGAAAGACCGCGATCTGGTCGCCGCCCTGCGCGTCGTCATGCCGCAAAGATGTCACACGCAGCGAGACGGGCGGACTACTCAACTCGAAGGTGCGATCGATCATGGCCGCGCCGGTCGACGCCAGGCACGCCAGCGACTCGTCGATCAAATCGTTGACCCGCTGGCCGGCCAGCTCGTCTTCGTCCTTGCCCAGGAGCTGACGGGCGGCCTTGTTGGAGAATTCCACGCTGAGGTCGTCGGCGAGAATCAGCAGACCGTAAGGCATCTCGTGGAGCAGGTGTCGTACCCAGTTGAGCTGGTAACGCTCCAGCGTCTGGTGCACCTGTTCGGTGAGCTGATAGCCCTCCAACGCGTGCCGGGCCTCGGCGAGCTCCTCGAGCAGGCGGTTCCAGCCTTGTGAGATGACACCGTAACAATCGTCCAACTGAAGCCTGGTCAGATCGGACTCGACGTCGCAGGCGACGGTCGTGAGATTGTTGCGGAGCTGTGCAAAGGGCGATCGGCGCGAATGGATGGCTCGAGTGATGAGATAACCCGCGCCAATGCCCGCCGCCGCTGCCACCACTGCCAGACCCACGTCCGAAAACACAACACCGCTCAGCATGGCTGCAACACCTGTGCCGACCGACCTTGTCGGTCTCGTGTCTGATCTTCCGGCCCGCCCCTCTCGACCGCCTACGCAGCGGACAGAAAGGGGGCGCGGCCAACCATGAGTATCGAAGCAGTGGCCTTGTGAATTTACGTAATGCGCAGATGCGGAGCGGATGCACCGCCGGGGCCGATAAGGTCGCCGGACGTTGTCGGCCAGAGGTGTTCAGTGCTGGAGGTTTTTTTCCTGCGCGGCCGGCGTTTGCGCAAATCCGTCACGACGCGTCGCTCGAAGGGTCGGTTCGCGGCGACGGGTCGCGGCCGATCATCCCCGGAAGGTCCATAAGACCGGCTGCTGAGAGACCGCTAAGTTGTGTGCGACGCGGCCGTCTTGGATCAGCGGCGTGACGTCGCCGTCCTGCATTCTTCGTTTGACCCCGTGCAGGCCAACGAAGCGCTCAGCAAGCAGCCATGGGCGCCTTCAGCGCGGCACCCGCGCACATTAGCTCCGTCAGCCCGCAGATCGCCAGCAGGGAAGTGATTCGTTCGCATGCCGCCACCACACGCAACTGACCGTCCTGGCCCCGCAGTCGAAGGGCGAACTCGATCATCACCCCCAACCCTTCGCTGTAGAGAAAGTCAAGCTCCTCAAGGTCGAGAAGGATCGTCCGGCATCCAAGCTCCAGCAACTCCTCAAGCTGTTGCCGAAACGGCTCGACCGCGGCCGGATCGATCTGCCCGGTCAGTTTCAGCGTGGCCTGATTCCCTTGTTTGCGGATATGTATGTCTACCATCGTTAGCCTCCCTTTCAGATAGGACCGTTCGCACACGGGCCCAAGCCTCGCGGCCTGTCGAGAGCTACCGCAACGGTCGTGCCAGATCATGGGTAATTTGCCTCACCAAGGAGATATGCTGTAAGTCCTTGTTTAAAAGGAGGATAGCTCGTCGCAGAGAATGCGTCTCTACGCCAAGGCGTGGTTGGCCGGGCGGATTGGGTAATAGTACGCGCCGGTGGTAACATAGCGCGTGTTCAGCCACCCAAGGCCGGCGAGGGCTTTGCCCTTTTTGCCTGGTACGTGATTCGGTACAATGTACTTAGCTTGTCCGCTGACGGGGGTGAGTTTCGGCGGGCGGCGACGGCCAGAGGGTAGGCGTGGTGGCCTGCCTGCCGCGTCGGCCCGGAGACCGTCGCAGTCGACCGACACCACCCCATCAGCAGTGGACAACTCAGCGTCACGGACTCGGTTTGGGTCCATTGGACGACGGAGGGATGAAGCATGTCTCGTTTGCTTTCCTACCGAATCCCTGTCGTTCCGTTGCCGGCCGTGCCCAGCGGGAAGGTCGCGGCCGGCTCGGTCGTCTGCTGGAGGTATACCGGCTTCGGCCAGTGCAACGTCCCGTCGCCGAGGCAGGCAAAGGGTGGGGCCGAATGGGTCCCCGTACGGGTGACATCACGCACAGGTGACGCGCGGATCTGAGGACGACCGTGCGGCCCTGTGAGACGGCAAGTGGTTGCTGATGAGGTGGAAGCGATGACCGGTCAGGTGGCAATCAGGAGTGCACGGATTGTGGTCTGGGCGGCAGCGGTAGTGGCTGTTTCGGGCCTGTGGGTGGCGGCGGAGGGGGCGGTCTGGAACGTCTCGACGCCGAGCGAACTGACCAATGCGGTGAACAGTTGCAGCCCGGGCGACGAGATCGTGGTGGCGGCCGGGACCTACAACATGACCAACTCGCTGTGGATCGACGTGGGCCCCTTGACCATCCGCGGCGCCACGGGCAATCGCGACGACGTGGTGCTGCGCGGAGGCGGGATGAACGTCAGCGTCGGCTCGCCGGACAACCTGGTTCACCTGGTCAACGACGACATCACGATTCAGGATCTTACGGTGGCGGACTGTTACGCGAACGGCATCCAGCTTCACGGCGAGAACGACATCGATCGGGCGGTGCTGAGCAACGTCAAGACGCTCAACATCGGCGAGCGCCACATCAAGGGATCGAAGGGCAGCGTCAGCAACGCCATGTGGGACGTGGTGATCGAGAACTGCTACCTGCTGCAAACCGAGGCCAGACAGACTCGTCCCGGGCACCCGGTGGATCCGGATGACTACATTGGCGGCATCGACTGCATGGTGGCCAGGGGCTGGATCATCCGCGACTCGGTGTTCGAGGGCATTGAGGGAGCGGCCGGCGATGCGCGCGGCGCTATCTTCCTGTGGCAGGGCGTGACAGACCCGCTGATCGAGCGGAACGTGTTCATCGGGTGCGCCCGCGGTATCGCCATGGGCAATCCGTATAACCCCGACGGCACGTACCTCGTCGACGGCGCGATCATCCGCAACAACATGGTCCTGAAGGGCAACTCGGTGGGCTTTGAGGCCGACCATACGAGGAACGTGAAGGTCTACAACAACACGATCTTCGGCTACGACGCGACCTACCATCGCACGATTCAGATCTACGACGAAGGCGGGGCCGCAGCGACGACCGGGCTGGTGTTTACGAACAACATCATCCGCGGCGACGTGCAGGACACAGCCGTAGGCGACTGGACGGCCGCGTCGATCGCGGCGATGGGCAACATCGTCGACAACGTCGGAACAGTCGTGCAGTCGGATTGGTTTGTGGCGGCGGCCAGCGGCGATTTTCATCTTACGGGCCTGGCCACGCCGGTATTCGACGCAGGCATCGTGGTAGCCGACGCCCAGTACGACTTCGACGGTGACTATCGCGGTGCGGCCGGCCTGGCGTGCGACATGGGAGCGGACGAGCTGGGCATCGCCGTTGCGCCGATCATCGCGGAGGTCACGCCCGACCCGGACACGGTGTATGCGGGCGTGGAGTACGCCGAGCAACTGACGCTCGTACAGGGCTACGTCGACACGTGGACGCTGCCGACGGGTCCGTCGGGTGCAGGCGTCAGCCAGAGCGGCTTGGTGAGCGGCTGGACGCCACAGGCGACGGATGTCGGCAGCACTTTCGATTTCGAGGTGGAGGCTGCCAATGACGTCGGCAGCGACACCGAAAGCTGGCAGGTAACGGTGACGGCACCGCCGGCGCCGGTGATCGACGAGGTCGCACCCGACCCGGACAGCGGGTCGGTCGGAATTGCATACGTCAGGCAGTTGAGTTTGTCGCAGGGCGCGGGCACAGGCGTGGGGTGGACACTGCTGACCGGCCCGGGGGATGCGAGTGTCGATCCGAACGGGCTGGTAAGCGGCTGGACGCCGACCGCGGGCGACGCAGGTGCGTTGATCGACTTTGAGGTGCAGGCAAGCAACGCGGGTGGTAGCGACATTGAGAGTTGGCAGGTGCTGGTGGTAGCCTTGCCGGACGCGTTTATCGAAAGCGGTGGGGTGGTCTGCTTCGAGGCCGAGCATTATGACGGCATAGCGGCCGGCTCGGTTGGGGTGAGCCAGACGTGGCAGTTGCAGACGGGCAACGGCTCCTCGGGCGATGAGTACATGGCGGCTTTGCCGATAACCGTGCCCGAGACGCGAGTCGACACGGACATCGAAACCACCTCGCCGCGCCTGCGATACATGGTGAGCTTCACGACGACGGGAACGTACTACCTGTGGATTCGGGGCTACGGCATAGACGGCACCACCGACAGCGTGCATTACGGCTTGGACAACGTCAGCTTCAGCTACAGCTACGATACTGCGCCGACGCTGACGGTGGGCACGGCGTTCGGCTGGATCAACGAGAACGGCTATACCAACCGGCTGACGGTGAGCATAGCTTCGGCGGGCGTGTACGCAGTGGACATCTGGATGCGCGAAAACGGGGCCAACGTGGACAAGCTCGTGCTGACGACCGACGGTGGGTACACGCCCAGCGACACGGGGCCGGACGAAAGTCCGCACGGCGGCAACCCGGCTTTGGTCGCCAGCGAACCGCCGGCCGATGGCACGCTGCCCAAGACGCAGAACAACGTGATCCTGCTGACGTTTGACAAGGCGATCTCGCTGCCGACGGGTCCGACGCTGAGCATCTTCGGAGGCGGCTTTGAGGAGGGTGGCGCGTTCACCTATTCGATCGAGCCGGACGCCGTAACACTTAAGGCGGCCGAACAGGGCCCGATCCTGACCGACCAGACATGGTATCAGGTTACGCCGGCTGCGGGCTTTGTCGTCGAGCCGTTCGCATTTGATGTCTGCACGTTGGTAGGCGATGCGAACAACAGCGGACGGGTGACGACGGCGGACTACGCCGAGGTCAAGGCCCATATGGGCGAGTACACCGATGCTCGTTACGACGTCAACGGCAGCGGGCGCGTGACGACGGCTGATTACAGCGTGGTGAAGGGTCACATGGGCAGCCGCTCGCCGGCCAAGCCGTAGCCGGCGTCGGGTCGGACGGGCACTCGCCGTGCACGTCGACTCCCCAGGCCGTGCCTCACTGCTCGGTGCGTGGCGAGTCCGTACTTGATTTGTTCGTTCCGCTGTACAATACTGGTGTATTCCTGACCTGCCTGGCGCTGCAAGGCGCTCAGCATACAGGCGGGTCGAGCCCGGGTGTGCAGTTCAAGCCGGCCGGGCCGTCTTCTCGCTTCAGACCCGTTCGGGTCGGTTGGGGGGGGCGAGGGAATACTGTGGGCTTGTCTGGGCCCGGTCGGGCCGCGAACAACCTGACTGAGGAATCCAAGGATGCAGGGACGTATTGCGTGGTTTCAGCTCGAAACGGGCGATGGGTTCATCACCACCGATTCGGGCGAGGAGATTCCGTTCAGGGTGAATTCGGATCACCACCATCTTCACGGGGGCGATCTGGTGGGCTTTGAGGCCGTCAGCCATGATTATGGCCTGAGTGCTCAGAATCTTCGGCTGCTCCAAAAGGGGATCGACTCACTGAGGGAGGTTCAGTCGACCCAGGTGCGTCAGTTCCTGGCGTCGTTCAAGCCGGCAACCAGTTGAGGGTCGGGGGCGCAGCGGGGGCCCAGTCGCCGACCGCCGCCATAGGTCGGTTTCCCGTTACTCGACAAGCACCGAGCACCGACTTGGGGGTCACTCTGCAACGTCTATTGCGGTATCATTCGCCAGCGATAGGTTGGCCTCATCGATCCGGTGAGCTGTGTTGGGTGTTGAGGGGGATGAAGAGTTCACGCCATGCGGGAGCTGTTGGACCAGACGTACAGCCGAGACCACAAGGACCGTCGATTGATCGACGTGTTTCTGCCCGGCCGAGCGAACGGTGCGGCGCTGCTTTGGATTCACGGCGGGGGGTTTCATGCCGGCAGCAAGGAGCAATGGCACGACGTGGCGAGGCACTTCTGCGGTCTCGGCTACGTGTGCGGCTCGATGACGTACCGCCTGGCGCCGCAGTGGAAGTTTCCGGCGCAGGTGGCCGACGCTCGGTTGGGCATGGCGTGGTTTCGTCGGCAGGCGGGCGAGTTCGGTTTCTCGCCGAGCCGGGTGGCGGCTGTGGGCTCGTCGGCGGGCGGCTATCTGGTGCTGATGCTGGCCACGATCGGGCCCGGTGACGATCTGGGCCGAACCGTCGAGTTGGGCGACGCAGACACCCGGCCGCAAGCTGTCGTGGCCTACTGCCCGGCTGGGAGCGTGCACGAGTCTCGGCGATCGGGGCGCTCGGCGCATCCGAAGTTCATGCCCGTACGAGAGGCCGACGACCCGGAGCTGTATCGCATCGCGTCGATCGAGGATCGCATCGCCGGTGACGAGCCGCCGATCCTGTTTCTGCACGGCACGCAGGACGAGCTGATTCCGCACACCGACTCGATCGATCTCGCCGAACGCATTGCGCGAGCCGGCGGGCAGGCGGAGCTGGTTGCACTGCCGGGCGTAAAGCATGGTTTCGGATACGGCACGACGACCAAAGCGCAGAAGACATCAATTGCGCACGTCGAACGATTCCTGCAAGCTCACCTGTGAGATCGCCGCCGTTCGGCCTAGAACCGCTCACGGAGGCGTGCCTGGTTATGGCCAGCCTGCTCGCGCTTGCGGGCCGTCATGCCGCGGCTGTATAAGGCCTTGCCGAGCATCCAAAGGCCCTGATTCGGGACGGACGCATGCAACGCCTCTCATCAGATCGCCACGTCACGGCGCTTCGGGCGGGGACACCGTTTGCGTATCACGTCGAGCCGGGCGATGACGTTGTCGTCGACGCGTTGTCGGGCCGGGCCAACCCAGCCACCGGTCCGATCGAGGTGGAGGGCGTCCGCGCCGGCGACTGGGTGGCCGTCCGCATCGACGACGTGGTGCCGACGGGGATCGGTCACGTCGGGCCGACGCAGTATGCGCCGCATGGCAGCCGCTGCGTGTTTCCCGATGGGCGATCCGTTCCGATAGACCCCAACATCGGCGTGATCGGCGTGCTGCCGGCTGAGGGCGAGACAACCAACGACACGTGCGGCCCGCACGGGGGGAATCTGGACTGTCGCGACCACGGCCCGGGGGCGATGGCGTTTTTCCGTTCGCGATGCGACGGGGCGGGACTGGCGTTCGGCGACGTACACTGGGCGATGGGCGACGGGGAGGTGGAGGGTCAGGGCATCGAGGGGGCGGCCGAGCTGCACCTGGGGCTGTTTCGGGCCGAGCGGGTGGACTGCGAATGGCCTTGGTTGATCCGCAACGGGCAGATCATGGCGATCGGCGGGAGCGAAAACTTCAAAGAGGCGGTTCACATTGCCTACGAGGGCCTGATCAGCCTGGTTTCGGGACTGTTCGGCCACGGGCGACGGCAGATTCAGGATGCGATCGGGCCGGCCGGTCACGTGCGCATCTGTCAGTGTTGCTGCCGTGTGTTGACGGTCCGCTGCACCTTGCCGTTGGAGCTGCTCGGCACGGACGAGCCCACACTCCTGAAGAGGATGATTCATACTTGAAGACTGCTGCTTGGCCAGGGCGCCGGGCAGGTGGGAGCGTGTCATGCCTGCGAGCGAGATCTGTCGACCGGAGCATCCCGATCCGCAACGGGTGCGTGACGACTGGCTGAACCTGAACGGTGCGTGGGACTTTGCGATCGATGCGGGTCGCAACGGGCTCGCCGCCGGCTGGCAGGAGCGATCGGACTGGCCGGGGCAGACACCAATCGCGGTGCCCTACTGCCCGGAGAGCCGACTGAGCGGGGTGGGCTGCACCGACTTTATGCCTGCGGTGTGGTACCGGCGGAGGTTCACCGTGCCGTCGGATTGGCGACAGCGTCGAGTGCTGCTGCATTTCGGCGCCGTGGACTTCGACTGCCGGGTGTGGCTGAACGGTGAGTTGATCGGCAGGCATATCGGGGGGTATTCGCCGTTCGCGTTCGAGATCAGCGACGCGGTGCGCCCCGGCGGCGAGAACCAGGTGGTCGTGTACGTCGAGGATGACGTTCGCACCGGCAAGCAACCGGGGGGCAAACAGTCGTCTCGGCTGAATTCGCACGGCTGCCATTACACGCGCGTGACGGGCATCTGGCAAACGGTGTGGGTGGAGGCGACGGGACGGGCGTTCGTGGCGGACTTTCAGGTTGTGCCGGATCCGCAGGCGGGCGAGGTGCGGGTGGCGGCGAGGATCAACGGCCGGGCGGACGGTCTGGCCCTCAAGGTGCAGGCGTCTTTGGACGGCAAGTCGGTGGGTGGTCGCCAGGTTTCGGCGGCAGATGCGGCCATCGCGAACCTGGGGCTGAGTGACGTGCAACTGTGGCAGCCCGGTCGCGGTGTGCTCTACGACTTGGTGCTGGAGTTGATCGATGGCGATGGGACGGTGGTGGACCGCCTGAGCAGCTACTTCGGGCTGCGGGATATCGAGCTTCGTGGGCGTCAGGTGTTGGTCAACGGCCGGCCGACGTTCCTGCGGTGGGTGTTGGATCAGGGGTATTGGCCCGACGGGGTCTACACCGCCGCCAGCGAGGAGGATCTCAAAGCCGACGTCGAGCGAGCGATGGCATGCGGGTTCAACGGCGCGAGGCTGCACGAGAAGGTGTTCGAGCCGCGGTATCTGTACTGGGCCGATCGGCTGGGATTCATGGTGGCCGGCGAGATGGGCGACTGGAAGATGAACCTGGCCGAGCCGCTGGCCCATGAGGCGATGATCGGCGACTGGACGTCGAGCGTTGTGCGCGACCGCAATCATCCGAGTCTTGTGCTGTGGACGCCGTTGAACGAGTCGGCCGGTCGGCGGCAGGCGCTGGCCGATGCGGCAGTGCACGATCAATTGCTGCTCAATCTCTATCGGTTCACCAAGGCGCTGGATCCGACCAGGCCGATCATCGACACGAGCGGGTACGTTCACGTCGTCACGGACATCTACGACGTGCACAACTACGAGCAGGACCCGGCCAAGCTGGCGGCTGTGCTGGAAACGGTGCGCAGCGGGCAGTGGGATCAGGCGTTTCGTAACTTCCCGCAAGAGGACATGGGCTACGACGGGCAGCGCCCGTATTTCGTCAGCGAGTACGGCGGCATCTGGTGGGATCCGGCGAGCGAAGGCGGCGAGAGCGGGTGGGGTTACGGCCAGCGACCCGCCGGCAAGCAGGAGTTCGTTACGCGGCTGGATGGGCTGACGCGGACGCTTCTGGACAACCCGAACATCTGCGGGTTCTGCTATACACAGTTGTACGATATCGAGCAGGAGGTCAACGGCCTGTACACTTACGATCGCAAGGCCAAGTTCGATCCGGCCATTCTGCGGCGTAGTTTCGCGGCACCGGCCGCCATCGAGCAGGATCGAGCCGGCTAGCGTTGGCGCCGCCCTGCTAGCGGATGGGATGGAAGCACAATCGTTTGATGCAGAGATCCGAACGGGAAGGTTAGCGAATGCGTATCACGACATTGGGAACCAGCCACGGCGACCACACCTACTGCCGGTTCAACTCGTCGACGCTGGTGGATGTCGGGGGCGACCTCTATCTGATCGATGCGGGCGAGCCGGTCACCGGGCTGCTCGTGCGGGCTGGCATATCATCGGAGCGGCTGCGGGCGGTGCTGATCACCCACATGCACAGCGATCACGTCAACGGACTGCCCAAGCTGATCGCCGATGTGATCAAGAACTGGCCCGAGGGACATGAGATCGGCGTGTACATCCCCGATGCGAAAGCCCTCCAGCCACTAAACCTTTGGCTGGCGGCGCAGTACATCCCCTGGCCGTCGTCGCGGTTCTCGGTGCGGGCGGTTCGTGAGGGGCAGGTGTATCGCGACGAACGTGCGGAGGTGACGGCCATCGGGACGACGCATCTGGAGTCGGACGACGGTCGGATATGTTTTGCCTACCAGTTGGAGGCCGAGGGCAAGCGCGTCGTGTTCACGGGCGATTTGGAAAGCGACTTTTCCGACTTCCCTCGCGTGGTGCAGGCAGAACCGATCGACGTGTGCGTGTGCGAGATGACCCACTTTCAGCCCGAAACCGCGCTGCCGGTGCTGCGTCGTTGCCGGATCGGGCGTCTGGTGCTCAATCACGTTCACGATCCGTGGCATGGCGAGGGCGAGCAGCGCCTCAGGCAGATGCTTGCCGACCTGCCCTACCCGTTTGAGATTGCCCACGACGGGGACGTGTTCGAGGTCTGATCGTCACCTACCAGGTTCCAGGGCGACTGGCATGAGCCGCGTCAAGGCTGGTATCCGTCGCGAAGACAAGCCGCAGGAATGCCGGACGCCGATCGTGCCGGCGGATGTGCGCGAGCTGAGCCGAGAGCACAACCTGGACTTCGTGGTCGAGCCGTCTTCACCGCGAGTTTTCTGCGACGACGACTACCGGCGGGCGGGCGCATCGCTTGCCGCGCTGCGTGGCGGCGGTGTGCGGATCATCTTCGGGCTCAAGGAAATTCCCAGCGACGTCTTCGAGCCGGGGAAGGTCTACGCGTTCTTCAGCCACGTGTTCAAGGGTCAGCCGCACAACATGCCGATGCTGCGTGAAATCCTGCATGTCGGCGCGACGCTGATCGACTATGAGCACATGATCGATCCGCTGTCGGGCCACCAGGTCGAGTCGTTCGGCAGTTGGGCGGGACGCGTCGGCATGGCGGAGACGTTAAGGGCGTTAGGGTTGAGGCTGGCGTGGGAGGGCGCCGAGCCGAACCCGTTTGCCGCACTTCGGCCCACATATGAATACGGCGACCTTGGCGCGCTGACAGGCGCGATGGCCGACGTGGCGATACGCATCGAGACCGACGGCCTGGCCGCATCGGTAACGCCGTTGGTTGTGGGATTTATCGGCTACGGCAACGCGTCGCAAGGCGCGCAGGAGATACTTGACCTATTGCCGCACGAGCAGGTGTCGCCCGGCGATCTGGCAGACCTGAAGCCGGACGCCAACCGTCTATACAAGGTGGTCTTCCGCGAGCAGGACACGGTTCGCCCTCGGCAGACGGGGCAGGCATTCGATCTGGCCGATTACCGTCAGCGCGGCAAAACCGGCTACGAATCGTGCTTCGGTGAATGTCTGCCTTACCTGACGGTGCTGATCAACGGCATGGTGTGGTCGGATGAGTATCCAAGGTTGGTCACGAAGGCGGACGTTCGCGCGTTGTGGGAGCCGAGCGACCGGCAGCCGCGTTTGAGGGTGATCGGCGACGTCAGTTGTGACATCGAGGGAGGGATCGAGCTTACCGTGCAGGCTACGTCGCCGGATGAGCCGACGTTCGTGTACGATCCTCTGACCGAGCACGTGACGCCCGGCCACGCGGGACGCGGCGTGGTGATCATGGCGGTCGACAACCTGCCGGCCGAGTTGGCGCGCGACGCATCGATAGCGTTCAGCGACTCGCTCAAGCGGTACGTGCCGGCTATCTGTCGCGCCGACTATGCCGTTTCGTTCGAACAGTTGGATCTGCCGCCCGCGGTCAAGGACGCCGTGATTGTCCACCGGGGCGAGCTGACGCCTAAGTATCGGTACCTCGAGCGGTACCTGTAGAGTAGCGGGCCGCGGCATTCGGCCCGGCCTAACAGCATGGGAGCCTGCACATGGCACGCGAGAGCGCGGTAGTGGTTGGGGCTGGATCGATCTCCAAGGCGTGGTTTCCACCGCTGAAGGCTGAACGGGTGGACGTCCGCGCGGTGGTGGATTTGAACATTGAAGCCGCACGCCGGCGGATCGAGCAGTCTGAGCTGGACTGCCCTGCATCGACGGATCTGAAGGCAACGCTCAAGCGGGCGAGGCCCGACTTTGTGATCGATCTGACGGTGCCCAAGGCCCACTGCGACGTCACCTGTACGGCGCTGAGGGCGGGCTGCCACGTCATCGGCGAAAAGCCCATGGCCTCGAGCATGACCGAGGCCCGCAGGATGGTCCGCACGGCCGAGCGAACCGGCAGGCTGTACATGGTCAGTCAATCGCGGCGGTGGGACGCCAAGCACGACGCCGTGCGCGCGACGATCGCCGACGGCAGGATCGGCAGGCTGACCACCGTGAACTGCGACTTCTACATCGGCGCCCACTTCGGGGGCTTTCGCGATCAGATGCCCAGCCCGCTGGTCCTCGACATGGCCATCCATCACTTCGATCTGGCGCGGCACATGGCCGGGGTGGACCCGGTTGCCGTCTACGCTAAGCAGTTCAACCCCGCGGGCTCGTGGTACGCGGGCGATGCGGCCGCCAGTTGTATCTTCGAAATGACCGACGACGTGATCTTCACGTATCGGGGGAGCTGGTGCGCCGAGGGCTGCCAGACGAGCTGGAACGGCGACTGGCGGTTCGCGGGCGAGAGCGGCACGCTGCTATACGAGCACGACAACGAGCCGACCGGGCAGATCGTGGCACGAAAGACGTCCGACTTCCAACAACCTCTCAAGGCGCTGAAGGTCGCCAGGTCACGACTGCAACACACGACGATGCACGGCGCGCTGCGCGAGATGCTCACGTTCCTGCGGACCGGGCGGCGGTCGCAGACCGAGTGTCACGACAACATCAAGTCGCTGGCGATGGTATTTGCAGCCATCGAGTCGTCAGACAAGGGCAGGCGCGTTCCCGCACGCGCACTCTAGTGCCGTTTTCGGTCAGAGAGTTATGGTTTCGTAACTCTTGTTAAAATAGGTAGTTGCGCGATCGGGTTATCCACAATATATAGGGTCTCCAAGTGTTGAGGAACAGCAGTTCTCGTCACAAGGAGACCCGCAATGGA